>CAMDEX010000133.1 GCA_945897075.1 Litorilinea aerophila
AGTCTGTAGACCAGAGATCGCCTGGTCAATTCCCGGAATCAGTGTTCCCGAAAAAGCCCAGTTTTGGCAAAAAAGCGACTTGCATAGCGTCGCGTCTCGTGGTATACTGCGCCCAGTCTTCCCCCCGAAGATCAATTTTGTCCATTTTCCCGCCAGAGACAGAAAGGAATCCGCGGCTTTGCGCAGAGGACCAGCCCTCCTGCCCTGTATTTCGAGCATCTGCTTTGGTTTTCCCCATAAAACCGCGCCGGATGCCCTCTCTCTCATACCCGTTTGGGTACAACAACCACGAGCCTTTTGACTGGACGGTATAGGCAATGAGACCCACCCTTGCGTTTTGGACGATTGCTCGCCACGCAAAGGGTGACCGCAAAATTCTGCCAGTGATCAGGCGCAAACCTCAATTTCAAAGGAGCAAGCAAATCCAATGGCCGGTGTAACTTTTGAACACGTCTACAAACGCTTCGGCGATGTAGTGGCAGTGAACGACCTCTCCATTCGTGTGGAAGACAAGGAATTTCTGGTCTTTGTCGGCCCTTCTGGTTGTGGCAAGACCACCAGCCTGCGCCTTCTGGCCGGTCTGGAAGAGATCAGCGACGGGCAGATTTTGATCGGTGACCGCATCGTCAACGATGTGCCGCCCAAAGACCGCGACATCGCGATGGTCTTCCAGAGCTACGCGCTCTACCCGCACATGAGCGTCTATGACAATATGGCCTTTGGCCTGAAGCTGCGCAAGACGCCCAAAGACCAGATCAACGCACGCGTCAAGGTTGCGGCCGGTCTGCTGGGCATCGAGGGGCTGCTCGATCGCAAGCCCAAGCAGCTCTCCGGTGGTCAACGGCAACGCGTGGCCGTGGGTCGCGCCATCGTGCGCGAACCCGCTGTCTTCCTCTTCGACGAGCCGCTCTCCAACCTGGACGCCAAACTGCGCGTCGAGACCCGTGCCAACATCTCCAAGCTGCACAAACGGCTGGCTACCACCTTCATCTATGTGACCCACGACCAGGTGGAAGCGATGACGATGGCCACCCGTATCGCGGTGATGAAAGACGGCCTGCTGCAGCAGATTGACTCGCCCCAGGACCTCTACGACAACCCCGCCAACGTCTTCGTGGGTGGTTTTATCGGCAGCCCCAGCATGAACTTCTTTGATGCCACGCTGGTCGCCAGCGACGGCAAATTGGAGATCAACACGGGCGGTTTCCGTCTGGAAGTGCCCGGCGAAAAAGCCAAAGAATGGCGTCCCCACGCTGGCAAGCAGGTCGTCTTTGGCATTCGCCCAGAAGACATCCACTCCAAGCAGTTTGCGCCTCCCGGCATCCTGGAATCCGACATGACCGCTACGGTGGATGTGACCGAGTTGATGGGCAACGAGATTTTCCTTTATCTCATGTCCAAAGACAACAAGCAGTTCATCGCCCGTGTCGATCCCCGCGTGCGCGTAGCCATCGGTGACGAGGTTACGCTGGCCGTCAATATGGCCAATGCCCACATTTTCGATCCCAAGACTGAAATTTCTTTGGCCTAGTGCAGTGCGACGGAAGTAGGACAGTAGGACAGTCACTATCCTACTGGCAATTAACAGACGGGGAACGCCCACGCGTTCCCCGTCTGTTTTTGTACCAGCTCCACTCGGAGCTTTTCTTTGGGCTTTGGTATACTCAGTATTTGGGTTCTCCCGGCACAGGCTGGTTGCGTAGACGGCGCTCTCTTGCCAGGAGAACCCAACCTACGACTTATGGCTTATGGCCCGCGACTTTCTCCGCATCAACACGCCAGGGAGTGAATCCATGTCAAGCGTTTTTACAGAATTCGATCTGATGGTTGAACTACAGCAGCCCGGCGACAAAATTGTGCTGCTCGTGATGGACGGTCTGGGCGGTCTGCCGATGGAAGCCGGTGGTCTGACCGAATTGGAAAGCGCGCTTACCCCCAATCTCGACCGGCTGGCTGCCGAAGGGATGACTGGCTTGAGCATCCCCATCCGGCCCGGCATCGAACCGGGCAGCGGTCCGGCCCATCTCAGCCTCTTCAGCTATGATCCGGTGCGCTACGAAATCGGGCGGGGTGTGCTGGAAGCGCTGGGCATCGGCTTTCATCTGACACCCAACGACATTGCGGCACGCGGCAACTTTGCCAGCGCCGACGCCGATGGCTTCATCACCGACAGACGGGCCGGGCGCATCGGGTCAGACGAGTGTGTGCGTCTGTCGGCCAAACTCCAGGCGGCTACGGGGAATGTGCTGGCGGATGAGGGCGTGCAGCTCTTTGTAGAGCCGGTGAAGGAACACCGTTTTGTGCTGGTCATGCGTGGCGCAGGGCTGGGCGGCAGCCTGACCGAGACCGATCCCCTCGCCACCGGCAAGCGTCCGCTGCCCGTCACCGACAGCAGCGGCAGCGCGGCAGGGGAACGCAGCGCGCGTCTGCTCAACCGTTGGGTGGAGGCGGCCCGTCAAGCCATTGCCGATGAACCCAAAGCCAATGCCCTCAACCTGCGCGGGATCGCCAAAGACCCCGGCCTGCCCCGCTTCCCCGATATTTACGGGATGCGCGCCGCGGCCATCGCCGTCTATCCGATGTACAAAGGGGTTGCCAGTCTGGTGGGGATGGAGATTGTGGAGTTTGCGGGGGATCGCCCCAGCCACGAAATCGACGCGCTGGAGCGGGTGTGGAATGATTTCGACTTCTTCTTTATCCACGTCAAGAAGACGGACAGCTACGGCGAAGATGGCAACTTTGCGGCCAAAGTCCACGAGATCGAGGCGGTGGATGCCATCATCCCACGCATTCTTGCCCTCAATCCCGGCGCGCTGATTGTAACGGGCGATCACAGCACACCGGCCAAACTACGCAGCCACAGCTTCCACCCCGTGCCCACGCTCCTCTGGAGTCCACGGGCCATGCCGGACACCACCACAACCTACGGCGAGCGCGCCTGCGCGGGGGGCGGTATGGGTATCTTTCACGCCACCAATCTGATCCCCCTGGCGATGGGCCACGCCGGGCGGCTGAAGAGGATTGGGGCGTAAGGGTTAGTTGATTGGTTGATTGGTTGATTGGGAAAAGTCACCCAATCACCCAATCAACCAATGAACCAATGAACCAATCACCCAATGAACCCTTCCATTGCAGCAGCGGTTGAAATACTTCACAATTCTGCCCTCGTCGCCTGTCTGACCGGCGCGGGGGTGAGCGCGGAGTCGGGCGTGCCCACCTTCCGCGACGCGCAGACGGGTCTGTGGGCACGCTACGATCCACAACGGCTGGCCTCGCCCCAGGGCTTTGCCGACGACCCCGGACTGGTCTGGCGCTGGTATATGGCCCGCTTGGCGGGGGTGGAGAGGGCGATGCCCAACGCGGGCCACCGGGCGTTGGCCGAAATGGAGCGGCGCTGGCCCGGTTTTGCGCTGATTACCCAGAATGTGGACGATCTGCACGAGCGGGCGGGCAGCACAAACGTCATCCATCTGCACGGGAACATCGCCCGTTTTCACTGCCACGACTGCGGGAGTTCCCACAACGTGCAAATAGAGGAACGAACGTTTCCCCAGCCGCCCCGTTGTGCGCTCTGCGGCGGCAACATTCGCCCGTCGGTTGTCTGGTTTGGCGAGACGCTGCCGCACAGCTCTCTGGCCGCGGCGGTCGCTGCTGTCTCCGCCTGCGACGCGCTGCTGGTGATAGGCACCAGCGGTCTGGTCTATCCCGCCGCTGAATTGCCTTTGATCGCAAAGCGGGCCGGGTCACGGGTGATTGAGATCAACCCCGAACCTGGCCCGCTCTCTGTCCTGACCGATGTCGCTCTGCGCGGCCCCAGTGGCGAACTTCTCCCTCAACTGTTGGGGATTGGGGAGTAGCGACTGGGGATTGGCGACTGGGGACTGGAGATCGAGCAACCCGATCCCCAGTCCCCGATCTCCGATCCCCAGTCGCTACTCCCCAATCCCCTACTCCCACACAAACGTATTCTGGGTAATTGTCCCCGTAAAAGCCCGATTCGCCACCTGCCAGCGGATGGGCAGAGGGCCAGAGCCAGACTGGCGCTGGAAGACCAGTTTGTAGCCCGCCTGTCGGATAGTCGCGGGCAGGCGATAGGTGAATGTGACCTGGTGGGTGCGCCCTGGCTGCATGGAAAAAAAGGCCCCAAACATCTGTGTTCCCGCCTCGCCAGAGCGGCTGACAATCGAATCGTCCTCCACCCCCTGCACGCTGATCAGCTCACTGCCGCGCGGCGCATACAGGCGCACGTAATCAAAATAGCAGCGTTTGGTCATATCGTCGTAGGTTTCGCCGTAGTACGCAGCGATCACACACTCCTCCAGACCGGGCACGGATTGGCTGTGTTCATAAGTAATCGTCGCCTGGACGGTTGCCGGTGCGCTGGGGCCGTCCAGCCAGTAGACGCGGTAGTCCAGCGAGCGGCGCATCACAGCATCCACTTTGTTGAAACCCAGATTGGAATCTACCAGGGCCACAAAATCGGCGTCGGCCTGGGGCAACAGCCCCCCGTCCCAGCCCCAGGCGTGGAGTTGGGCCTGCACAGTAGGCTCGCGCATCCAGAGTTGGACGGCGCGCTCTGCCATAGACTTTTGGGCCGCGCCGACCAGGGCAAAGTAGTTGAAGCGGCCTGTCTTCAATTTGGCGAGAATCGCCTGGGCCATCAGCGGCATAAAATCCTTGCGGCTGCGCCACCACTCCACGAAATCCCCCCGCTGCTCGCCCGTGGGCGTTGTGCCCCACAACTCTTTAATGACTGCCACAACGTTGGCCCCGGTGATCGGCGTATCCATCCCCTCCACTTCCACCTGACCGAGCGCACCGACGAGCAATTCGACGGCGCGCAGATCAACAGTGATGATGCCGTCCACCTGCACGCCTTTGTCGCCGGTGTAGATGCTGTCAATCGTGCGTGCGCTGGTGGGCAGGTCCGGTGACCAGTTGGCATCGCGCAAAAAGAGCAGATCTGCCTTCATATATTTCTGTATCTGGGGCGGCGCTGGTGGGTGGGAGACCTCCAGATTGTCCACCGCGTAACTGTCGGAAAAGGTCAGGTCGGCCACGCGACCGCGCGCCACCTTCAGGACACCGACGCCGGTGATAAAGCCACCGGTGGCGCGCAGTTCGTGGTTGTTCTGCACCAGCACCAGATAGGTGACTGGCCCGTTCATCCCTAGCAGTTGGGGAATGGCCGATGTAATTTGCAGACCGTCGCCCAGCAGCGGAGCGAGCGGCTGCAAGGCCAGCAATGGCTGCACCAGACGCGGGTGTAGCTTTGTCACATCCACAGACGCCAGGGCCGCGTCGGCCCGCTCCGCATAGCCCGACAATTGGGCCAGAGCTGTGCCCTGGCTGCCCAGCGCCTGGATCAGAGCCTCTGCGTCCACGTCGCCGGCGGGCAAAACAGGGGCAAGGATGGACAACGCCCGCGCCGCCAGAGTCGTATATTCGGCTCCTACCACCAGCAGTTCGGGCGCGGCGGCAAGCGTAGAGCCGTAATCGGTCACGCCATCCATACGGCGCAGCAGAAAAGCAAAGGGGCGCAGCTCTTTTTCCAGCCCGGTCAGGGCCGCGGCCACGTCCGCCACATCCGCCCGGTGGGCAATCAGCGCAGCCGGGGAGCGGTCGGCGGCGAGCGCATCGGCCAGGGCCATCCCATGCCGGTAGCCCTGCCAGGCGTAGCCGCCCACCCGCGCCAGTTTGACGCCTGCCAGCAGCGCCAAAAGCAGCAATACCAGGAGCAGGCCGCGGCGAAAGGTTACAAAACGCCGCCCTTCTGTTTTTATGGCAGACCAGTCCATCCCCGTTTGTTCCATTGTTTTGATACCCTGTGATGCACTCATTAAGTCCATTCCTACGTCATTGCTTCGGTTGATAACGCCACAACAGCCCCGCCGGGATCAGTTCATCCGGCAGCGCGGGTGCAATCATTTCAGAAAAAAAGATCGGGCGCTGGGCTGCCGCGCCGCGCAAAATGGCCGCCGCGTTGCCCTCGGCCACCCCCGGCAGGTCGGGGTACTGCTTCTGCAATTGAATGCGATACCAGTCAAACTGCAAGAGCGCCACGTTGACAAAGACCGTTTCCGGCGCAGCGTCCAGCAATTCGCCCGACCCCCACGCCCCATACCAGAGGGCGAAGGTCTCCCCGTCCCCGCTGCTAAAGACGAGACTGCCCGGTTGCAGGACAGCGCCCGCGCTCTGCAAAAAACGACGGGCCTGCTCCTCCTGGGCGAGAGAAAAGGTTGGGAAGCGGGCCGCAGTCAGCAGCAACAATCCAACCAGCAGACCGGCCAGCCAGAGCGGCTGTCTGTCGGCCAAGCGCGGCCAGCGCGAGCCAAGCCAGAGCGCAACCTCTTGCGCGCCAAAAGGCAGCCAGAGCGCCATCAGCCAGACCAGCGGCAGCAGATAGACTTCGCTGTCCGCGGTGTTGTAGCCGATGGCGTAGATGCTGACGGGCAGCGCCCAGAGCAGGGCCAGCGTGCGCAGCCGGGGCAGCGAGTGATCCCAGCGGTAGAGACCGGCCAGGGCCAGCCCCAACCCAATCGGCGTCCATTGGCTGGTGAGAGTCCACGCCCACCCGCTAAGACGGGATAGCAGCATTGAGAGCGGCACGGCGAAGAGATAGCGCCGGTAGGCCGCCCCGCTCACCAGCCACCAGAAGCTGGAGAAAGCGTCCGTCCCCCCCCAATAGACCGGCGCGCTCTCGTCGGTCAACCAGAGCATCCGCCCGTAGAGCAGCAGCCCCGGCAGCAACCCCACGACCAACCCCAGCCAAAGTGACAGCCGCCATCCGCGCCCTGTGGGATCAGACCAGAGCCAGTATACCAGCCCCGGCACAAGCAGCCCAATCGTCAAATGGTGGGCCAGCCCCAGACCGCAGAGCGCGCCCACGGACAGACCCTGCAAATGGGGGTGGCGGTACTCTGCGCACAGCAACAGCCAGGCCAGCCCCACAAAGATCGCCGCGTGCAGGGCGTAGACTTCGGTGATCAGCGCCTGACCCCACAGCAGAGGGGCAACCATCCACGCCGCCCCGCTCAGCAGTGCGGCCCACTGCGCTGTGCGGTCGTTACGCCACAAGCGTTGGGCCACCAGCACTGTACAGCCCACGCTGAGCGCGGCCGCGGCGGCGCTGAAGAGGTTGCCGCGCCAGGCGATGTCGCTGGCCGGGGTCAACCAGCCGAGCAGTTCTATCCAGCCCTGCAAGAGCAGAATATAGAGCGGGTAGCCGGTGGGGTGGGGGATGCCATTCGTCACCGCCGCGGCCAGCAGATCGCCCCCGTCCGCGCCGTAGTTGGCCCAGGTCAAGCCGGGCGCAAGACCGGCGCTATAGAAAAAAAAGGCAAGCCCTGCCATCGCCAGAGCAATGACAGGGCCAGATTTGTACGGGTTTGGGTGGGCGGGCGATCCTGCCAGTGTGTAAATTTCTTGCCCCCCCAAACCCCTACGGGTATTCGGATCCATTGGGGCTAATCGAAGGTGGGCAGCAGGGCAGGCGGCATACCGAGGCTGATGCCCGCGGTATAGATGGCCGCGTTGTCTGCCCAGGCCACGGCCAGATTGTCAATCACAGCGCCATTCGGTGTGTTGGCGGCAATCTTAACGCGCACAGTCGCTTCGATTTTTGCCCCCGCGGCCAGGGAGGGCCAACTGAGGAGGAGGATCGTAGCCCCAGTGCCGCTCTTTTCCACAGTGGCTTTGCCGCCGTTCACACTGCTCCCCACCAGAATCAGGGATTTGGGCAGCTCATCGCGCAGCTGTACATTGACCGCCGCCACTGTGCCGGGATTGGTGATGACAAAGCGCAGCGCCACCTCGCTCCCCTGTAGGGTAAGCGTCGGCGAAATTGCCATTTGCAGCACAAGGCCAAAGCCTGGGACAGCCGTGGCCGTCCCCGTGGCTGTCGGTGTGGTCACAGCCGTCGGCGTGTTTGTGGGCAGGGGGGTGGCTGTGGCTGCGCTTCCGCCGCCGCTACTACCGCCCGCCGGCGTGGCTGTCGGGTCGGGTGGGTTGGGTGGGGGTGGGGCATCGGTCGGCGCAGGCGGCGATGTAGGCGTGACCGTTGGCACGTCTGTCGGTTGGGGTGTCGGTGTGCGTCCGGGCACTGTCTGGTTCATGCGGTCGGCCACGGGCGCGGCCCAGGCGTCGGCTCCACCCAACAGGGCCAGCGCCAGCAGGGCCAGGCTGCCCAGCGCCACCCACCAGCCCCGCCCGCGCCATCGCCCGTTCTGATTGATTTGACTATTGCGTCCGTTCATTGTGTGCGTACCTCCGCTAGAAAAAATTGTTGTTAACGTGCGCCCCGGCTGCTCAATACAGTGGGGAGTGTTTTGAACAGAATCTTGATATCCCGCCAGAGCGTATAGTGTTGGATGTAGTCCAGCTCCAATGCGATGCGCTCGCGCAGAGAAAGGTCCCCCCGACCGCTCACCTGCATCGGGCCGGTGAGACCCGGCTTCATCAACAGCCGCTGGCGCTGGTAGTCGTTGTAGAGGGCGACGATCCGCTCCTCTTCCGGTCGCGGGCCGACCAGACTCATTTCGCCCAGCAGCACATTCCAGAATTGCGGCCACTCGTCCAGGCTATAGCGGCGCAGCAACCGCCCCACCCGTGTCACCCGTGGGTCATCCACCAGTTTGAAGACCGGCTCATCCAGCGCGTTCAGATCGATGAGATCCGCCAGACGCTCTTCCGCGTTGACCTGCATACTGCGCAGCTTGACAATCTGAAACGAACGCCCGTGCTCGCCCACCCGCCGCTGTAAGTAAAAAATCGGCCCCTGGCTGTCCAGTTTGATGGCGATGGCCGCCAAGAGTACCAGCGGCACGGCCACCAGCAGCCCGGCCAGCGCGCCCACAATATCCATGCCCCGTTTGATCAGCCGCATCCAGCCGGGGATGACCGGGTGGGAAGCGCCGGGCGGGGTGCCCGCAAAGTGAATCGTGCCCGCCAAATAGCCCAATCCCAAAGCCAGGGAGCGGGCGGCCAACAGAAACGGGCCGACAGCGGCCAGCCGCCAGGAACGGCGGGCCAGTTTGCCCACGAAAGGAAGTATCGAAAGGCAAAAGAGAGCCAGCCCACCCGCCAGCAGCCACCAGACGGGCAAGAGCAGCGGCCAGACAAGGCCGAGCAGGGCCACCGGCAACAGCCCCACCAGCGCCGCCCACAGCAACATCTGCACCTTCAATACCTGGGGCGTGTGGCTGTCCTGCACCATCCGCTCCGTATGCCAGCGGATCAGGAGCGATTTCCAGAAGCCGATGGCATACTTGCGCCGGCAATACTCGGCCAGATCCGTGTCGTGGGTGTGCTTGACCTGGGCCGCGGGCACAAAGACCAGCCGGTAGCCTTTGGCGGCCAGACGAAAGCTGAACTCCTGATCCTCCACACTGGCGGTGGTGAAGATCGTGGCAAAGCCACCATTCTCCAGGAAGATCTCCCGCCGGTAGGCTGCGGAATAGGTGTCCACGAAATCTATGCGCTCGCTGCCGCGCATACGGTCATAGCGGTCTTCGTACTCGGCCTGCACAAAGCGCGGTGTCAGCGCGCTCTGGTCGGTCAGATAGGTGCCTTTGGCCCCTACCACATCGGGCGTCTCAAACGCGGCCAGCAACGCCTGCGCCCACTGCGCTTCTGGTCTACAGTCGGCGTCGGTGAAGAGCAGGATGGGAGCGGCGGCCATACGCGCCCCGTGATTGCGCGCTGCGGCTGGTCCCGCGTTTGTCTGGCTGAGCAGACGCCAATTGTCCAGGCCGCGTGCAGCCAGCCACGCAGCCACGACCCCGGCCGTGCCATCGGTGGAGCCGTCATCCACGACGATCACCTCGAACTGCTCCAGCGGGAGCGTCTGCTGGGCCAGGGCAGCCAGACAAGCGAGGATCGTCTCCCGCCCGTTGTAGACGGGAACAATGACCGTACAGTGTAAAGGGGTGGCAGCGTCCTCTCTCATCCCTGCCAGCTCAGTTCTGCACGCCCTGGAAATCCGCCGCCACAAAAATCCGGTGGGTGGATGAAAAATCGGGCCAGCCGGTAATCAGTGTCAGCGTAGCGCCATCACCCTGCGCGATATATTGGGCGGCCAGGGCCGACTCTGCGGCGCTGGCGTTGGCGATGGGCAGCGGGTCGGAGACAGCCGTCACCCGGTAGACAAAGCTCTGCCCCGCGCTGTCAGTCAACAGAATCTCCGCACCGGTGGTCACATCGCCCAGGGCCAGCGGCGCGAAGGAAGCATCGCCCAGCAGTTGATGGCCGGAGATGACAACTGTGCCCACACTGCCGGCGCGTGCGCTGTTGGGATGCCAGCCAACGCCAGAATCGGGCAGTGCCCACGCGGTCGTGCGTGTGCCGTTGACTTCCGTGACGCGCCAGGTCATGGGCGAAACCAGCACATCCAGCCCAAGCGAAGGGATACGCAGTTGCACGGGAGGGTTGGCTTTGTCCGCGGCCAGGGGTTCTATGGCCTGGGTAGCGGGCGCTGCTGCGGGCGCTGCTGCGGGCGGGGCGGGCAGCGGCGTGGGCGTAGGCTGGGCTGCTGCGGCCGGTGTAGCGGTGGGGTCAACCACTTGCGGCGGCTGTGGAGAAGCGGGCACGGCTGCCACTGGTTCGTCCAGGGCAGATTGGCAACCGGTCAGGAACAAAGCCAGCAACAACGCCAGCAACCAACTGCGTCGGAGCATAAGAGTGATATAATGGGCTTGGGTCATCGGTCATTTCATCTTTCGCTGAGAAGAATAAAGTCCCCGGCACTTGTAGTTGAACGGATTATAGCAGTTCGCTAGACTAGCTGCAAACCATTTGCGTATGCCAAGTGTATACGAATCTTTTCTAGAACGTTCAGACAGTGCCCTGAGTTCCACAAGGGAGCGTCCGTAGAGCCGGGGCGACTCAATTCATCCGATAGGAAACGGGCGCTGTTGGGTTCTCCCGGCGTGCGTTGGAACGTAGGCAATGATCTCTTGCCGGGAGAACCCAACCTACGACTACGACGACTTTGGCCTGGTGCGGCCCCCAGTAACCGCTGATTCGCCCTACAACTGCAATGCACCCAAAGGAATCTCTCTTGCAGGGGCTTTGTCAAAATGTGATATACTGCAACGGACAAAGAGTTGCACGCAACCGAACAATTCAGTGAGGGAACGAGATGGTAAAAGTCCTGATCAGTTACGATATGCGAGAAGGACGGGAAGAGGAGTGCCAGCGCTATGTGATGCAGACTCTGGGGCCGGGGATGGCCCAATTGGGTCTGCGCATCACCGATGCCTGGTATACCTTGTGGGGCAACGCGCCGCAGATTATGGGTGGCGGCGTCTTGGAAAACGAGGCCGATGCAGCCCGTGTGATCCATTCCACCGAATGGAACGGTCTGGTTGATGGTCTGCGTCCATTGGTTGACAATTTTCGCGTGCGCGTGATTGACGCCAGCGGACGTTTTCAGTATTGATCAGCGATTGGGGATTGGGGATTAGAGACTGGGGATTGGAGTATGCGAGTCGCCAGTCCCCAGTCCCCAGTCCCTACTCCCCAATCCCCAATTATCCCTATGCCCACTACCGCCGCCAACTTCCATTCCCCTATTCTTCCCGTCGCCGTCAAAGCGCGGGCGTTGCTTGTTGTCCTGGAAAATGTCGGCTATATCAGCGGGTTGGAGCTGCCTGCTTGGGCGATGAGAGTCGTAGATACCGTCACCGAAGAATACGCCAAGCTGCTTCTGCGTCTGCTCGGCGCATACCGCCGCTACGACCGGGTGGTCATTCTGGAGGATGCCGACGTCAACAACCAACGCATCGCGGATGCGCTCTTTGACCTGAGCAAAGGCCATCGGGTCGATCTGCTGCTGCTCGTTCACGGCCAGAAAGGGTGTCTGGTTGGCTACCGGGGCGAATCGCAGATTGACGGCGGCCTCTTCAATCCGCTGCTCGCCGCCTATCGCCAAGATCCATCTTTGTTGGACCTGGGCATCGTCTACGGTGTCAACTGCTACGGGGCCAGCCTGGCCCCTACCTGGCTGGCCCTGGGCGCGGATGCGGTCAACGGCGCGGTGGGAGTGAACTACTTCCCGGAGCCAAGCCTTACCCTCTTTCTTGCCCGCTGGTTGAACGGCGCACCCTACAGCGAAGCCGTGGCAACCAGCTTCCATTGGGCGCGGCGGGTGGGCAAGCTGCTCTGGCCGGACAAGGCCGACGGCTGCGAAGACATCCATCTGGCGGGCAGCAGGCAGATCGTTTATGGCCGCCGGGATGTGCGTCTCAGCGATCCCCGCTAACGTTTTCACCACAAAGTCACAAAGACACAAAGGAAGAAGGGAATGCGCATCGATCAGTTGGAATCTCCCGCGGCTGTCGTCGATCTGGACAGGCTGTCAGCCAATATTAACCGTCTCCAGCGCTATTTGGACGAGCACAAACTCGCCAACCGCCCGCATATCAAAACCCACAAAATCCCGGAAATTGCCCACATGCAGATAGAGGCCGGCGCGGTCGGTATCACCTGCCAAAAGCTGGGCGAGGCCGAAGTGATGGCCCAGGCCGGTATTAAAGACATCTTCCTGCCCTACAACCTGCTGGGTGCGGCCAAACTGGAACGGCTGATGCACCTGGCCCGTCGCGTGCGCATCAGCGTCACCGGTGATTCGGATGTGACTGTGCGTGGCTATGCCGCTGCGGCCAAAGCGGCCGCGCTGACGCTGCCGGTGTTGGTGGAGTTTGACACCGGCTTGGGGCGCTGCGGCGTGCAGACACCCCATGAGGCGGCAGATCTGGCCCGACTGATCGCGGCCTCCTCCCATCTTCACTTTGGCGGGCTGATGACCTACCCATCCAACGAGCAGACCGACGGCTTTGTGGCCGAGACCCGGCGGCTGTTGGCGGTTGACGGTATCCCCTTAGAGATTGTCAGCGCGGGCGGTTCACCGATGATGTGGCAGGCCCATACCCACAAAGAAGTGACCGAACACCGGGCGGGGACTTACGTTTACGGCGACCGTTCGATGATTAATTCCGGGGTGATGGGCCAGGACGAAGTGGCTTTTCACGTCATCGCGACGGTTGTCAGCCGCCCCACCGGCCAGCGGGCCGTGCTGGACACGGGCAGCAAAGCGCTCTCCTCGGACGGGGCGCGGGGTGTAGGCGGTTACGGCCTGATCCTGGAATATCCCGACGCCCAGATTGAGAAGCTCAACGAGGAACACGGCTGGGTCGATCTCTCGGCCTCGGCGGCCAAACCCCAGATCGGCGAGCGGGTGACACTCGTCGTCAACCACTGCTGCGTCGCCAACAATCTTTTCAACGAGATCGTCGGCCACCGCCAGGGCGAAGTCGAAGTCGTCTGGCCTGTGGCTGCGCGGGGATTGCTGCAATAGAAGTAGAGCGTAAAAAAGTGAAGAGTGAAACGTGAGATCGAACAGCGATCTCACGTTTCACTCTTCACTTTTCACGTTTCACGTTTCACGTTTCACGTTTCACTCCTCATTCCTCACTTTTCACATCCGCCACCTGCCCGCCGGTAATCGCCAGCAGTTCGCTGGGGTGAAGGCGAAAGACGGCGTTGGGCGTGCCGGCCGCGGCCCAGATGGCGTCAAAGGCGAGCAGGTCGGCGTCAATCAGCGTCGTCAATGCTTCTGTGTGGCCTATCGGCGGCACGCCACCGATGGCAAAGCCGGTGCGGGCGCGCACAAAATCGGCGTCGGCCTTGCCGATGGCCTCGCCGATCAGCGCGGCCACCTTCCCCTCGTCCACCCGGTTGACGCCGCAGACCACCACCAGCACGGGCCGGTCGCTCTGTTTGCTGCGAAAGATGAGCGATTTGGCGATCTGGGCCACATCACAGCCCACCGCGGCGGCGGCTTCGGTCGCGCTGCGCGTGCTGGCGGGCATCTCCACCACCTGCAAACCGATGCCGTGGCCGGCCAGGGCAGCCTGCACCCGCTGCGCGCTGCTGCTCAATAGGAGTTTCATTGCGTCGCGTACTCCTCCAGCGGCGGGCAGGCGCAGACCAGATGGCGGTCGCCGTAGACGTTGTCAATGCGCGCCACAAAGGGCCAGAATTTGTTCTCCTTCACCCAGGGCGCGGGGAAGGCCGCCACCTCCCGGCTGTAGAGACGATCCCAGGCGGCGCTGCTGATGGCCGCCGCGGTGTGGGGCGCGTGGTGCAGCGGAGACTGCTCCGGGGTCAGCTCGCCCCGCTCCACCGCGGCGGCCTCCGCCCGGATCGCCAGCAGCGCGGCGCAGAAGCGGTCCAATTCGTCCTTCGACTCGCTCTCCGTCGGCTCGATCATCAGCGTCCCCGGCACGGGGAAAGACATTGTGGGGGCGTGGAAGCCGTAGTCAATCAGCCGTTTGGCGATGTCCTCCACCTGCACGCCGAACTCTTTGAGCGGGCGGGTGTCTATGATGCACTCGTGGGCCACGCGGCCATTGCTGCCCGTGTAGAGGACGGGATAGGTCGCGGCCAGCCGCGCCGCCATATAGTTGGCGTTGAGAATGGCATATTTCGTGGCTTGGGTCAGCCCGCTGCCGCCCATCATGGCGATGTAGGCGTAAGAAATGGGCAGGATGCTGGCGCTGCCCCAGGGCGCGGCCGAGATGGCCGCGATGGCCTGCTCACCCCCCACCCCCGCCACCACCGCGTGGCCGGGCAGGAAGGGTGTCAGGTGTTGCGCCACGCAGATCGGCCCCATCCCCGGCCCGCCGCCGCCGTGGGGGATGCAGAAGGTCTTGTGCAGATTCAGGTGACAGACATCCGCGCCGATGTCGCCGGGGCGACACAGACCTACCTGGGCGTTCATATTGGCCCCGTCCATATAGACCTGGCCGCCGCGCTGGTGGATGATGCGGCACATCTCCACAACCGCCTCTTCAAAGACGCCGTGGGTGCTGGGATAAGTCGCCATCAAGGCGGCCAGCTTCTCGCCGGCGGCCTCGGCTTTGGCCTTCAGATCGTCCATAGCGATATTGCCGTTGTCGTCGCAGGCCACCACCACCACCTCCATCCCCGCCATCACTGCGCTGGCCGGGTTGGTGCCGTGGGCGGAGGAGGGGATCAGACAGATCGTGCGCTGCGTGTCGCCCCGGCTGCGATGCCAGGCGCGGATGACCATCAGCCCGGCGTATTCGCCCTGGGAACCGGCGTTGGGCTGCAACGAGACGCTGTGAAAGCCGGTGATTTCGGCCAGGGCCGCGCCCAATTTGCGGAAAAGTTCGGCGTAGCCCTGCGTCTGCTCGAGCGGCGCAAAGGGGTGCAGATGTCCGAAGCTGGGCCAGGTGACGGGGATCATCTCGGTCGTGGCGTTGAGTTTCATTGTGCAGGAGCCGAGGGAGATCATCGAGTGGGCCAGCGAGAGGTCGCGGTTTTCCAGCTTTGTGATGTAGCGCAGCATCTCGGTTTCCGAGCCGATGGTATTGAAAATCGGGTGGCTGAGAAAGGCACTACTGCGGGCAAAGGGCGCGGGGTAGTCCAACGCGGCTGCCTCGGCCAGCCCCTCCAACTCTTCGTCGCCATCCACGCCAAAAATCTCCAGCAGCGTGCGCAAATCCTGCACGGTCGTCGCCTCGTCCAATGCGATCCCCACCGCGCCGTCTTTGTAGATGCGCAGATTGACTTCACGCGAGAGCGCCTCTTCGATCAATTCGGCCTGGCTGGTGGGGCCACGGCTGATCTTTAGTGTGTCAAAGATGGGTCCATCTCCCACTACATAGCCCTGGCGACGTAGCTCCCCGGCCAGAATCGTTGTCAGCAACTGCACCCGCCGCGCGATGCGCGTCAACCCGGCTGGGCCGTGATAGACCGCGTACATCGAGGCCATCACCGCCAGCAGAACCTGGGCCGTGCAGATGTTGCTGGTGGCTTTGTCGCGGCGGATATGCTGCTCGCGCGTTTGCAGGGCCAGACGCATGGCTGGTTTGCCCTCGGCGTCCTTCGAGACGCCCACCAGCCGTCCGGGCATAATCCGTTTGAGATCGTCTTTCGTCGCCATAAAAGCGGCGTGGGGGCCGCCGTAGCCCAGCGGCACGCCGAAACGCTGGCTGTTGCCCACCGCGATATCCGCGCCGAAGTCGCCGGGCGGGGTGAGGAGGGTAAGCGCCAGCAGGTCGCTGGCGACGACGACGAGCGCGTCGTAGGCGTGGGCCTGCTCCACAAAAGCTCGGTAGTCGTGGATCGTCCCTTCCGTGTCCGGGTATTGGAGGAGTACGCCGAAAGTCTCCGGGCCAAGCGCGTAGCTGCGGTGATCCCCCACGACGACTGTGTAGCCGAGGGGTTCGGCCCGCCCCTGCACCAGATCAATCGTCTGGGGGTGGCATTTCTCCGAAACGAAAAATGTGTTGGCTTGGGCGCTGCGCTTCTGCGCCCGCTTGCACATGACCATCGCCTCGGCGGCCGCAGTGGCCTCATCCAGCAGGGAGGCGTTGGCGATCTCCAGCCCGGTCAGGTCGCTGACCAGCGTCTGGAAGTTGAGCAGCGCCTCCAGCCGTCCCTGGGCAATCTCGGCCTGGTAGGGGGTGTATTGGGTGTACCAGCCGGGATTTTCCATAATGTTGCGCAGAATGACGCCGGGGGTGATGGTGTCGTAGTAGCCCATGCCGATAAAGGAACGGTAGACCCGATTTTTCGCCGCCATCGCGGCCATCTCGGCCAGCACGTCGGATTCGGGGCGGGGCGCGGGCAGGCGCAGAGGACGGCGCAGACGGATGGCCGCGGGTACGGTCTGGTCGATCAGTCCGTTCAGGGAGGCTGCACCGATGACAGCCAGCATCTCGTCCACCTCGGCTGGGTTGGGGCCGAGATGCCGCTCGACAAAGGCGTCGGTGGGGGCAAGCAGGCTGGCCTGGCCTGTGCGGCGCACGGGTGCGCGGCTGTTGCTGGGGGTAACGCTGGCGTGGGCAGGAAGAATCTTTTCCATAGCGACTTTCTCCTCTGGTAGTGGGAAGCGGAAGCAGTGCAGAAGAAGCAGTGCAGAAGTTCGACTTTTTCCGAAAAGTCGAACTTCTGGGTCGCGGGCAACAAAAAACGGGCATTCCAAATGAATGCCCGTCTACTCTGTCCTGGACCTGAGAGATTGCTCCCGCCGGCTGGGGAGAGCCGGAGAGGGAATTGCCCCGTCGGTGGTCTTGGGCTGGCTGCGCGC
>CAMDEX010000134.1 GCA_945897075.1 Litorilinea aerophila
TGCATATGCTGTTGATTGGCTACAAACATGCCGTTTCTCGCTTTGATAGGAATCAAGGATTCTATTTCTCTTGCCTTCCTATTTTACCCCGCCCGCGATTTTTTCGCGAGTTTTCACCATCCCCGTTACCCTTTTTTCACTGGAGTCATGGATGAGGGGATTATACATCACTTCTGTTGCGAATGCAAGTAGTAAATTACGAAAAACACCCAATCTGCGTGAATATCTCTATCTTCGATCCAATACAAAGAGATTGTGTGATTTCATGCAGACAATAGAGTAGAATAGTGCATACTCTAAATAACCATTCCTCAATCGTACATACGCGGTTGGACACCCTCCGGTAGTCGGCGGGCGTATTGAGTCAGGTGACGGCAAAACAATGGCACAAAAAAGTGCAAGGACGTATATGCAGCGTGCGGCAGCTTTTCTGCTGATTCTGTCGCTCATGCTGGGATCGTTTGTGGCGGGGGGTGTCAGTGTATCTTCGCTGGCTGCCGCAGAAAACCCACCCGAATTCAAGGTCTTTTGGGAAGCCTGGGATCTGGTGGTTGCCCATTTTGTCGATCAGGACAAAGTGGACTTCACCGCCATGACCTACGGGGCCATCGAAGGGATGTTGTCCACCCTGGACGACGAGGGCCACACCACATTTCTCTCGCCCGATGCCTTGAAGCAGCACGAATCGAGTCTGGAAGGCGAATTTGAGGGGATTGGGGCCTACGTTTCCCTGGAAGATGGGAATATCACGATTGTCGCGCCCATTGATGGCTCGCCCGCTGAAAAAGCGGGCATCTTGCCCGGCGACGTGATCCTGGCCGTGGATGGGGAGAATGTGGAGGGCCGCACACTGAATGATGTGATTGGACTGATCCGCGGCGCGGCGGATTCGCCGGTTGTACTGACCATCCGCCACCCAGAAGCAGATGAGCCTGTAGAGATTGTCATTATCCGGGGACGCATCGAATTGGAGAGTGTCAACTGGACGATGATTCCTGGCACAGATCTGGCCTATGTGCAGATTACCCAATTTGCCGCCAAAACTGGTCAAGACCTGGAGGATGCCCTGCGCGAGATAGACAACCGGCGGCTGAGCGGCGAACCCATCAGCGGTCTGGTCTTGGACTTGCGCAACAATCCCGGTGGCTTTCTACGCGAAGCCATCAAAGTCGGCAGCCAGTTTCTGCCCAAAGGCGAGATTATTCTCCAGGAAAAGGACGCCAGCGGCAATGTTGACTCCTATCCATCGCGCGGCTTGGGGTATGGCCGCAAATGGCCGATGGTAGCGCTGATCAACAAAGGGACTGCCAGCGCCGGTGAGATCACGGCCGGCGCGCTGAAGGAGAATGGGCGGGCACTGCTCATCGGTGAGACGACCTTTGGCACGGGCACAGTCCTCAATCAATTTGGCCTGAGTGACGGATCGGCCATTCTGCTGGGGGTGACCAATTGGCTCACACCCAAAGGCAATCTGATCAAAGGCCAGGGCATTGATCCAGATATTGCTGTGGAGCTGCCCACTGGCGTCGTGCAGCTCAATGCCCGCCGCCTTTCGGAAATCGATCCGGACGCGTTGACGGATATGGAAGATACGCAATTGCTGGAAGCCATCAACCAGTTGAAGGAACAACTCAGCACGCCGTTGCCGACCGCAGGCCAACGGCGTGTTCGTCGGTAGTGTGGGTAGTAGATAGTAGATATTGGGTATTGGGTCACTCCTACGGACTACCCGATATCTACTATCCAATATCTGATTCCGCCACTGCGGGGACGCTGCTTGTTCTGTAGAGGTTATGCTCGCGGATATAGCGCTCGACCAGACGGGGCACCTGATAGCGAATGGGTTGGCCGGAGCGCACACGCTGTTGGATGATATGACTGGCGATCTCCAGCTCCGGCATTTCCAGAATAATTACCTTCTCCTGTACTCCGGGCAGGGCGTCGTTCAACCGCACCCAATCAATCTCCACGTCGTGGCGGCTGAGGGCAACCAGACGGCAGTTTTCCACCAGCCACTGGGCCTCATTCCACTTGGGCAGATCCCCCAGGCTGTCCATCCCCATCAGAAAATAGAGTTCCACTTGGCGATCCACGCGCTGGCGCACGATGCGCACCATTTCCGCCGTGTAGTGGGGGCCAGGACGATCCGCATCCACCCGGCTTACGCGGATGTAGTCGCTGTCGGAGGTGGCAAGCTGGGCCATGCGGATGCGATGTTCGACGGGTGTGAGGCGACGGTTCTGCTTGTGCGGGGGATCGCCAGCGGGCACCAGATAGACCCGGTCCAGTTTGAGTTGAAACCAGGCCTCTTCCGCCAGGATCAGATGGCCGATGTGGATGGGATCAAAGGTGCCCCCAAAGATGCCGATGCGCAGATCGCCCCGCTCTGGGGTCTGTGCGCTCAGCCCATCTTCCCAGTCAAAGCTGCTGCTGCTCACTGGCTGCATCCCTGAGTCTTTCTCTGAAGATTGGGGATTGGGGAGTGGGGAGCGGGGATTGGGGATTGGGGGATTGTGTTAAGGTTGACCGTTACCCAATATCCTAATAACCCAATCCCTAATCCCTAATCCCTAATAACCTATTCTCCAAACGCGTTGTCGTAGCCCCAAATCAGTTCAACGCCGGCGATCTGCACCCGATCCCCCTCAACGACACCCGCTGTGGTTAACGCCTCTGTCACCCCCATCGCTTTGAGGATACGCTGGAAGCGCATGGCCGCCTCGTAATAGTCCCAGTTCGTCATCTGGGCGGCCCGTTCAATCGCGATGCCCTGCACCTCCCAGAGGTCTGGCTCTAGCTGGCTGATGGCGAAGGCACTCTCGTCCGCAGTCGGGCTAATCTCCACCAACTCATCTGCGGCCACCACATCTTCAACGGGCAGCGCGTCCAACATTTCTTGCAGCCGGTAGAGCAGCATATTTACGTTGGCCCTGGTCACCGCGCTGATGGCCATCACTGGCTTTCCTAACGCGACGATTGTCTGCTCAATCTGCGGCCAGGCAGCCTGGGCTTCGGGCAGGTCCATTTTGTTGAGTACAACCAATTGGGGTTTGTTGACCAGCCTCGGGTTGAAGAGTTCCATCTCCAAGTTGATGGCGGCGTAATCACCCAACGGGTCTGGGCTGGCTCCGTTGAGCAGGTGGATCAGAATCCGGCTGCGCTCCACGTGGCGCAAAAAGTCCAGGCCAAGCCCAAAGCCTTCATGCGCGCCCTCCAACAGGCCGGGGATATCGGTGACGACAATCTGTCGGTGGTTGACCTCGGCCACGCCCAGACTTGGCTCAACCGTCGTGAAGGGATAGTCGGCAATTTTGGGCCGGGCCGCGCTGATGACGCTGAGCAGGGTTGATTTGCCCGCATTGGGCACACCCACAATCCCCACATCGGCCACAATCTTCATCTCCAGATCCACCCAGGCCGCATCGCCCATTTCGCCATTCTCGGCCACTTGGGGTGCGTTGTTGCGGCTTGACTTGAAGGCAGCGTTGCCACGACCACCCCGTCCCCCGCGCACAAGCAGCGTCTGCTGATCCGGGCGCACCATATCGGCCAGAATCTCGCCGGTCTCGTGATTACGCACAAGCGTGCCCAGGGGTACAGGGATGTAGAGATCGGCCCCAAAGGCCCCGGTTTTGTCCGCCCCGCCGCCATGCCCACCCCGTTCCGCCTTATAGTGGATCTGTCGGTGGAAGGAGTGCAGGGTGTTCAGGCTGGTGTCGACGACCAGATAGACGTGGCCCCCGCGCCCACCGTTGCCGCCGGCCGGACCGCCCAGAGGCATAAATTTTTCCCGGCGAAAGGCGACAATCCCATTGCCCCCATTGCCTGCACTCACATGAATTCGTGCTTTGTCAAAAAACATAAAAGTCCTAAGTTCTAAGTCGCAGGTTGCAGGTCGCAAGTTGCAAGTTGCAGATCGCAACTCGCAGTGTATCCCCTTATTGTAACGGATGGCACGTGGAATACCAACTTGGGTAGGACGGAGGACGGAGTGGTGTTCCGTGTGTACTGGGCGGAGTCTCATTCCACAAATTCGGTAACCTCTGTTCTACCGTTTCGGACGGATCACCAATCCACCCAGCACGGGCGGTTTGGTGTGGTCACTGACAAACAAGTATAATAGAGCGCATGCCTTCGGATACGCGAAGGCACTTGTTTGGTGTAGACCTCTGTACTAGGCGGGATAGGTGACAGTGAACAGTCGAATCGGTAAAATGACAAACTCTGTCTGGTTTTGGGGCGGGCTGTTCATCCTGGTGGTGGGTGGCGGTCTGCTCTGGTTTGGCGCAGCCACCCTCCGGCTTTGGATGGGGAGTCTCTTCCACTGGCTGGGACAGGCAGAGTCTCTCACCCGTTTTGTCGTCTGGTTGGGATGGGCTGGTCCTCTGGTGCTGGTGGGTCTCAATGCTTTGCAAATCGTCATTGCGCCGCTGCCGAACTATGCGGTTTTCGTAGTGGCTGGTCTGCTCTACGGGCCGCTTTGGGGTGGCATTTACGGCGTGGCCGGGATGCTGCTCGGCGGCGTCTGTGCCATGCTCCTCACCCGGCGCTTTGGGCGGCCATTGGCTGCGCGGATGGTCGGGTCCGAACGCTTGGATCGTTGGGACAGGATGCAGGCAACGCAAAGCATTCTTTCGTGGAGCATCCTCTTTCTGGCCCCGGTGGGGGATATCCCCTATTTTCTGGCCGGCCTCGCCCACATTGGCGTAGCCAAAGTCGTGATCATCTCGGCCATCACCCGGGGGCCGACGATCTTTCTGATTGCCAGCGCATCCAGTGGCGCTACGAGCATGACGTACACACAACTTGTGCTGGTCATCCTGGCTCTGGTCGTGATCTTTGGACTCCTGGCCGTCTACCAGCAGCCACTGCTTGCCTGGTTTGATCGGCATGTACAACCCCGATTTCTTCCTGTGGCCCGCCGTATCGCGCCGGATGAAATACCGTAGGGGCGACCGACAAAAATAGGACGCGGCGCGTCCGCAAATTCCGTGATCCGTGTTCTGTGGCACAGATAACGACGAAAATGGGAACGCAGAAACCGCAGAAACAGCAGATTTGCACAGATTTTATCCGTGAATTCTGTGATCCGTATTTTATTTTCAAGTGAGACAGGAAAAATGAGCGAACAGACTTTGTTGGATAGAGTGAACGACGATTTGAAAGAGGCCATGCGCCGCAAGGACGAGACGGCCAAGTTGGCGCTGCGTTCTGTCAAAAGCGCGATTCTGGAAGCGCAAAAGTCGGGTAATTTCACCGAAGCGCTGACTGATGCGGAGTTGGTGCAGGTCATCGGCAAGACGGCCAAACAACGCCGGGACACCATCGTTGAGTACCAGCGGGTGGGCCGCCCCGATTTGGCGGCTGTGGAGGCGGCCGAACTGACGGTCATCGAACGCTATTTGCCCCAACAACTCTCTGCGGCGCAGCTTGAGGAGATCGTGCGCGCTGTGATTGCCGAGACGGGCGCGCAAAGTATGCGGGATATGAACAAAGTGATGCCAGTGGCGATGCAGCGGGTGGCAGGCCAAGCCGACGGACGCGCCATCAATCAGATTGTGCGCCAACTGCTGGGCTAGGCGGCGGAATCCCTGGTAGGTTGGGTTCTTCGGGTGCAAGCAGCAAAGGAGTCAACCCAATACCTACCGGATGAACCCAACCTACAGTCAAGAAGGAGACAATGCAAAGCCTGCACGCATCCCGTCGCCGTAACCGGCTTTTCACCCTGGCCACCAACAGCCTGCTGATTCTGTTGTCAGGGATCGTGCTGGTAGGCACTCTTTCCCTACAATTTCCTGTGGGCGGCCAGGTTCAACTCACCGCTGGGGAGGTTGCCCAGCAGGATATTCTCGCGCCCAGATACATTGCCTACGAGAGCAAAGTACGCACAAGCGAGGCCAGAGAGCGGGCCGCCCTGTCCGTGGCCGACTATTATGACCCCCCGCAGAGCCGTATCCGGCGTATACAGGTGACAGAAGCCAGGAATGTGCTGGAATTTATCACAACTGTGCGTCTGGATAGTCTGGCCACACCGGCAACAAAACTTGGCTCTCTACAAGCCATCAACGACATCAGTCTGAGCCAGGCGATGGCGGAGAAGATCCTCGCAGTGGCCGCGGACCAGTGGCAGGTTGTCGTGGCAGAAGTGCCCCGTGTCCTGGAACAGATTATGCAGGAAGAGATTCGCGAGACATCTCTGCCCGCTGTGCAGCGCAAAGTGGCTGTTCTGATCAGCCCAGACCTGGACGGTGACGCCGAATTGGTGGCTTCAGAACTGGTCCGTCTTTTCATCCGTCCTAACAGTTTTCTGAATGCCGAACGTACCGCAGAGTTGCGTGAACAGGCACGCGCGGCTGTGCCCGCCGAGATCAGTATCCTGGAACAGGGCGAAATCGTCCTGCGCGCTGGGGACATTGTGACCGCCGAAGATGTGGAAGTGTTGGAACAGATGGGGCTGGCCCAAAGCCAACCCACTCTCTGGTCGGTGATGCAGGCTCTTCTGCTGGCGGCGGTTGTGCTGGCGCTGGTGGGTGGCGCGATCTATCGGTTGCGCATGCATACCTTTTTCTCTCGCCAGGAGATGGCCCTGCTCGTGCTGCTGGCTCTCTGCGCTTTGATCGCTGCCAAACTAATGATCATTCCCCATCAATGGATGCCCTATCTCTTCCCGTTGGCGGCGGTGGGGATGCTGATAGCCCTGCTCTTGGATACCCAAGTGGCGCTGATCGTCGTGCTTGCTTTCACCCTCCTCATTGCCTATCTCAGCCACGGCGATGTCTTTCTGATCTTCTACTCCTGTGCTGGTGGTCTACTCGGCGCGTTGGTCTTGGGCAAAGCCGAGCGTCTATCCGCTTTTCTGTGGGCCGGGCTGGCTGTGACTGTCAGCAATCTTGTCATGTCGGCTGCTTTTTGGCCGCATTCGCTGGAAGCAACCAGGACAGTGCTGGTCCTGCAATCCTTAACGATTGGGATGCTTAACGGCGCGCTGGCAACCAGCCTGGGGCTGATCGGCTACTTCGGCCTGGGTGCGCTCTTCGGTATCACCACCAATCTACAATTGATGGAGCTAAGCCGCCCCACCCATCCCCTCTTGCGCCAATTGCTGCTCAAAGCGCCGGGCACCTATCATCACACAATTTTGGTGAGCAATCTGGCCGAACGCGCCGCCGAAGCCATCGGTGCTGACGCCTTTTTAAGCCGTGTGGGTGCCTATTATCACGACATCGGCAAGACTGTGCGCCCCTATTTTTTCGTCGAGAACTTTCTGGACGGCGAGAGTACCCCCCACGCCGGGCTAGACCCGCGTACCAGCGCCCAGATTATCATCAGCCATGTGAAAGACGGTGTGGACCTGGCGCGCAAATACCATCTCCCCGCACCTTTGCAGGATTTCATACGCGAGCATCACGGCGCGCAACTGGTCACCTATTTCTACCGCCAGGCCCAGACCCAGGAAGGTGTAGAAAATGTGGACCCGGCGGACTTTCGCTATCCCGGACCAGACCCGCGCAGCAAAGAGTCGGCCATTATGCTCCTGGCCGATACATGCGAGGCGGCTGTGCGCGCCGAACGCCCGGCCACCCGTGATGATCTGCAAAAATTGGTGGAGCGGCTGATCACAGAACGGGTGCTGGAGGGCGCGTTGGATTCCAGCCCCCTCACCTTCCAGGAGTTGCAGATCGCCAAGAGTGTCTTTTTGCAGGTGCTACAGGGCATCCATCACCCGCGCATTCAATATCCCCCGACAGGAGCAATACCTTCGCCAAGTGAACTGAGCAGCCAGGAAAAGAGAGGTAAGGAATAGCGATCAAATAACTTGGTAAAGTGAGTGAAAGTTTTGAGTAAATTTGCCTTATGAAGAGAAAGGGTATAGTGTCGAAGAAGTGAACGAGTAACGAACGAGTAATGGAGGTGAATCCTTGATGCGAGAGTATAGCGGGACATCCAGCCCCGCATCATCCAGGTGCTCAGCCGAGCCGGGCTGCGCGCCCAGGTGCTGCCTGCCTCCCTGG
Organism: Litorilinea aerophila; assembly: GCA_945897075.1. Classification (GTDB taxonomy): domain Bacteria; phylum Chloroflexota; class Anaerolineae; order Caldilineales; family Caldilineaceae; genus JACQGT01. Next base: position 8,013 of record CAMDEX010000134.1, read on the forward strand.
CCCCGGCCAAGCGGAAGGCTGGATTGCCGCCCACGCTGGCGTGCTCGATGTACTCATCGTCAATCCCAAAAAAATCAAAACGGGATTGAACCTTGTGTGCTTCGCCACATGCATCTTTTTCGAAATTGAGTGGTCGTTGTACACGCTTTGGCAGGCCATGCGCCGGGTGTGGCGGCTGGGCCAGACCCAGGCCGTGAAGGTGGTCTACATCACCGAAGAGGCGGGGGACGGCGACTTCCTGGCCGAGTTGGCCCAACGGGTTCTGGCCGGGGAGCAGCTCGCCGCCACTGGGCTGTCCGGTCTGCTCAAGCCCGATACACGCACCACGACCCGCACCTGGGGCAGTCCGACGCAAGAGACTGTTCGTCTCGAACCTCTGCCCCAGGAACTGCGCTGTATGCAGCTTGCTCTGCTCTGATGTCCCAAACCAAACGCCCTGACCGCACGGTCAGGGCGTTTGGTTTGGGGATTGTGAGGAGGAGGCTTTCAACCCAAACAAGATGTGCTCTCTGGTCGCTTCATCTGGTCACCGGCAGAGTGGCACTGGCCGGATTTCCGTTTCAGATGGGGCTGTGCGAATGCGTAAAACCGCCCAAGTGCCGGCAGGCTGCGGTCCTGCTATACCTGGTTCAGCACCCTAAGCCGGTGACCCTACACCTCTTTCCAGTGGCGTCTGCTATTTCCACGCAATACTCAGAAATTGGTGCAAATAGGCATCCTGGGCGCTGTTTCCTACGACCAGCAATGGCTGATTTCCAATGTTCTGGTAGTTGTCATCGGCAGAGCCGCTTACCTCAAAGAAGCTGAAGTAGGGCTGGGTCGTACTCCCACTGGGGAAATTCGAGATGGAGCGGATGCTCTTCTCCAGGTCGGTTGGGGAGGCAAGGTTGCCTGTCCACGAATAGACTGGCGTTTTGTTGCAATCGTCACACCATGAACTGCCCAACACAATCCATTGCCTGCTCGGTGTATGGTAGCGGACGTTGAGCGCATACAGGTGGGTAGATACATCGTTCATGTCTGTGGCCCAGAAGATGTAGGGCATTTGCCGGCCAAAGTTGCCCTGATAGGTGCTGTGGTCGATGGTGGTCCATCCGCTGCCATTCCAGTATTGCCATTGGGTGGGCCGGTTGATCGATGACGACCGGAAGAGGGAGACCCCACTCTTGAATTGCGTACCCTTGTAGTGAACGCTGGACGTAAAGAAGTAGTAGTAAGAGCCGCTCTTCACGATGTTGGATGGATGGGAAAAGCCAAAGACATCGGTTTTGATGGCCGTAGCGCTTGGTTCCGGCACAACGACAAGACGGGCTGAACCAACATCAGGAGACTTCATCTGCCAGGATGTGCCGCCTGTGCTGGAAGTGGCCCAACCGATTGAGGTAATCCAGGGAAGATTTTTTGGGTCTGGCTTGAGAAAAGGGATGCCTCCAATCAACTCGGTGTTGGCCGGTAAATACCACTCGTGATGGGTGAGACCGTAGAGGGTGCCGTTGACATTTCTGACCGAATAGAGCCAGTGACGATTGTTATAGAGATTCTCCTGGAGTTTGTATCGGGAGGGCATTACATCGCCTTCCATCGTCCAACTGGGGCGGTTGCCCCAGGCGTGGTTGGGAACCTTTATGCGATAGTTTTCCGCGTGCGGAATCTGGAAATAGGTGTGGCTGCCATACTTATAGGGATTCATCGGCCCGTCAATCCACGCCCGATAGTGATTGGTAGGGTCGCAGCCTTTGGGTCTCTCTGTTCCTTGCTTGAAACCATTATCGCATGCAGAGGTTAAATTGCTTGTGATCCAGCCGTGGTTGCTGTTAGATTGAATCCCAAAGAATGGGTCCATGGACGGGTTTCTTAGGGATATGGTGATGTTCTTCGCCGCGGCGGCTGTGACGGGTTGCTCCTCCACGGCTTCCCCATTCGTATCTTCCTCATCAACGATGGCCGGGTCTTCTTCCTGCGCTGCGCCAGCAGGTTCGCCGCTACTATTGAGCAGTGGCAGGAAGAAATGGTGTATCGGTCCATCGTCACCTTCCGATCCGCTTTGGGCGCGGGCACCCATCCAAAGCAAAGATAGACCCATAACGACCAGCGCAATTGCAACAGCAGTTCTGCGTAAGTTCCACATAATCGATTCTCCTTATAGTGTATAATGTGCTACCTGTATTATGGCCCGAAACCAGACTGAATGCGATTTGGGTGATGTTGGGTAGTTTCAATGATTTTGCTCCCGTACTAAGCGAGCCTCATAGAGGGCATTCAGACTCCCCAGTCCTATGTAATTGACACCAATTACGGGAACGATGGTTGCTTGATTTGTCATCCCGTTGAGTATCTTATCCAACCAGCCAATTTTTGATGGATTTTCCATATCTCCCGCAAAGTGGTCATGCAGAACTGCCCCGGAATTCATGCCTGGGAATAGATTGGCAAATCTGCTCACAGGTCCGCCTTCACATCCAAAACAAGGATCTGCCAGCTCACTCAGATTCTTATTCGCCATACCAATATGGTTGGCATGGATAGACATGAAATCTTTGATCTGTCCATCTGACTTGACTTCGGGTTCTTGAGTCGCTCTCTTCCAGGTCAGAGGAGACCCCGTATAGGCTTCGATGGCCCAACGCACACTTTCAGCAGCAAAACGAAGACGAAAGCCCTGGCTGAAATCCCCCCCTAGCAGTTCTGCAATAGTTCCACTGATCACACCTCTGGTAACGGTTCTCGCCATTTGGATTGTCAATCGCGCTGCAGTGGAAGTTACTGTCTGGGTTGCGTTCCAACTGGGAAGTAGTACATTGCTGACCAGAGTATCAATCCGTCGCAATGCACCCACCACACCTTCCTTAAATCCCGTTCTCAGCGCCTCTGACAAACTTCCTCCATGCAATAGTGAACTGACTACACTGCCAGCAAAGCCACCAACCAGTGCTCCGGTCACTTTAATGGCTACTCCCGCAGCGATTGTATTGGCACCAAATACGCTTCCCCAAAATGCGGCTGTGAATCCAGATGCCCATCCCGCTGTGAAAATCGTTACAGCCACAGCAACTATCGCCACCCAATGCTTCTCAAAAAAGTCACCCACTTTCTTGATAAATTTTCCTATACTGAAGAACCCACTCGGATCCGTCAGGGACAGGGGATTGTTCAGCACGTAGGAATAGCGGTTGAGGCTCTGGCTGAATTCCGGGGCCTGGATGAAGGGGTCCGGGCTGAGGAAGCGGCCCAGGGTGGGGTCATAGACCCGGCCGTTCATGTGGATCAGCCCCACCTCGTCCAGTTGTTCGTGACCCGTGTAGCCCCGGCGCACGACGCTGGTAATCGCGCTGTTGATGGCGCGCCAGTCGGAGGTGCGCCGTTTGCCCCAAGCATCGTAGTTCTGCTGTTCGATGACCTTGCCTGTCGCGTCCGTGATGGCGGTGATGGAACCCAAATGATCTCGATGGAGGTATTGGGTGGCGGTTGTCCCATTGCTGCGCACCGTATGGATGGCAATCATCTGCCCGGCAGCGGGGATGTAGTAGTTCTGGGTGGTCAGCGCACCCACCGTCACTTTCTCGTAGAGGGTACCAATCATCAGTGTTGTAGTGGTGACACCGTTGGTCTGCACCGTGCGTTTGTAGCGCTCGTGGCCCGGCCCGTAAGCATAGGTGATGCGATTGCTGCCCTGGACAAGGGTGGCAGGCAGGTTGAAGGATGTATAGGCAATGGAGCCGCCGTTGCTCTGGATGCGATTGCCGTTGGCGTCGTAGACAAAGCTGGCGCTGATGCCCCCAAAGATGGCCGTGACCGCGTGGGGGCCTGCGCCGTTGCCGCCGTAGGTGTAGCTGCCCACGTCCGATTTGAAGGTGATGTTGCCCAGGATATCGTAGCGGACGGTATCCGCCGTGCGTGTATTGACCTGGGCTTTGATCAGACGATTGAGCCGGTCATAGGTGAATGCCTCGGTCAAGGACTGATTCTGGTCGGAACGGCTGGTCAGATTCCCCACCGCATCGAAGGCAAAGGCGAGATTCTGCACCTGGCCGGGCGCGCTGGTTGGGCCGGTCTGAATGGTCCGCAGAAAGCCTGTCTGGGCGTCGAACCGCTGCTTGGTCACCAGGCTATTGCCGAGGGTTGCCTGCTCCAATTGACCCCTGGCATTCAGTGTGTCCGCCCGCCAGAATAGAGTGTTGGTGGCGTCGTTGCGCACCTCTTTCAGGTAGCCCTGTTCCGTGTATTCGTTGCGGATTCTGAAGCCGCCAGGATAGCTGATCTTGGCGATCCGCCCGTAGCTGTCGAAGCTGTTTTCCACGACAAATGTCTGCCCACTCATCCCATAGGTCACTTTGACTGGACGGCTGAGGGCATCGTAGGTGTAGCTTTCTGTGTAACCATTTGGCCCGCGCACCTCGGCCAACATCCCAATGCCTTTGGCCCGGCTGTCATAGACCCAGGTGCTGACGCCTTCCGTCTCCGTGCGTTGGATCATCCGGCCCAACAGATCGTAGGTGAGGGCAACGCTCTGCTTCTTGGCATCCGTCTGCCCGATCAATTCATTGAGCGCATTGTAGCGATAGGTGACTGTCCCACTGTCCGGGTCGCGCATGGATATCTTGCGCCCGCGCAGATCGTACTCCATCGTCGTCGTATTGCCGGCGCGGTCCACAAGGGTGAGCAGATTGCCAAAGCTGTCATAGGTGTACCGGGTCGTATTGCTCAGGGTGTCGGTGCTGCGCATCAACCAGCCCTGGCTATTGACGACCCGGGTGTTGGCCTGGCCGAGCGGGTTGACCATCTGTACGGTGAAGCCTGTGTACTCGCTGTTGGTGACCGCGCCGTTGGGGCGGCTTTCCGTCAGCGTGCGACCGAGCAGATCGTAGGTGTAGCTTGTCCACTGGGGCGTTGCGCCGCTGAAATAGGGATCCGATGCCTTTTGCGCCTGCCCTCGGCTGTTGTAGATCGTCTCCACAAAGATCGGTTGGCCGTTGAAACCGACCGTCTCGCTGCGCACCTGCCGGTCCAGCAGGTCGTAGTAGACCACCGACGGGCCGCGGCCTGAACTTTCCGTGCGCACGTAGTAGATCGCCTGGGCCGGGCAGAGCGCGCCGCTGCACAGGCTATAACTCATCGTCGTCTTGGAACCGTCGGGGCGGCTCTCTTCGGTCATGCGCCCAAAGCCATCGTACTTGCGGGTGGTGACAAGACCGTTGGCGTCGGTGATGGAGAGCGGCAGCCCCAATGTCTGGTCATGGACAACCTTGCTGGTATGTCCCAGGGCGTTGCTGGATTGGGTCATAAAGCGCCCACGGAAACCGTACTGGCTGGTCTGGCTGCGGGTGGCAATATCTGGCCCGCTGGTGGTCGAGCGAATGATATTGCCGAAGCCGTCATACTCATAGACCTTCACCAGACTCAGGGGCGAATTGGGTTCGCTTTCTTCCCGCAGCAGCAGGCCGCTCCCGGTGTCATAGGCAAAGGCGGAGGTGCGTGTCTGGGCCGCCTGATTGGGCGCAGTCGCGGTGACTTTGGCACTGGTCAAGCGACCCAGAATCCAGAGCGAGGTGTCGTTGACATAGGTATTGACGCTTGTCTTGGTGTAGCCGTCGCTGCTGCTCTCGACTATCCGTGTTGGGTTGCCGTAGCTGTCGTAGGTATTGGTTGTGGTGGTGGCAAAAATGAGCGCGCCGTTCAGCTCATATTTGGTTACAACGCTTTTGCTCACATAGACAAAATAGGTGAAGCCCTGGGCATTGGGTGCAGCCATGCTTTCCAGCGAAGCTGATTCTACTTCCAGCCCTTCCATCAGCAGTTCAACCGCCGGTTCATAGGTCGAGGCGCTCTCCATGACCGGTGTTTCGGTCGTGGCGGGCAGGGGTGAATCCCCCGCGTCGATGAAGTGGGTGAAGTCATAATCAGCCCTTGCGCTGTCAGGCGGATCGGCCAGATTGTCTTCCTGAACGGAATCGGCGCCCCCAGAGATGGCGGGCAGAAAGATTTGCTGGGTCAACCCCAGACCAGATAGGGCGCCGCTTTCGTCTACTGCCGCCGAATCAGGAGCAGAACCCTCAGCCATTTCCTCCGGCTGCGCGGCCGCCTGCGTATCTTCCGGCGTGCTGGGATAGAGTGCGCGGGCCTCCTGTTCGGTCATCCCAAGGGAAGGGAGCCGGGCCGCCGCCGCAAAATTCATCACAGCCCAACTGTTCTCCACCCGCTGCATCAGCTTCCCGTCGGCCTGGAATTGCTCGACTGCGGCTGCCATACTCTTGTAGGGGTGATCCTGCCGATAGTAGGTGACCGTCTTGATGCCAGTCTCGATATCGGTTGCGTTGACAGAGGCGTAGCCCAGAAAGCCGCGCCCGATCTGATTGACCCGCAAACCCGTATAGGTGTAGTTGACCTGCCGTTGGCCGCCGATGCCGTTGCTCGTTGCATAGGACGAAACCACATAGAGCGGCGCCTGAAAGTCCCGGTTTGGATAGAGCGCACCGCTGCCTTTTGTGTAGACGGCTGGATTCGTCAGGGGCGCATAGGCGACCGTTGTGGTCGCGCCGTGGCCGTTGATGAACTGGCGCAATTGATCCGGGTAGAGGTCGTTGGCCAGTGTCACATGCCAGACGCCGTTGCTACCGGTGTAGCCAGCCAGATCGGTCTTGCCGTCGCCGTTGTAGTCACCGCTGAAATTGTTGCTGCTGCCGCCGCCGTGGCCGCTCCATGTGCGATTGCCACAGGTAAAGCCCGCACCGGTGGAGAGACAGACGTGCCACTGGCCGTTGCTGCCCGTATAGCCAGCCATATCGGTCAGGCCATCCCCGTTGAAATCCCCGCTGGCATTGTTGGTAGCGCCGCCTCCGTGCCCCGTCCAGATGCTGCACTCGAAATTCGTCCCGGTAGAGAGGCAGAGATGCCATTGGCCTCTGATCTCAGTGTGACCGGCCATATCGGCCAGTCCATCCCCGTTGAAATCACCGACAACATTATTCTTTGCGCCCCCCGCGTGGCCTGTCCAGTAGGAGCATTCAAAGGCAGCGCCGGTGGAACGGCAGACGTGCCAGCGACCGTCCCGGCCCGTGTAACCGGCCAGGTCTGCCATGCCATCGCCGTTGAAATCGGCGGCCACATTGTCGGCGACGACCCCGTTGTGGGCAGATACCTTGCTGCACGAGAAGTTGCTGCCGATGGAGAGACAGACGTGCCAGATGTAGTTACCTGAGAAACCGGCAATATCCGTGCGCCCATCCCCATTGAAATCTGCCACCACATTGTTGCCTGTGGCTCCAGAATGCCCCTGCCAAAGCTGGCAGGGCTGAAATCCGCTGCCGTTCGACAGACAGATTTCCCATTTGCCATCGCTGCCGCCCGCATACGCGGCCAAATCCGTGCGCCCGTCCCCGTCAAAGTCGCCGGGGAATGTGTTCTGTTCACCCCGGGCGTGGGCCACGACAAACGAGCAGGCAAAGCCGCTGCCGGTAGAGAGACAGACGTGCCAGCGACCATTGGCCCCTGTATAGCCTGCCATATCGGTCTTGCCGTCGTCGTTGTAGTCGCCGAGGATATTGTCGTTCTGCCCACCTCCGTGTCCGCTCCATTTGCCCGATCCGCTGCCGTTGAAATTCAATTCGTTGGTGGATTGGGAGGACCAGACAAAGCGACTGGAAAGCACACATTGCCCCCCCATCCCACATTCGGTCAGGTTGACCAGCCGGGAGCGGCCTGTGGTCAGGCTGACTTCGTAGCCGAAGCGAAACTCCCGCATCAGTACGCTTTCGGCATAGACACGCAGGTATTGGATGCGCTTGGAGAGGCGTACCGGTGTGCCTGCAATGAACTGGACGCGGCCATCCGGGCGCAGTTCGTAGAGGAATTCGACCCGGTCATAGGGGGGCAGATTTTGGCCCGCATTCCCGGTATAGTCAATCCGCTGGGGCAATAGCTCACCGGTGGCGCTGTTCTTCTCGTAGGTAAAGGTCATATAGTTGCCTTTGGTATCTACGATTTTGGTGACAGCCCAGTAGAGTATATCGGCTCTGCCCGCGGCCTCCAGCCGGGAACCGGCGCTTGCGCCATATTCAATGGTCAGCCCTGCCTTTGTCATAGCCTGGAAGCGGAGCGGCCCAGCGCCTGCCTGATCAATCGATTTGATCCGGCTAAAACTCTCGTTTTCTGTGCGATAGAGGGTCTGGTCCGCCCCGTACGCACCGCTGACAGCCACCAGCAGTTGACCGTCCATACAGAACTGGTCGTTGCCGTCGAAATCCACGCCATCGGTGAAGCCGTGCTGGGCCTTGTTGGCCGGGCAACGGCTGATGAGGGAAAGGCCCGTCAGTGACCAGCCCCAGCCCACAATCGTGTTGGAGCCGCCGCTGCCATAGGTCAGGGCAATCTGGGGTGTCATGCCTGCTGTACCGGGAGGCAGCACAAAGGGGATGCGGTAGTTGGCCGCGCCGGCTTCCGAGACGCCGAACTCGCCGGGCGTATAGCCGGAGACCAGAGAGCCGGTCGTGGAAAACCTCCACCACTGGCCTGTGCCATTGGCTGGCGTCCAAGTGCCATCCACGGCATAAGCCCGGGCCTGCCACTCGTAGGAGGTATTGGCGGCCAGATTGAGAGCGACACTGGTCGATTGGGTAAAGATGAATTTGTCCCCGCCCCCTTCACAACCGTTGTTCAAAGTGGTATCGATACAATAGCTGTACTTCACCGCATTGGCAGAGGGCAACCAGCGCAAGCTGATGCTGGTGGGCACATTGGTTGCGCCATTGCTGGGGCTTACTTTGCTGAAATTGACGCTGCCATTGGCCGTTGTGGTGAAGCGCCACCACTGGCCTGCGCCATCGGCTGGCGTCCAATTGCCATTGGAGGCATAGGCCCGGGCCTGCCAGCCATAGGTCTTGTTGGGTTCCAGGGTGACAATGGCGCTGGTGCCAGCCACGCGCACAAACTTGTCGCTTCCCTGGTCGCACTGGTCGTCCAGGTTCGTGTCCAGGCAATAGGCATACTCCTTTGCACCGGTGGTGGCCTGCCAGCTC
>CAMDEX010000135.1 GCA_945897075.1 Litorilinea aerophila
AGCAGCGCCCCTACAACAGGCAACGCTTAACGCAAAATGGCTGCTACACAGTGTGTAGCAGCCTTTTGTACAAATCCCAAAAGCGCCAACTTTAGGCAGCCGCGCTCATTTTGTGAAGTTGGGCCATCAGACGGCTCTTGCGGCGCGCCGCGTTGTTGGTGTGGATGGTGCCTTTGGCGGCAGCCTTGTCCAGGGCCTGAATCGCATTGAGTACAGCCTGCTCGGAATCGAGAGCGGGGGTATTCAGTGCGGTGCGGGCCTTCTTGACAGCTGTGCGGGCCGCGGCGCGGTAGACACGATTCTGCACCCGGCGCTTTTCACTCTGGCGGGCGCGTTTTTCAGCAGATTTGATATTCGGCATTCTCGTTCTATTCCTCTGTTCCTGTCTTTGCCGCCAGTCTGCGCAACGGCAGACAATACAAAACGGCAGGTTGGCTTGTGCTGGTCACAAGTGTTCAGTATAGCAAAGGCAGGCGGATTTGTCCAATACGCAGCCAGTCAAAAGCGGACGCATATCAAAAAGATTGAAACAAAAATCAGCGCTGATCAATCCAAATCATCAAAATCTGCGTCGTCCTCTTTTTTGTCACTGATCCCGCCGCCCGATCTCGGTCTGAATCACACCGTTCATCGCCTCTTCCAGATAGGGATAGGCCAACCAGACCGACGCGCCACCAAAGATCGCGCCGGTGACGCTGCGCAGCCACCAGTTACTCAAACGCAATCCAAAGAGCTGGGTAAAACCATCCAGCGCAATCGGGATGAGAAAGAGAAGATAGACTTTCACACTGGGCGGTCGCAGCCGTCGGCGCAGCAGAGCAAAGAGCAGCCCGCCCAACAACACACTCCCGTAAATGGCAATGTCCCGCTGGCAGAGGGCTGTTTTGTAGCCGGTCAGAGGATTGCCCGTAAAGGTGCGCCGCTCAAAGAGATTCTGACCGGGGAGCAGACCGTCAGCTTCCAGCGTGGAGAGGCTGTAGAATGGCTCTGCGCCAAAGAGAAAGTAGCTGCGTTCGGGCAATTGGTGACAGGCAAAGGAATAGAGGGAATAGATGACCCGTGCCGGGCGCTCATAGCCGGCGTTGACCAGAAGGGGCGCGGCCAAAGGCAAAAGGAGATAGACAGCTACGGCTGCGTTGATCAGCAGCAGCCAGTGGCGGGCGATCCCCAGCACAATGCCGTCGGCAAACTGAGCCACCGCAGACGGCGGTTGCCCGTTCTCTGTCGGCAATGGATTCGGCTTTGTAGAGGTGGGTGGGGTGGGTGCGGGCATCAGATTAGAGCGTCTGCGCCGGGGCGGACAGAACGGCCGATTGTCTGATCCGGGCGCGTAGCTGGCGTTGGCTGGTCGGGGAAGTCAGGCGTATGTGTTCGTCTGTTTCGATATCCACCACAGGAAAATAGCCATCGAATTGGGCAAAAAGCGCATCGTTCTCTTGCAGATGGCGCTTTTCATAGGCAAAACCCAATTCACTTTGCAAATCCAGCAATTCAAAGTGGAAGGCGTCGCACAGATGGCAATCGGCTTTTGAATAAAGAAGTACGCGCATGGTTTTCCTTGTAGGGCGGAATGGTATTCCGCCCACTGGCGGACTGACAGTCCGCCCTACGGGGTTTGTAACTGCGTTACAAACTGAGCCAACTGATCCCCTGTCAGCGGACCAGCCCAGCGGGCGCGGATCAGACCTTCGGCGTCAATAAAAAGTGTAGTGGGCATCGCGCGCACGCCGTAGAGAGAACGCAGCGCGCCCACCTCGTCTACCAGAACAGGCATTGTCATCCCAAACTCTTCGGCAAAAGGGCGGATGCGATCCAGCCCTTCCTGAGTGTTGGCTTCCAACACCACCAGATTGGGATTTGTGCGGTGCAATGCGACAAATTCCGGCATCTCCGCCCGGCAGGGGCCACACCAGGTGGCCCAGAAGTTGAGGATGACAGGCTTGCCCCGCAAGGAGGCCAGGTCTGCGCCCCGCCCGTCCTCCCAGACAAAAGCAAAATTGGGGGCTGGCTGGCCCACCTCCACCGTAGCAGATGGCGCATCCCCCACCTGGGCCACGGGGAAGCCTGCGCCCAATTCCAGGGGAAAATCTGCCGGTGTCAGCGCGCCAAACGGCAACGGTTCGCCGCTCTTGCGGGCAGAACAGGCGGCCAACAGAAGAAGTGTCGCAGACACAACGAGAACAATAGTTTGAATACGACCAGAAAGCGACATCTTTGCGCCCTGTCACCCGTTCATTTTGTCAGACAGATTACGCACGATCGTCGGCGAGAGAAGCGCCGCTGAGATAGCCAATATAGGCTGGAATGAGGGGCAGCACACACGGGCTGATAAAGCTGATCAGACCGGCCAGAAAGGCCAGGGGCGCCGCGCCCAGAACACCCGACGAGAAGGCAGCGCTGATCCCGAAGGTGGCGGCCACCCAATCCTCAATGTTAAAGACCAGTTCGTTCAAAAAGGCGAACTGGGTCGTCAGTGCCCCCAACCGATCGCTCCACAGAAGCCAGGCTACATAGAGCAGAAAGACGCCGCTGATGATGCTGACAATATTGGCGTGGCGGTTGAGGCGGCGCAGAAAGACGGTGGCCTGGCTGAAAGCCGCGCCGGTGATCAAAAAGGGGATGCCCAACCCCAGGCTGTAGATGGCAAGAAGAATTGCGCCCTGGCCGGCGGTGGCGCTGTCGCTGGCCAGAAAGAGAATACTCGCCAGAATCGGCCCTACACAGGGCACCCATCCGGCGCTGAAACTGACGCCCATCAACGCGCTGCTCACATAGCCCCAGCCCCGCTTGACTGTGTGCATCTCCGCCACCCGCCGCTCGGTGTACATCAGCCCGTTGACAAAGCTGAGTACATCAACCAGAGCCACCAGCGCCGGGTTGCCGGCCAGGTTGGGGTTGGAACGGATGGCCGTAATAATGCGCTGCACCACGCCCAGCGTCACCAGCCCAAAGATGAGCAGCATCAGCGCGCCGATCTTCTGCACTGTGGGCAGATAGGCATTCAGGCTCTGTCCTAGCAGGCCGACTGCGGAGCCGAGGAGCGTGAAGACGATGCCAAAGCCCAGCACAAACGAGACGGCGTGTAGAAAAGTCGTGGAGCGGGTAACGCGCACCGGCGCTGCAATGGGTTTCGCGGGTATGGTTGCCTGGGTCATGAAAAAGTCCTTTTCGTCGGATTTTCCCCGACGCTGACGCTACGGGTACGGATTTTTCTGAGAGAGCGTCCTGCTGACTCCATCAGGTTCACAAAGAGTTTATGCCCTTCGGCGCTTGGCGGAAGTAAACACGCCTACCAAATGTATTACAAGAATGTGAACGGTTTTGAGGACAGTAAATCAGTAAGACAGTAAATCAGTGATACTGTCCTACTGTCTTACTGTCCTACTTCTTGCGCCGCTCCGCCTGGAACTGCTCCTCCAACATCTGCACTTCTTTTTCCAAAGCGCGTTGGCGGAGCAACATATAAACGACGAATGCGCCCACGGAGAGCCAAAGAATGATAAGTGCCGCGGCCAGGTAGATCATTGGTAGAGTTCCTCTCGGAGGTCTTCGATACGGGACTCCAGGCTCAACTGCCGCCAGCGATGGAAGAAGAGGGCCAGGAAGAGAATTGTGAAGCAGCCAATCGTGATGAGAAGCGTCTGCCCCATCGAGGCACCGACGTTACCGACAACGTCCCCGCCTCGGGCTTCAGCGTTGGCACCATCAAAGACAATCGGATGAATGGAACGAAAGATGCGCGCGCTGTAATAGGTGAAAGGCACGCTGATAAAAGCAAAGAGGGCGTAGATGGAGGCGAAGCGGGCGCGGGTGTGGCGGTTGTCCATCCCATTGCGAAAGAGCATATAGGCCAGGTAGATCAGAATCGTGATGGTGGCCGTCGTCAAGCGGGGATCCCACGTCCAATAGGTATTCCAGGCGGGTTTGGCCCAAATGGCACCCGTAGTCATTATGCCAAATCCAAAGAGCGTGCCCACCTCCACACCGGCTTGGGCGATGCGATCCCAAACCAGCGTGCGGCGCACCAGATAGCCGATGCTTCCGATGACGGAGATCAGAAAGCCCAATGTGGCTGTGATGTTGCAGCCCATGTGGAAGTAGAAAATGCGTTGGGCAACCTGTTCGTTACCGGCCAGATTGGTGGCGTCTTTGGCGAAGAGCAGCCCGGCCCAAACCGCCACAACCATCGCCAGCCCGGCCAACACGTCCAGAGTCAGCAGCGGCCCGTACCAGAAATCAGACCTTTTGCTTTGTAGTGCAGTCGTCGTTGCCATTTTGTTCCTTTCAGATTCCATCCCAAATTAAATCGACAACCCAATAAGCAGCCACAAAAAAGATAATGTCAAACACAGCCAAAATCACCAGCCAGGGGAGCAGCCCGCTGACTGGCCGTCCGTCCAGGATGCCTGCGGTGAGACCAACACCGGCCATAAAAACAGGCACCATCACCGGCAGAAGCAGAACGGGCAGCATAGACTCCCTGGCCCGGCTGTTGGCCGTCAACGCGGCAAAAAACGTGCCCACTTCGGCGTAGCCAAACGTGCCCAAACCGAGTCCCAGCAGAATGTGGAACTGAAAGAGATTGGTGTCAAACATCACCAGCAGAACGGGCAGGACGCAAAGCTCCAACAGAAAGAGATAGAGCAGATTCGAGGCCAGTTTGCCAAAGTAAATGGCGCTGGGTTCCACCGGGGCCAGGAGCAGACCAGCCAGCGTGTCGCGGTCCACCTCGGCCCCAAAGGAGCGATGCAGCCCCAAGACACCAGCAAAGAGGACGATCACCCACAGAATCCCCGGCACAACCATCGAAGATTTGGGTACACGCAGATCGAAGGCCAGCCCAAAGATGACAACCGCCAGCAAGCCAAAGACAATCATCGTCGAAGCGACCTCTTTGGCGCGCAGCTCGGCGCGCACATCTTTGGCAGCCACGGCCCACACCTTGCGCAGAAAGGCGGCTGATCCGCCCCCCGTGCGCATGGCCACCGGTCGCCCCAACAATCCCCCCAGAGAGTCGCTGCTCATCGCTGCCCCAATGCTTCTGCGCCATCTTCGATTGTTCCATCCACCAGATGGTAGACCCGATCCGCCCAGCGTTCGGCCCTGTCCCAATTGTGGGTAGTGACCAGCACAGCCCGCCCGCCCTGGCGCAGTTGGGCGATCAGATCGGTCAATACGGCCACACTGGCCTGATCCAGACCTGTGTCCGGCTCGTCGAGCAGCAGCACAGGCGGGTCGTGCAGGATGGATCTACCAATCGCCAGCCGCTGGATCATCCCCCGGCTGTACGCGCGCACGGGGTCGTAGCGCCGTCGCCAGAGGTCCATCGCGGTCAGCACGGCTTCGATGCGCGGCTCCGGCTCTACCAGATCGTACATGCGGGCAAAGAAGCGCAGATTTTCCAGCGCGTTCAGGTTGTCATAGAGCAGGGGGCGGTGGCTGACCAGCCCCACATAGCGGCGGATTTCGTGGCCGGCCGCGGCCAGACGGACATTGCCCAACCAGACCTGCCCGCGCTCCGGCTTGTCCAGCCCGGCCAGGATGCGCAACAGTGTCGTTTTGCCTGCGCCGTTGGCACCGAGCAGCGCGGCCACCTCACCCGCCTTGACCTGTAGGGTCACATTGCGCAGTACAGGTTTGCGCCCGTAGCGCTGGGTCACATTCTCCACCCGCACTACTGCCTCTGCCGCGCCGTTCTCGGATGCCATCGCCACAACCTACTCTAAAAATAAGGACACGGATTACACGGATTGTAAGGATTTGCACGGATAAAATCTGCGTAAATCTGTCTGCAACGAATTATACTGTATGGAGAGGGGTTTCGGGAAACGGTAGATGGAAATCGTAGGGGCGCTGCTGGCTGCGCCCAGTGCCGGGCGCAGCAAGCAGCGCCCCTACGGGATTATTGCAATCCGAGGGGCGACACAAAAGCGCCGTCTGCGCTGCGCGGGAAATCCACCACCCGCTCCAGCGCGTCCCAATTGAGCGGGCCGTAGATGTGGGGGAAGAGGTTGCCGTCGGATTCTTCCCAGCGCACAGGCGATGTGACGCGCGCCTCGTCAATACAGAGCAGAACGAACGGGCCAGCCACCTGCCGGTAAAAACGGTTTGCCACCCAAAGCAGCAGTTCCAGATCGGCTGTGCAGTGGGTAAAGCCCTCCGTTGCCAGCGTCTCTGACCTGTAGGGTTGTGTCGTGTCCAGCGCAGCGTAGACGGCTTGGGGGAGGATGTGGTAGATCATCGGGGCGCTGCTGCCATTCCCACAAAGGGATTGTGGATGCGTTCGTCGCCGACAGTCGTAGCCGCGCCGTGGCCGGGATAGACGGTATAATCGTCGGGTAGGCAAAGGATTTGGCTGTGGATACTGCGCAAAAGGGTAGGGCCGTCGGCCAAAGGGATGTCAAAACGCCCGATGCTGCCCTGGAAAAGGGTGTCACCGGCAAAGACCAGCCGCCGCGCGTGGTGGACAAAAATTACGTGGCCGGGTGCGTGGCCGGGCGTAAAGCGTACCTCGACTTCTTCTCCCCCGAAAGAGACGATCTGCCCCTCTTCAAGAAATTCGTCCGGGTCGTCAATCGGGTCAATATGGCTGCTCAACCAGAGGCTGACCCGTTCTGGCGCATCGCGCAGAATGGGCAGGTCGTTGCGGTGCAGGTGAAAGGTGGCCCCGGTGACGCGGCGGATCGGGTCAACCGCCATGACGTGATCGAAGTGGGCGTGGGTGTTGATGATCTTCTCGATCGTCAGCCCCATTTTTTCGACCTGGTTGAGAATGGCGCGCGGGTTGTCGCCCGGATCGACAATCACGCCCAGACCCGTCACGTCGCAGCCCAGAATGTAGCAGTTCTCTTCCAACAGACCCACCGTCAGACCGGCAACAGTCAGTCCCATACAGCGCATCCCCCTAAAAACCAACGGCTATTCATCGTCGCAATCCGGGCACTCTTCCCGACAGAGCCAGCGGTTGCCCCAGTTGGAGACTTCGCGGATGATGGGCGTCAATTCCCGCCCCATCTCCGTCAGGCTATATTCCACGTGGGGCGGGATGGAACTGATCTGGGCGCGGCAGACAACCCCTTCGTCTTCCAGCATCTTCAGCCTGCTGCTCAGTGTGCTGGGGTTGACGCCCCCCAGCTCCTCCTGTAATTCGCAGAAACGTTTGCAGCGGGAATCGAGCAGGTGGTGGACGATTTGCAACGTCCACTTCTGCCCCACAATGCGGGCCGCGGACTCCACCGGACAGACCCGTAGACCGGGAATGGTCAACGATTCGTTCATTCCTTGTCATCCTGTCTTGCGCAGCGAGGAGGCAGAATCCCCGCAATCCATCATTCATCTGCCCGTGCGCTGGAAAACCAGCCACTATGACAAGTATAGTACTACGTCTTGCTATAGATGTCAATTGGGATTGCAGATTTACAATGACAACGGGGAAGCGGCCAGCCGCTTCCCCGCTGTTTATCTGACACTACTCAATAGGAGATGGGATAGATTTACGGCTGGCTCAACACCAGATTGTCAAAACCAATGGTGGCGGGTTCGCTCGCGGCCTCGATGGTGCCCGCTTCAAAGCCAAAGCCGCCAGCAACTGCTTCGACGGTCACACTGTCCAGCTCTTCGCCGTTGACGTAGGCAGTAATCGTATCGCCGATGCAGTCCAGGCCCAGCCTATTCACCGCGCCTTCGTCTGTATCAATGGCGTCGCTTTCTGCCCACTCTGAAAGCACAACGATCTCATCGCCCGCAACCTGGCCGATGGAGAAGAAGCCCGTGTGACTCATGTCCATATAGAAGTAGCCATCATCCGTGGCGCGGCAGATCAGCCCGGCGTAGGCTTCGGCTTCGCCGGAGAGCAGCATTGTATCCACTTCCAAGCTGACATCGGTGTAGGCTTCGTCATTCTGCACCACCCAGACATAGGCTCCAGGCTCAGAAGTAATTTGGTAGGCATCATCCGCGTATCCGTAAGCGCCCCCTTCATCGCTGGCCCAGCCACTGTCGGGGTCGGAGAAGTCATCAGCGAAGAGAACTGACGCCTCGTCCTGGCTGGAACCGCCCAGAAGCGCGGCCGGGTCTTCCACGCGCACGAGCAGACCAAAATCACCACCTGCGCCATACGCCTTCACCCGCACTTCGTAGATACCCGGATCCGCCGCGGCCTGGCTGACGATCTCTGCGGAACCGGAGGAGATGCTGGAAAGATCGTGGACGCTCGCCCCGCTGGGGCTGAAGTGCTTCACCGACAGGTCCAGGTCTTCTGCATCGTGGCTGGCCAACAGCACGGAGAGGAGTTGACCCGGTTCCTCAATGGCAAAGCCGTAGACGATGTAGCCGCCGTCGTCAATGGATTGGGAGATCAGTTCGTTGGCATCAATCAATCCCACGGCAAGCTCTTCGGCCACAACTTCGTAATCGCCAGAACCGCTGTAGCTGGACAACTGCACATAGTAGGTGCCATCACCCGGCGCAACCAGAATCACCTCTTCGTTGGGTCCGGTGGCTGTGCTGGACCACTGATCCAGAGGCTGGGCCATGCCTACATGCAGGTCAAAATCGCTCTCTTCGGCGTCGGACGCGAGGGTAATGCGGACGAATGTGCCGGCTGCGACATCATCCAAGCGGTAGTATTGGACGCTGCCCTCTTCCAGCGTGCCTTGCGCTGCTTCATCCAGTTCCAGGGCGAGGATGGGCGCACCGGGTGTGCCTTCGGCGCTGAGGGTGTACGCTGTTTCCACACCGTCATAGCCGTTGACGACGACATAATAGTCGCCGGGCAGAAGCGCGCCGGTCGAAGCCGCGAGTGAGCCATCATCCTGGGCTTCGCTGTAGATATAGTAGTTGCCGTCCACATAGCGATCAACCACCGACATGGACAGTTCGCTTTCGGCATCTTCGGACGGCGTCAACGTGACAGTCACATCGTCGTAGACATCATCCAGACGAATGTGAAAAATCTGGGTGTCCGCATTGTCAGCCAGCGTTGCCTCGATTAGTCTATCCTCGATTTCCCCGTCCAATTCAAGTTGGACAGGCGCGCCAGCCAGAAAAACGATCAGCGTGAAATCGGAGCGGCGATCCGCCGGTTCCATCTTTAGGGAATAGTCCCCCCCTTCGGTGTAGAAACGCACCATCTCGGTGTCGTCGCTGCTGGCGTACTTGGAAACAGATTCGCCTTCGACTGACAACCAGAAGGTATCGCCTTCACCCACGCTAAAGTAGAGCAGGACTTCCTGGGGATAGCCAACGTCTGGGATATTGACGGTGGCATAGCGCGCTTCGCTGACATCTTCTTCGCTGTAGACACTGCCTGGGAAGAGTTTGTCCGGTTCGCGCTCACTGTCGCTCATGCCGCCGATCATCCCCAGCACAAAGAAGCTGAGAAAGTCGTCAGCCCGCGCAGTCATTTCGATTGTATACTCCCCGGCTTCCAGGGAGATCGCTTCCATGACCAGAGGACCCTCGTAGACGCTTTCACCCTGATCGTCGAAAATGGACGCGTCAAAGTTGGCGGCGGCTTTGTCGTCGTCTGGGCTGATCATATAGTCGCCCTCGTCGGGCAGGTAGATGACGAAGGAGAAGACATCGCCCGTGGCCGCGTCTTGCTGCACATACTCGCCCAGCAGAATGGCAGTGGCATCTTCCTGGGCTGTCGCTCTTTCTGCCTCTTTGGCCAGGAGGGATCCAGGCAGCGCCGACAAGAGCAGGGCCACGAGCATCAATGCCGAGAGCCATTGGCGGGCAGGAAAGAATCTACTTCTGCTTACGCTTTGCATTTTCAGTACCTCATTTTGGGTAAAGGGGATTGGAAAGACGGACTATACTCCTGCAACGTCTTCGAGTATAGCAGAGTTCCGGGCCGCGTCAAGCCAAGAGCATACGAAAAACGCCGGAGAGAGACCGGGTTTCCCGTCATTTTCCCGTCCTTGAGGTCCAAATGCAGGAGACAACCGTACTTGCGGCGTTGGTTATGCCACCCTGCATGGACTAACTGATAAGAAGTGTTCATATGTTACGGATTCAACAGCCGAATCACCTCGTCGTGGATCGTGCCGCAGGTGGCGACAATGCCGCTACCCATCAGCGGATCATCCCCCTGCCAGTTGGTGATGCGCCCGCCCGCGCCTTCGATCACCGGAATCAGCGCCATATAGTCCCATTCGTTCATCACCGGGTCGGTCATTATGTGCGCGCCGCCGGTGGCGACCAATTGATAGCCGTGACAGTCGCCCCAGGTGCGGTAGCGCAACACCCGCTTGGTCAGGGCCTCGAAGGCAGGCCCGTTCTGGTATTCGAAGGGGTTCCAGTGGTCCGACGTAAGCAACACCGCATCCTCCACCCGGTGGCAGGGGCTGACCCGCACGGGCTGCCCGTTGAGCCACGCGCCCGCGCCGTTGCCGATGAGGAAGTCCCGCACAATCGGCTGGTGGATGACGCCCAGAATCGGCCGGCCATCTTTGAGCAGGGCAATCAGTGTGCCAAAAAGATAGCTGTGGCTGATGAAGTTCTTCGTGCCGTCGATGGGGTCCAACACCCAGCGGTAGTCGGCGTCGGGCTGGTGTACGCCGTACTCCTCGCCCAGAATGCCGTGGTTGGGATAGCTGGCTTGGATGCGACCGCGCATCAACTCCTCCGCGCCCCGGTCCGCGATTGTCACCGGCGAGGCGTCGGCCTTCTGCTCCACGGCGTAGCCTGTGCGGAAATAGCGCCGGATCAGTGCGCCGCTCTCCTCGGCCAGTTGGCGGGCAAAGTCCATCAGTTCCGGCAGGGCGGGGTCAAGTAGAGGCATGAATGTGTAACCTTTCGCAAGAAAAAGGAGTTGAACCACGAAGTCACAAAGGAAGTCACAAAGAAAGAAAAGAAAGAGGAATGGGTTTTTCTTTGTGTCTTTGTGGTTGTCAGTAAGGAATTGAACCACAAAGTCACGAAGTCACAAAGAAAGAAAAGAAAGAGGAATGGGTTTTTCTTTGTGTCTCTGTCTCTTTGTGGTTGTCGGTATTGAGCGCAGGAGAAAGAATGCCAGATGGGAGGAAGATCGTCAAAGTCCGCCTGGCTCAGCTGTTTCGGGTGCGCTGGTCGACAGACTCTCCACCCGCACAATGCCTTTGCGGTTGAGCGTAAGCAGAGAAGATGTGTAGCGGGATTTGGCCCCGTTGCCGTCTTCGATCACGGATACCAGATGGACGTGATAAACTTTCACGCCGCGCACCCACTGGATGCGGCCATCCTTCAAGAGCGGTTTGCGTTGGATGGGATCGTCCATTTTGTGCAGGAAGGGGCGAATGTCCAGACGCAAAATATCGCTGATACCGGTCAAAGGGGGGCCGCCCGGATAGATGCGCTCGAATTTCTGGGAGAAGAGCGTGACCGCTTTGGTGTAGCCGATCACCGATTCTGCTTGGCCGTCCCCTTCCAAATCCGTGGCCTGACCCCGTCGCCGCAACGCCCGCACAGCAGCGGGCAGATCATCCGGCGCAACAAAACTCACCTTCTCGCGCAGATGGCCCAATGCGTGGCTGCGGTCGTAGGTTTCCAGGATGATGCGTCTATCGTAGAGAACGTTGCGCAGCAGACGCACAGAGAGCAGCCGCCCCACCTCTTTGATACGGTCTTTGAACATATAGCCCACCACCAACGCCGCAAAGACTGGCAGGGTGAATGTGCCAAAGCGCGCCTGAAAATAGAAGGCGATGACGGTGGCAAAGACCATCGAAACCCCGGCCACTGCGGCAAAGAGCAATTGTTCGAGCGTCCGTCCCTCCGGCTC
This sequence comes from Litorilinea aerophila, assembly GCA_945897075.1. GTDB lineage: Bacteria > Chloroflexota > Anaerolineae > Caldilineales > Caldilineaceae > JACQGT01. Next base: position 11,765 of record CAMDEX010000135.1, read on the forward strand.
GACCGATGCGGAGAGGTAGAGAACACTTGATGTAAATTTCTTGAGCGCCGAGGCGCGAAAGAGATACTCCTCGTTGTCAGAACGGGGCAACAGGTGGGTGTGGTAGCCCTGGGCGCGGCGATGCTCTCCCTCCCGTTCGATCAGTGTGGAAAGCGCCGCTTGCCAGCGGCTCTTCTCGTCGCCCGCAGCGTGCTGCTCCACCAACAGATACGCGGTCAGATAGCCCTCTTCCAGCAGCAGGCTGATCGACTCATCCGTGAGCCGGTAGTTCTGGGCAAGCGCATCCCCAACTCTGCTCTCTTCCAGCCCTTTGGCAACCGAACGCAAATAGTCGGTAAAATCGGCAACCTCCTCGATGAAGCATTCTGCCTCGGCGCTGACGTGGGCCGCGGGATCGGAAACCGGGTGACCGGCGCGGGGATCCATACGGCGCAGGAGACGATCCAGCCGGCTGTTCAAAATGGCGCGCAGAAACTTCAGGCTGGTGATCACCCTACTCTGTTTTTGGGTATCCGCTTCCCAGCCGTCTTCGTTCAGGGTTTTCTGAAGCTCGACCAATGGCGAACGGGGATGGGTGCGCAATTCTGGCAGGGTGAAATCCGGCGTGCGCAGACGCACGTAGTTTTGGATACGCCCGTAAAATTCCTGTTGGGTATAGACCGTCCCATTGATGCCCAGGCTCTGTGGCAAGAAAATATAGGTGGAGATGCGGTATTGGCTCTTGCCAGATGGCTGCAAGCGATACGAATGCTTCATCTCCACTTGAAAACGGTCATGCGCCATCACCCGCTGTTGGATACTCTCGGCCACGGAACTCCTTTGCCTTTATTCCTACATCTGTCTGTTTCTTACCCGGAAAACTGGACAAGCGCAGCGAATTTTGTTACAACTGATCGGATTGTAACTCAACATTGCACAGGAAAGCAGCCAATGACACAGACCCTTTGGATCGTCCGCCACGGCAACCGGGAAGATTTTGGCAACCCCAGTTGGGCCAAAAACGCCCCACGCCCCTACGATCCCGCGCTCTCTGCGGACGGCGAACGCCAGGCCCAGGAAGCCGGCAACAGCCTGCGTGGGCAGACCGTCCACCGCATCTACGCCTCGCCCTTCCTGCGTACCATCCAGACCGCGCACTACATCGCCGACGCCGTGGAGCTGCCCGTGGCCCTGGAGCCGGGCATTGGCGAAGTGTTGCCCACTGTACAGGAGATGCCCGCTCTGCTGGCGGAAGAAGAACGCAGACGGCTTTTCGCCCGCATAGACAGCGCCTATCGCCCGGCTGGTACGCTCGTCTATCCCGAAAACGAAGCTGACGGACACCGGCGCTGCGGGCAGACTGTCCGTCAGTTGGCCGACGCCTACCCGGAACACAATTTACTCTTTGTCACCCACGCCTCGCCGGTCATCGGCATTGTGCGCCACTTGACCGGCCTCCAGGAGCGGATCAGCGTGCCCCTCTGCGCCATCTTTACCCTGCAACGCAACGGCAGCGGCTGGCATCTGATCGGCGACGGCGGCAGCGTCGCGCACCTGAGCGACAGCGCCACCAGCCTGCGTTACGCGCATACGGGGTAGGGGATTGGAGACTGGAGACTGGGGACTGGGGACTGGGGACTGGAGATTGGCTCCTCGTGTATAGTTGTGCGGTGTGGGGAATAAAAGTAGACAACAATCCGCAAATTCTGTAATCCGTGTTCTCGTCGCCGCTCCCCAGTCGCCAATCGCTAATCCCCAATCGCTAATCCCCAGTCGCCAATCTCCAGTCCCCATATTTTGTTTCCTTACGTCACATCTGGTACAATAGAATCCTCCGTCGTCTTCGCAGCTCATCGCACCACTTCATCACAACCCGCTGCGGGGACGACGGCTTTTTTAGCTCATCGGAAAAACCGAGTTTTTTCTCAAAAACTCGGTTTTTATGCTCGCAACAGCCCATCCCGCCGCGCTTCGTAGAGGTGGGCCGCGTGTTCTGCTGTGTGGCTGGCAATGCCGTATAGCACACCCACCAGCGTATCTTTCTGCCCCCAGCCGTATTCACAGACCGTCTGGATCGCCTCGTCCGATAGTTTGTCGTAGTGGCGCAGGATGCGGCGGTGGACCGTCACCAGTGCGTCCAGCAGGTCAATCATCCCCATCCCCGCCTTTTCTGCCACCAGGCGCTCGTTCACTTCGTCGAAGCCGCCGTTGATCCACGCGGCCAGACTCGTCAGCTCCACAGCAGGCCACTGTTTCGCCAACTGGTAGCAATACTCGTCCCAGACCAGCACATGCGCCAGCATCTCGCGCACGCACCAGACCCCAACCACCGGCACGCCCAGACAGGTGGCTTCGGACAGACCGGAAATCGTGTCCAGAAAGTTCCAGCTTTGGCGGGCGTAGAAGACGCGGAAACCGGTTCGCCCCCAGCGCTGCCAGGAGCCGCAATACTGCTGGATCGTCTGGGCGTGTTCGCGCGCGTGGCGCGCCATCTGCTCCAATAGAATTTGCAGCACCGGGCGCTCCTTGCCGTCCTCCCGATAGAGCGCCGCGATCTGCTCGGCGCTCAGGCCGCGCGAGAAGTCAACCAGCTTTTGGCGGTTGGCGTCGGCCTCGGCCAACACATCCTCCCAGGCACGCCAGCCATCGGCGGCGGCGCGGATGTTGTTGTCTTCTGCCGGTCTGGGGAAGTCTTCCGCCCACGCACCGGTGAGCGCGGCTTCCATGCGCCGCCGCTGGAAATCGTCCCAAAAGGCGACGTGGGCGACGATAGCGGTGGGCGTCCAGCCTTCGGGCAGGCAGGCCGCGTTGTACTCTGCTGGCTCCAACAGGGCCAGCGTCTCGGAAAAGCGTTTGTAGCTCTGTTCCAGCCGGTCGGTATATTCTTCTGGTGTGCGGAGTTCGGTCATAGATGAGTCCCCGGTAGGTGAGGTTGGGTATTCGGTATTTCGTTGGGTGGGTGTGAGGCAGATTTTTTCTGTTTGGAAGATGTTTTGCTTGAAAGCTATACTATGAGCAGTCCACAATTACACCATAGATATTCGATGCTGTTTTTCGTAGGGGCGCAGCAAGCATATCCCCTGCACTATCTCAATAGTTAGGCTATTCCACGAAAATAAGTATCCTCAAGTCCCCGGCACTTCACGGAGTTCGACGCCTGGATTGGGCCGTAGTGACTCGCTGGAATAGAAAGTGCCGGGGACTTGGCCTGGATATTTTATTCTTCGCAATAGCCTTAAAGACATCGGGAGACGGATTTTCAGAATTCGTCTGCTCGTTGTGGTTCACACAATGCGCAATTCGCCGTTGGCCTAATTGTACAACAACCGTTTCCCGTTGGGATCAATCGTTTCTTCGCTAAATTTGAAAAAGGGTCTGGATTGGATATTGAAGGAGCACTCCATCCCGCCCGGAAAGTCAGGTTGTCAGGCAATGCGAACATCAGCTACATTGTGTTGTCTCTTTCCCATCCAAATCATTTTTTTCATCCAATTACAGCAATAGGGAGCATTCATGTCTACGACTCAATACGACGCCATCTTCATCGGCAGCGGGCACAATGCACTGATCACAGCGGCCTATCTGGCCCGGGCTGGCTGGAACGTGCTGGTTCTGGAACAGAACGATCGCCCCGGTGGCCTCGTGCGCACCGAGGATGTCACTCTGCCCGGTTTTCACCACGATCTCTACTCCGCCGCCCACCCCCTCTTCGTGACCGGCCCTGCCTATGCCGAGTTGGGCGCAGAACTCACGGCGCGCGGCCTTACTTACTTGAACACCGATCTGCCCACCGGCGTCTCCATGGCCGACGGGCGCACGGCCGTCTTCGCCCGGGATATGGCGGCCAACTTCGCCGAGGTCGAACGGCTGATGCCGGGGGACAGCGCGGCATTGGGCCAGATGTTGGAATCCTTTGGCCCCTACGCCGGCGATGTCTTCAGCCTCTTTGCTATGGACCTCAGCTCGCCCCAGGGCCAGAAGACCATCCACAAGTTGCTCCACGCGGAGGACGGCAAGGGCTACTCAGACTTCGCTGCCATGCTCTTTCAGACGGCGCGCCAGGCGGTCAGCGGCTTCCGGTCACCAGTCACCCAGGCTATGCTTGCGCCGTGGGTGATGCACTTGGGGCGCACGCCCGACGAGGTGGGCAGCGGCGTCTGGGTGCCGCTGGCTGTCATGGCAATGGCGGGCGGGGGTATGGCATTTCCCCAGGGGGGCAGCGAGAAGCTGGCCCAGGCTCTGGCGCGGCTGATCACCGATCACGGCGGCACGATCCGCACCCACACCCGCGCCGCCCGCATCGAAGTCAAGCACGGCAAGGCGGTGGCCGTGCAGACGGCGAACGGGGAGGTCTACACGGCCAAGCGCGCCGTAATCGCCTCAGTCAATCCAGACCAGCTCTATCTCCAACTGCTGGCCGACGCCGACGTGCCCGCGCCGCTGCGCAAACAGGCGACCAACTTCCGCTACGGGCGCGGCTGCGTGCAGATTCAGTTGGCGCTGAACGAGCCACCCGCCTGGCCGGACGCGCGCTTCCAACGCATCGGCCAGCCACACCTGACCAGTGGTCTCGACGACTGCACGCTGGCCGTGGCCCAGGGCGTTGCCGGTCTGCTGCCGGCCAACCCAACTTTCACTGTAGACTGCCCCACCAATCTGGACCCCACGCGCGCGCCAGCCGGCAAGGCGATTCTGCGCGTGCAGATATTGGAAGTCCCTTGCCGTCCGCGCGGCGACGCGGGAGGTGAGATCGAAGTGGGCGACGGGACGTGGACGGAGGAGTTGAAGCAGCGCTTCACCGAGCGCGTGCTGCGCATCGTGCAGCAACACATCCCCAACGTGCCGGACGCGGTGATCGGCATGCACATCACCAGCCCGGGCGAGCTGGCCCGCTTCAGCCCCAACCAGGGACCGGGCGATCCCTATGGCGGTGCGCACGATCTGGCCCAGAGCTATCTGCTGCGCCCGCTCCCAGGCCAGCCAAGCCACCAGACCGCAGTGCCCAATGTCTATATGCTGGGCGCTGCCACCTGGCCAGGGCATGGGATCAACGGCGGGTCTGGTTACATCGTGGCGCAGGAGCTGTTGCGCTAGCAGCCTGTCGGAGAAAGCCAGTGGAGCAGTGGAGAGATTGGTTGTCAAGGCAAAGGCAGATAGAATAGAATAGAAGAGACGAGAGAGTCGTGTAGGGAGCAGTGAAAGGAAAAAGAGAGATGGCCCGCCACTTTATAGAAGT
>CAMDEX010000136.1 GCA_945897075.1 Litorilinea aerophila
ATCAGGGCATACTCCTGCTTCTTGACGACTGTATCGCGTTCGACCTCCGCTTTGGTCGAGTCCGAGAGCGCTTCGACGCACAGATCGCAGATGCCGCGGAAGGAGCGGTCGCCAGCGCGCAGCGGAACAGGATTGTCGTTGCGCACCACAAAGAGGTCCGGTTTGCGGATGGTGGTCTTGCCCGACAGGGCCAGACGGAAGCCCGTTTCCAAAAAGAGCAGCTTGGCAATCGGGTTGACTTCCAGATAGGCGCGCAACAGCACCAAAAACCACCCGTAGATTGTGACGGTGCGATAGTCGGACACGGGTTTCTCCTCCAGGAAGCCATTGTTCCATTCATAGCTGACATCGGCGGTGTCGTAATAGCGTTCCCAGTAGACATCTTCCGTCACGGCCAACCCATGCAACGACACCTGTGGCTGCGCCATTTTATAACCATTCGTTGTGGCGGAATCGGGATAGACTTCCCGGATCGGCGCGCGCTCTTTCTGTTGTATGCTTGTCATGGGGTTCTTTCCTTTCCTCCTGCGTTCGTCAGCGCGATCTCTTTTCCCAGGCCGCAGGATGTATACGAATCATAGCACAGGTTGGCAAGCAGTTCAATCGAGTTGCTCCACTTGAAGGCGTACTCGCCTGGAATCGCACTTGCTTCTCTCTACAAAACGTCTATACTGACAGATACAGGCGTGTCCGTCGCCCCATTAGAACACGGATTTCAGAATTTACGGTTTGTCGTTGCTTTCAGCCGCAATTGTGCAAGTTTATGCTCTACCATCCAGTCGCCGATCCCTAGTCGCCAATCGCCAATCCCCCCAGGAGAACCCGCCATGACCACCAAAATCGCCCGTGTGCAACCCAAATTCAAGAGTCCCGGCCCGCACCCCAACGGCATCCAGGCCACGCCGGAGGGTCTCTGGTGCATAGACCAGGGCAACCACAAAATCACCAGCCAGAACTGGGAGAGCGGAGAAGTTGAGTTCGAAGCGCAGACCGACACCGTACATTCCAGCGGCATTACACTGGGCGGCGGTTTTCTCTGGATCGCCTCCACCTACGAAGTCAAAATCGCCAAACTGGACCCGCTGACGGGCAAGACGATCGCCAAATACGACTCGCCCGGCGCGGGGATTGTGGCCTGGCGGCAGGGCGCGCCCGATGCGGGCGTCACCGGTGCGCACGGGCTGGAATGGAAGGATGGCAAACTCTACGTGGCCTCGCCCCCTTCCCAGATGGTGCATGTGATGGACACAGAAAGCTGGACGGAAGTTCACCGCTTCCGTGCGCCAGGGCTGCGCGTGCATGGCCTGGCCTGGGGACGGGATGGCTTTCTGTGGGCTGCGGACACCAGCGCGGGGACGGTCGCTCTGCTCGATACCGCCGATGGCCGGGTGATGGATGTGCTGCGCGTAGAGGCCCCGGTGGAGGTCCACGCGCTGACAATCCACGAAGGTGTGCTCTGGTATGCGGACGCGGAGACGTGTCAGATTGGGCGGCTGCTGGTGGGAGAGTGAACAGTGAACAGTCATCAGTTCTTTACGCACTGCTGATCGCTACAGAAGATGAAAGAGCGAATCCGTAAATTCTGTGATCCGTGTTCTTACTTTTCAGAGCAGAGGAACGAATCCAATGAACCAATCAACTACCCCCATCCGTGGCTTGGGTGAAATCGCGCTGCGGGTGGATGATTTGGATGGAATGCAGCGTTTCTACGCCGACGTCATCGGTCTGGAACTGATGAAACGCTTCCCTACGAGCGCATTTTTTCGCATTGCCGAGGGCTTCGCCGGGCACACGCAGATTCTGGCTCTCTTTGACCGCCGCACCGCGCCCGGCTACAGCGGGCTGGACCCGGCGCGTACGACCGTCGATCACATCGCCTTTGCCATCGCCCTGACCGACTTTGCGCCGGAGCAGGCCCGCCTGGAAGGGCTGGGGCTGAAAGTCCACACGACCGAACACGCCTGGACCCAATGGCGCAGCCTCTACGTGGCCGACCCGGAAGGCAATACCGTTGAACTGGTCTGCTACGACCCGTCCATCGAGCCGCCAGCGGCAATCTAAAGAATGCCGTTTTAATTTCGGTGTGTTCAAGATGAGTTGGAGAGACGACAGCCGCGGATTCCAGAAAGCGCGGATTGGCCTGCGCAGAGCGAGACAAATCCGCGTCACCCCTAATCCGCGGCTGTACGCCCCGCCTTATAACTCATTTTGAATACATCCTTTTGATTCCACCCAGCACAGGAGGCAGCTATGTCCGCGGATACACGCCCCTGGTCCATGCGCGAACGCGTGCGCGCCGTACTCAGTGGGCAAAAACCCGACCGTCACCCCTTCATTGACCGTCTGGAACTCTGGCAGAAAGGGCTATCCCACACACGCGGTCTGCCTGCCGACTATGCCCATCTCACCCTCAACGAAGCGCATCGCAAGGTGGGCATCGGTCGCCAGAAGATGCAATCACCATACGCAGTGCGCCTGCGCGGGGTGGAGGCGACCATCACATTCAACGGCGCGCCGCTGGACAGACAGATCGATCCGGTTGTCTCCCGTTTCCCCGATGTGGACAGTCTGGTGTCGGGGGATAGATTGGGGGAGACCCACATCCGATTGCATACACCAGCGGGCGCGCTGACCCTGCATTACGTAATGCTGGAAGAGATGCTGGCTACAGGCGCACGCGCCTATCTGGACAAGCACCCCATCACCAACGACGACGACTACAAAGTTGTGGAGTACATCCTGGAACGGGTGGAGTTTGTGCCTCTTTTCGATGAGTTTCGCGCGATGCAGGCGCAGGTAGGTGAGCACGGCTATGTGATTCCGATGATCGAGCGCATCCCCTTTCAACAACTTCTGATTGATTATTTCGACAGCGTAAGTTTCTTTTACGCGCTGCACGACAGCCCCGCTGCTATTGCCCGCCTGCTGACACTGTTGGACGCGAGAGTCAGCGATACGATTGGTCGTCTGGCTGGCTTGGACGAACTCTACGTGGAGTTCGGCGACAACCTGGAGGGATCGATGACAAATCCCAATCTCTTCCGCCAGTACGCCCTGCCCGCCTACCAGCGCTACACAGAAATGCTGCACAGCCAGGGCAAGCGGGTGGGCAGCCACACCGACGGCAACCTGCATTCCCTCTTGGGCTTGCTGGCCCAGTCGGGTCTGGATGTGTGCGAGTCGGTGGCGGCCGCGCCGCTCGTACCCTATCCCTTTGCGGAAATTTGGGCGGCCTGGCCGAATGGGCCGATCATTTGGGGCGGCATTCCCACGCCTCTGCTGGAAGCGCGCACGCCGGAGGCGGAGATGCGCGCCTATGTGCAGGGTCTGCTGGAGATGGTGGGAGATCGCCCGATCATCTTCGGCGTCAGCGATATGGTGCTGCCGGTCAACGAGATCGAGCGGGTGGCCTGGATCGCCCAAACGATTGAAGCATACGCGCTGTAAAGAGGGACGCAGATTTTTATGATCTGGATTGATTCTGCGCTGATTTGAATCCGCGCTGATCCGCTAAATCCGCTCGATCCGCGTTCCATTCCGCATCCGTCTTCTTACTTTTTTCCAAACTTGTCTTCCGAGCAAACCTATGACAACCAACAAAAACTGGCGCATGGAGACCGTCGCCATCCATGCCGGCAAAGAGATCGACCCCACCACCGGCGCGGTGATGCCGCCGCTGCATCTCTCCACCACCTACGAGCGCAAAGCCGACGGCTCCTATCACAGCGGCTTTTCCTACATCCGCGGGGACAACCCGACCCGGCGCAGCCTGGAGGACGCACTTTGCAGCCTGGAAGGGGGCGTCTGCGCGGCCACCTTTGCCTCCGGGATGGCCGCCATTATGAGCGTCTTCCAGGCCCTGCGCCCCGGCGATCACGTCCTCATCCCCGACGACATCTATTTTGGCACACGGGTGATGATCGACAAGCTCTTCACGCCCTGGGGGCTGAGCAGCGAGCGGGTGGATATGACCGATCTGGACGGGGTGCGCGCCGCCATCCGTCCCAACACCCGGCTCATTTGGATTGAGACGCCCTCCAACCCGCTGCTGAAAATCACCGACATTGCCGCCACCGCGGCCATCGCCCACGCCGCCGGCGCCATCCTGGCCTGTGACAGCACCTGGCCCTCCCCTGCCCTGCAACAGACCCTGGCGCAGGGCGCGGATTTGGCGATCCACGCCACCACCAAGTATTTGGGCGGACACAGCGATCTGTTGGGCGGCGCGGTCATTGCCCGCCAGAACAGCCCCTTCTTCGACACTGTGCGGATGATCCAGCAGACCGGCGGCGCGGTGCCTTCGCCCTTCGACTGCTGGCTGCTTCTGCGCGGTATCCGTACCCTGCCCTACCGGATGCGCGGCCATTGCGCAAACGCGCAACGGGTGGCCGAGTACCTCTCCCGCCACCCGCAGATCGAAAAGGTACACTACCCCGGCCTGCCCAGCCACCCCGGCCACGCCATCGCCGCCCGCCAGATGTCCGGCTTCGGCGGGATGCTCTCCATCCAACTGCGCGAGGACGCTCTGCGCACAGGCGAGCAGAACGCCCGGCGTATGGCGAACCGCACGCAACTCTTTGTCCAGGCCACCAGCCTGGGCGGTGTGGAGAGCCTCATCGAACACCGGGCTTCCATCGAAGGGGCTGTGACCAACGCACCGGCCAATCTTCTGCGCCTTTCCGTCGGTCTGGAACACGTGGACGATCTGATCGCCGATTTGGAGCAGGCGTTGGCGGATGTTGTGGGGTTGGAGTAGACCCGATGACCACACCCATGCGCCGCCAATATCTGGAGATCAAGCGCCAGTACCCGGAGTGTATCCTCTTCTTCCGTCTGGGCGACTTCTACGAGACCTTTGACGACGACGCCAAAATTGTGGCGCAGGTCTGCGATGTGATGCTGACCAGCCGCCCGGTGGGGGACAACCAGCGGGTGCCCCTGGCCGGTGTGCCTTATCACAGCGTCGAGGGCTATCTGGCGCGTCTGGTGAAGGCGGGCTACAAAGTGGCCGTGGCCGAGCAGGTGAGCGAAGCCGGCAACGGGCTGGTGGAGCGGGAAGTGCGCCAGGTGGTCACCGCGGGGACGATCACCGAACCGGCGCTGCTGGACGAGAACCGCAACAACTATCTGCTGGCTGTGGTCTTCAACAGCCGGGGCACAGAGGCGGGCGTCGCCTATTGCGACATCACCACCGGCGAGTTTGCCGCGGCCCAATTCGAGGGGAGCGACCCGGCCGCGCTGGAGCGCAAAGTGGGCGAAGAGTTGAGCCGTCTCCACCCCAGCGAACTGATCACCGCCGACTGGTTGCTCCCCAACACCGGCCTCGGCCCGCTGGTCGAGAGTCTGGGCGCGCTCATCTCCGCGGTGGAGGCGTGGCAGGTGGAGATGGAGACGGCCCGCCAGAGCCTGCAACGCCATCTCAAAGTGACCAGTCTGGACGGTTTCGGGCTGCACGGCCAACCCCAGGCCGTGCGCGCCGCCGCCGCGATTGTGGCCTATCTGAGTGTCATGCAGCCGGCGGCTCTCTCCCAACTGACCAGCCTGCGCACCTACACCCCCCACGATTATATGACGCTGGACGAGTTCACCCGGCGCAATCTGGAGCTGACCGAAACCATCCGCGGCGGCCACACGCAGGGCAGTCTGCTCGGCGTATTGGACGAGACGGCCACGCCGATGGGTGGGCGGATGCTGCGCCGTTGGCTGGGGCTGCCGCTGTTGCAAGTAGCGGCCATCAACCGCCGCCTGGACGCGGTACAGGCTTTCGTCGAGCGCACGCGTACACGCACGGAACTGCGCCAAGCGTTGCGCGGGTTGGGCGATCTGGAACGCTGGATCAACCGCATCACCCAGGGCAACGGGCTGCCCAGAGACCTGACGGGCAGCCGGGAAGCCTTGCGCCGCATCCCCCCGATTCGGGAGCTGCTTGCCAACGAAACGTGGGCTTCGGCCTTTGATGACGCGCAGACCGGGCAGGGGTTTGCCGATGACCTCCTGGCCCAGCTGCCTGCCTGCGACGATCTGTTGGCCCTGCTCGAAGCCGCCATCGCCGACGAGCCACCCGCCACGCTGGGCAACACCGGTCTGATCCGGGAGGGCTACAGCGCGGAGTTGGATTCGATTGTCCACAAAAGCCGCCACGCCAAAGAGTGGGTGGCGAATTTGGAACGCACGGAGCGCGAGCGGCTGGGCATCAAAAGCCTGAAGGTGGGCTACAACAAAGTCTTTGGCTATTACATCGAAATCACCAACACCCACGGCGAAAAAGCGCCGCCGGATTACATCCGCAAGCAGACGCTCAGCAACGCCGAGCGCTACATCACCCCGGAACTGAAAGAGTACGAATCCCTGATCCTCAACGCCGACGAACGCCGCCTGGAGATCGAGCAGGCCCTCTTTCGCCGCATCTGCGCCCAGATCTCCGAAGCGGGCGAGAAGCTGCGCACCCTTGCCGCTGGCCTGGCCCTCTTGGATGTCTACAGCACACTGGCCGCCGTGGCCCAGAAGCGCCGCTACAACCGCCCGCGCGTTGACGAGGGCGATACAATCGAGATTGCCGCCGGCCGCCATCCGGTGGTGGAATTGAGCAGCGACGAACCGTTTGTCCCCAACGACACCCAACTGTCGCCGGATGCCTCGATCCACATTTTGACCGGCCCCAACATGGCGGGCAAATCCACCTATCTGCGCCAGACCGCGCTGATTGTGCTGCTGGCGCAAATCGGCTCTTTTGTGCCGGCCGAGGCCGCCCACATCGGCATCGTTGACCGCATCTTCACCCGCATCGGGGCCAGCGACGAAATCCACCGCGGGCAGTCTACCTTTATGGTGGAGATGGTGGAGACGGCCAATATCTTGCACCACGCCACCCGACGCAGCCTGCTTGTGCTGGACGAAATCGGGCGAGGCACCAGCACGTATGATGGGCTGGCCATCGCCTGGTCGGTGATCGAATACCTGCACAACCACCCATCCTTACAGGCCAAGACGCTCTTTGCCACACACTACCACGAATTGACCGACCTTTCCGAGCGGCTGCCCCACGTCGTCAACTACCAGGTGGCTGTGGATGACCGGGGCGAGCAGGTCGTCTTCTTGCATCGCATCCTGCCCGGCAAGGCGGATCGCTCCTACGGCGTCCACGTGGCCCAGATGGCCGGGCTGCCCACACAGGTCGTGCATCGGGCCGAGGAGATTTTGCACGATTTAGAGAAGTCGGGCGCGGCGGGGCCGCGGCGGCTGGGGGAAGTCGTCTCGCGCGGCGGGGGGCGGCCCGTGGCTTTGCAGGTCGGTCTCTTTGCCGACGCCCACCCCGCGGTCGAGGTTCTGCGCACGATGGATGTGAACCATCTGACGCCGCTGGATGCCCTCAACCGGCTCTACGAATTGCAAAAATTGGCGCAAGAGCATTAAATCTACGTAGTTTTTACGACCCACTTACCGCCAGAAATCGGGTATACTCACTCTCGGTGATGGAAATTCCAAATCCCCGTTCATCCATCTTATCGAGAGGAGTATCTCATGCACGCAGTGGTCACGATCGAACAGTTTCAGGCAATGATGAAGTCCGAGAAGAAAGATGGTTTGTTGGCCCTCTTCGAGAGCATCAGCGCTTTCATCACACCGGAAGATGTGCGCCGGATGGCTGACAAGGCCGATTCCGGGCCGGTCTCTAGCTGGGTGGGTTGGCGCTAACTGCCTCATTGCCAGAACAAATCAAGAGATGTTTGCACTGTAGCGTGTGGAAATCCACACGCTACAGTGCATTTCTGGACACAAACTTACGCCACCAAAACAGATCGCAAATCGGTCATTCTTGATAGTACGAAATCCTCTATTCAGCGTATATCACAATCTTTTGGGTTCGCTGATTATAATTAACTATGCAATACTATTTATATGCCGACAGGCGCGTTTGACACACAAAAGGAAATATTAATGAATTCCACCATCACAGCAGCCACATTGAGAAAGCTGGTTTTGAGCGTTCCTGGCATGGAGCGCTGGAACGAAGTCCAGGAGTTTTTCCCCGACACGCAGGATAGCGTGCGCTTGGATTGGCAGTTGCCTGGCCTCGCCTGCGCGGCCGTGGGCGGAAAGTACGAAGACACTTTCCCCGCGATGGCTGCCCTGGCTTGTGTTCAAGTAAGCATCATTCTGGTGGACGATATGCTGGATGAAGAGCCAGAGGGCGCGCATCATCGCTTTGGCGTCGGGCGCACGGCCAATCTGGCCCTGGCCTTGCAGGCGGCCGGCGCGGTTTTGATGAATGGCTGCGCGGTGGACAGACCCTATCGCGCGGCCGCGGCCCATGCGCTCAACCGCATGGCGTTGGCCACCGCCGCCGGGCAAGAGTTGGATGTGCGCAATCTGCGCGGCGAAGAAAATTATTGGCGGGTGGTGCGCGCCAAGAGTACACCCTTCTACGGCACAGGGTTGGAAATCGGTGCGCTTTTGGGTGGTTCCTCTCCGTCAATGGCAGAAGCGTTGCATACGATAGGCGTTCTCTTTGGCGAGGCCATCCAAATCTACGACGATCTGGAAGATGCCTTTCAAAGCCCGGCTAACTCTGATTGGGCGCAGGGGCGCAACAATCTGACCCTCCTTTATGGCCTGACCGCCGACTACCCGCAAAAAGAGGAATTTCTGGCTTACAAAAGCCAGGCAAGCGATCTGGTTTCTCTGCGCAAGGCCCAGCAGTTGCTCATTGATTCCGGCGCGGTCAGCTATTGCGCTTTCCAACTATTACAACGGCATCGCGCGGCCAAGGCCTGTCTGAAGTCGCTTGAGCTGGCCCAACGTCAGCGCATTGACCACCTGCTTGAAATGCAATTGGCCCCCTTCGTTGCCTTTGTGCGCGAAATTGACGAACATCTGGCAGATTTGATCCTTCAAAGTATGTAGCGGACCTTTCTGTGACAAAATATCTGAAGACTTTGGCTGTCTACAATTCTCTGAGTGGGCTGCTGCTGGCGTTAGCCGTCCTTGTGATTGGCTTTGCCTACGGCCTCATTCACGTCTATCGGGTGCCGGACCCTGGCTTTTCCTATGACGCAGGGTGGAATATCGTCAGTTTTTCTAAGGGTTGCAGCGCAAATGGCGCAAACCCAGACGCAACCTCTTGCAATTCGGGCCAGGATACCCTCTTTGTTGGCGACCAGATAGTGGCCATCCACGGCCCTGGCGCGGGTGTTCGCTTCGACTATGCCGATTACAACACAAATTTGACCAGAACACCCTTCAACGGTTTTGACACGGGTGATCTGGTTAAGTTGGATATTCGGCGCGCTGGGGTGGAGATGGCAATTTCCTGGTCTATGCCCGTGCGCTCGAACCGAAGCCAGTTGCAAAGGTTGAGCACAATTTGGATCTTTCTCCCCTTCTGGCTGGCGGGCACCGCGGTGCTGCTCTTTCTGCGGCCCAAAGACATGCGCTGGCGTCTTCTGATCCTGCAAAACTACGTCACCGGTCTCTGGCTGGCTATCGGCACGGTCTCCTTCTCACAGATTTTCGGCTCTACGCTGCTGTTGATCGGCCTCTCCTGGCTGATAATGCCCATTTATCTTCATTTACACAGCTTGATCCCCAATCCTGTGCGCGTGAAGGGGCGCTGGGTTATTCCCGCGCTCTATCTGGTCGCCGGCGTGATGGCCCTGCTCAATATGGCGGGCTTTCTGCCTTTATCCACCTATTATCTGGCTCTGCTGATTGGGATTGGGGGTAGCCTGACTCTGCTCGTTCTACGCGCCGTGCGCTCTGCGCTTCCGGCAGAGCGCTCTGTGTTGAATCTGATGCTGGTGGGGATCGGCGTCTCTCTTCTGCCTGGGATTTTGCTTTGGGTCTTGCCCGGATTTTTCATAGAGAACTATGCACCCCCTGTTCTTATCACATTTCTTGCTACCATCGCCATCCCGATGCTCTCCTTCTTCTACACCTACGCCCTTTACAAACATCGCCTGGGCAACCAGGAGGTGCGCGCCAACCGTGCGCTTACCTCGTACAGTTTTATTATCCTCTATGCCACCCTCTTTATTTTTGTCTTTGTTCTGGTCGGACAACGCTTTCAATTGGATGCGAATGTCTCTACCCTCGCTATTCTTATGTCAACCATTTATATGGTTATTGCTTTTGTGGCCAGACCGCTTTTTGAGCGTTTTATGAACCGCCTGGTCTATGGCACAACCTACGAGCCGGAACACATCATTCAGCAGTTCGCCAACGAAATTCCGCGTGCGCTCAGCCCTACCTACCTCTCTTCTCTGCTGGTCAATCAGGTAATGCCCAGTCTTCTGATTCGCCAATCCGCACTCTATTGGCTGATAGAAGAAAGGGCGCAACGTCTCTATGCCGAGCAGACGACGCCCATTCCTTCCTTAATGGAGAAGGAAGATATCGCCCAATTTCAAGCGCATCTCAGCACTTTTCTGGCCGATGATCTTGCCGAGACAGAGACAAAACTACCAGAGGGTTACGGATGGGTACGTCTTGTGATCCCGATCGAGTTGGACGGCCGCGCCGTGGGTCTATGGCTCTTTGGGCGCAGGGATCCGGACGATTTCTACCCCCAGCGGGACATCGCATTGCTGACGACATTGGGCAGCCAGGTGGGGATTGCCCTGGAGTCTACCCGTCTTTTTGGTATCGAACAGCAGCGGGCCGATGAACTGGAGCGCACCAATTTTGAATTACACAGGGCAATTCGGGTGAAGAACGATATGCTGCGCAACATCTCCCACGAGCTGCGCACACCGTTGACCGCCATCTCTGGCTACACCGAACTGCTGCTGGATGGCGTGGCGGGAGATCTTTCGCCCGATCAGAAAGAGCTGCTCTCGATTGTGGCGGATCGAGGGCAAGATCTGCGCAAAATGATCAACGACCTGATCGCATACCAACAAAACCGCGCCCAGGAAATGGAGATGATGGTCGTCAATATCGTCGAGATTGCCCGCGCTGCTCTGCAAACGACGCGAACCATGGCCGAGAATCCCAATTACGCAATCCAAAATCCCCATACCTTTGTGTTTGATTGCAGCGAAAGCCAACTCTCTGTGCGGGCCAACATTGCCCAGTTGAATCAAGTATTTAGCAATTTGTTGAGCAACGCAGTAAAATTCAGCCCGCAGGGCGGCACAATTACGATTACCGTACGCGCCGGGACGCATCAATTCGAATTTGAAGATCAAGAAGTGGCCGCACCCCTCTTTGCGAGCGAACCCCTGCCCAAAGAGATCGTCGAATTGCCCGCCATTTTTGTCTTGGTGCAGGACGAGGGCATTGGCATCCCCGCCCACGAACTGGAGAACATCTGGCTCGACTTTTATCAGGTAGATGGCTCGGCCACGCGTCGTTTTGGGGGCACAGGTCTGGGGCTGGCACTGGTGCGCGATATCATCCATGCCCACGGCGGCGCAATCTGGGCCAACAGCCAATTGGGTGTGGAGACAATTGTCACATTTGTCATGCCCCGGGCCGAAGTGAGACAGTAAGTCAGTGGGAGAGTGGGACAGTAGGACAGTGACTGTCCTACTGTCCTACTGATTCAGGGGATTGCGCCGCTCTGTTTCGATCCACATGTGCGTCCCATCGCTATAGATGTGAACCCGCCCGTGGATATCGTTGCGCAGCACCAGCCGCCCAGCCAGCGTTTCCAACACCGACGGCGCTGGATGGCCGTAGCGATTCTCGCCCACCTGAATCACCGCCAGTTGCGCGCCCACGGCCTGGACAAATGCCAGCCCAGTGCTGTTCTGGCTGCCGTGATGACCCACTTTCAAAATGTTGGCAGCGAGGGGTTGCCCGCTCTTGAGCATCGCCTGCTCTGCGGGCAGGCCCGCATCCCCCGTGAGCAGGACGCTGAATTCACCGTAGACCAGCCGCAGCACCAGCGAACGCTCGTTCTTGTCGTCATCCGCCACCGACGGCATGGCCTCCTCCGGCGGCGGCCAGAGAACCCAGAGCGCCACCCCATCGCCCAGATCGATCCAGCCGCCCTGGGACTGGCCGGCAATCTCGACACCCGCTTCGTCCATCCCTGCCTTCCATTCAGCAAAATCCTCGTTCCCGCGCAAATTCTCGCTGATCAGCGCTTCCTCAATCGCAAAGCGCTCCGGCAGGCCGATCTGCCCGCCCATGTGATCCCAATCGGGGTGGGTGGCCGCGACCAGATCCAATGAGCGATCCCAGAAGGGCATGACCGCACCCAACTGGGCAAAGAGGCGCTGGGCATCGCTGCCGCCGTCAATCAGCATCTGCCGTCCGCTGGGCGTCTGTACCAGAATGCCATCCCCCTGGCCGATGTCCAGAAAGTAGAGATGCAGATAGCCATCGGGCCGGGAAAGCAGCACCTGCCAGAGCAGAAGCGCGCCGACTGCCAGACTTGGCAAGCCAAGAGCGCCCACCCAGCGCCAGACAAGCGGTCCGCTGAACTGCGGTCGCGAGCGCACGGCCAGCGCTATCTTGGCGCGCCAATGCCAGGCAAAGAGCAGCCCGTAGGTCAGCGTCAAACTGCCGATGCCATAGCCAAAAACGTCCAGACTGGCCCAGGGCAAGGCCGCGCTCCAACGCACCATTGCCACCGTCCAAGCCAGGGCAAGATAGGCAACCCAGAGCAGCGGTTGGGCCAGAAGATCGATCCCTGTCAACCCAACCAGCAGCCCGGCCCCACCCCAGAGCATAATTAAAGGTTGAACCGGGGCAATCAGGAAATTCGTAAGTAAACTCACCAGACTGAGCCGCTCGAAGTAGTAGACCACCAGCGGCAGCGTCGTCAGATTGGCGGCCAGCGTCACCAGCAGCCCGTCCTGCACAAGACCGAAGAGCAGCAGACCGCCCTGCGCCGCCAGCCCGCCGGTGAGGTATCCGCCCCCGGCTAACCCCGGCAAAATCCGCTTCAGACCGGCTGTGAGAACGGGCGAAAAGAGAATCAGCCCGGCGGTGGCTGCGCTGCTAAACTCAAAGCCCACATCCCACAGGGTGAGCGGGTTGAGCAGTGTCATCGCCCAGCAGGCCGCGCCCAGACTGAGCAGGGCGGTGCTTTGGCGCTTGAGAACGGTTGCCACGACGAAAAGCGAACCCATCAGCGCCGCCCGCATCACCGCCGGGTCGCCGCCCACCAGCAGCGCATACAGCCCAATCCCCGCCAATGTGGGCCAGAGCGCACGCCGCTGCCCCAACAGACGGGCAAAGAAGGCCAGCAACACACCAGAGACAATCGCCACATTCGAGCCGCTGATCACAATTACGTGGCTTGTGCCTGTGATGTTAAATTTTTCGTAGAGTTCGTCGGGGATGCCGGACTCGATGCCCAGCAGCATCCCGTTGGAGAGGGCCGCGTAGGGTTCGGGCAGCCGCCGGTTGATGACCGCTTCGCCCCGTGCGCGCAGGGCATAGAGGGCGCGGAAGATGGGCGATCCCCGGTTGGGCGCGTCCAGCGTTTCCAGCCGCGCGCGCTGCATCTGGCTGTGTACGCCTTTGCGGGCCAGATAGGCGCGATAGTCGAAGGAGTCGAAGACAGGCGGCCGCGTGAGGACACCGCTGATCTGAAGCGGTTGGCCGTAGAGGTAGCGTGGCTGTGTGCCAACGGTCGTGCGCACCAGGCCGGTCACACTGCGCTCTACCCCGTCCAACTGGATGCTCTCCACCTGTAGGAATATCTGCTGGCGGCCATTCTTCGCCGTTGGATAGTTGTACACAAAGCCGCGCAGCGTCACCGGTGGGCTGTCGTCGGCGAGGGCGTCCGGGGTGTTGTAATAGGCCAGATCGCCCGTTGTAAAGCAGGGGGTCAGTGGTTGCCCGGCAAAACGCAGAAGACCCGTGCAAAAGACCAGCAGCAATGCCGTCCAGAAGATAGCCCCCCTTTCTGGGGCGGGCGGCGTGAATCCTGCGCTACGCGGCCAGCGCAGGGCGGATGCGCTGTGCGATGGCCTGTGTCTTTGCCACGCAAAGGGAAGGGGCAGCGCGCAGAGGGGCAACAGCCAGAGCCACGCAGGGAAGCCACAACCGATCAGCCCGACGTCCCAGAAGACGCGGCCTGCGCTAATTCCGATCAGATAAGCCAGGGAGAGATAGAGAAGCGTCATGCCTATTTTTTAGCGTAAGTCGGATTGCCAATCTCACCTGCAAAATTTTTCTTTTCCAGTGTATAATTCTATCTACATTTGACACAGGCATCAAATGGCATTTTTTCACCCGTTCACTCTGCCCTGAGTCTACAGTTATTCAGAAATTATTCAGAAATTATTCAGATAATTATGTATAGATTCGACAGCGCAGCGGACGACGAAAAGTACTTCTGGCGTCTGATGCAGGGGCGGCGCTCGATCCGGCGCTACCAGACGCAACCGATTCCCCGCCCCCTGTTGGAACGCATTCTGACCGCGGCCATCTGGGCACCCTCTGCCCACAACCGGCAGCCCTGGCGCTTCTGTGTGATTGAGAGCGAAGCCAGCAAGCTGGCGCTGAGCGGGGCGATGGGAGAGCGTTGGCGGCGCGACCTGAGCGCCGACAATGCGCAACCCGGCGTGATCGAAAAGCGGGTAGCCATCAGCCACGCCCGCATTACAGGCGCGGCCGCATTGGTGGTGGCTGCGGTCTCGCTGGAGGAGATGGATGTCTACGCGGACCCCCAGCGCTCCGAGGCCGAATGGCTGATGGCCGTGCAGAGTACGGCCCTGGCTTGCCAGAATCTTCTCCTGGCCGCCCACCACTACGGGCTGGGTGGCTGTTGGATGTGTGCGCCGCTTTTCGTTCCCGACACAGTGCGGGGTATACTCAACTTGCCGGAGACGTGGCATCCCCAGACACTGATCACACTGGGATATCCTGCGGAAACCAAAGAAAAAGAACGGCTCCCTTTAGGAGAAAGAGTCTTATGGCGGTAAGCACAAAGCCTGCACGCAAAAAGGTTGTAGCCCTGGCCGGCGGGGTGGGGGGGGCAAAGCTGGCAACGGGATTGCAGGCCGCGCTGCCGCCCGGTTGTCTGACTGTGATTGTCAACACAGGCGACGATTTTGAGCATTGGGGTCTGCACATCTGCCCCGATCTGGACACAGTTCTTTACAACCTGGCCGGGCTGAACAACCCGGAGAATGGGTGGGGCCGACAGGATGAGGTATGGACGGTCTTGGGCGAGATAGAACGCTTCGGCGGGGAGAATTGGTTTCGCATTGGCGACCGCGACCTGGCCCTCCATTTACGCCGCACAGAATGGCTACGGATGGGTCTATCGCTGACAGAAGTGACCGATCGCCTGCGTCGTCTGTTGGCTATTCCTTCCGCCATCCTGCCTATGTGCAATGAGCCTGTACGTACGCTGGTTCACACAGATGAGGGGGATTTGTCCTTTCAGCACTATTTTGTGCGCCGCCGCTGTGAACCATCTCTGGTCGATCTCTCCTTTGTGGGGGCGGCCAGCGCCACTCTCTCGCCGGAGGTACACAAGGCGCTTAACAGCGCGGAGATCGTCGTCTTTTGCCCAAGCAACCCCTACGTCAGCCTCGATCCTATCCTCAGCGTGCCGGGGCTGCGTGACTTTTTGCGTCAGTGCAAAGCGCCCAAAATCGCGGTCAGCCCGATTGTCAACGGCCAGGCATTGAAAGGCCCCGCGTCCAAAATGATGCGGGAATTGGGTGAAATGAGCAGCCCCTTGACAGTTGTCGATCATCTGGGCGACCTATTGGACGGCTTTGTCATTGACCGGGCTGACGCCGATCTGAGCGACGCGGTGATCCTGCCTGCGCTGGTCACGGGGACGATTATGACCGATCTCAGCTCCAAAGAGCGGCTGGCCCAGGAGATCCTCACCTTTGCCGCCACCCTGCGCAACATCCCCGTCCCCAGTGCGGCTGCCTAATGGCGCACCCTTTGCAACTCTGGATCACAATCCCCGCCAAACCCCTGGCCGAGGGCAAAAGCAGGCTGGCATTGGCACTGGGTGCCGACGAACGGCTGGCCCTCACCCGCCAGTTGGTGCAGAGAACATTGGATGTGGTGTTGTCGGTGGCCGGGGTGGCCGGGGTAATCGTCATCAGCCGCGACCCGGAAGTGCTGGGGCTGGCCGACCGCTGCGGGGCGCTGGCCGTGGCGGAACGCTCCGCCAATGGGAGAGAAAAAAAGGACGAGCAGGAGTGGGGGTTGAACCGGGCCATTGAACAGGCAGCCGCTTTTGTCCAGACACGGGGTGGGGACGCGTTGCTCTTTCTGCCCACTGATCTGCCTCTCCTGCAGGCTGCGGAGGTCGCTCTGCTTCTACGGGTCTGGGATCAGCGGCACAATTGCGTGGTGATTGCGCCCAGCCAGAGCGGGGGCACAAATGCCCTTCTCCTCTGCCCGCCCAATGCAATTGCCTCTGCCTTTGGGCTGGGCAGCTTTGCCCGTCATCTCCAACTGGCGCAGCAGCGGGGTTTGCATGTCGAAGTAGTGGAGTCGCCTGTCCTGGCCTGGGATGTCGACACCCCGGATGAGTATCGGCTGCTGGTGGCGCAGTAAGGTAGACAGGACTTACGTAGCCGGGAACACCGCCATCCCTATCTTCCCGGAAGATGCAAACCGCTACACCATCTACGGACAATTACGCATGGCTTACACTTTCATTGATCACTACCGCCCCATCCGTACCATCTTGCGCGTTGATGGCCTGGTCGTGGGTCTGGGGCTGGGATTGCTGCTACTGCTCCACCCGCTGGCGCTGCTCACTGCGCTGGGCTTGGACGCAGGGTTGCCGTTGATATCCCGGTTGGCTGGCTCTGCGCTGGTGGGGCTGGGGGTGGGGTTTCTTCTGGCCGCGGCGGAGGCGGAGCTGCGCGCCGGAACACTGGTGTCCGCCATCGTCAGCAATGGGCTGGTGGCTGCTTCGCTCTTTGTCGCCTATCTCAGCGGTGACCTGGGCGGCTTGACGCCCTGGGGTTATTTGCTTCTGCTCTTGCTCTTTGTCGTCTGCCTGCTCAGCGCGGTTCTGCCCATTCCCTATCTG
>CAMDEX010000137.1 GCA_945897075.1 Litorilinea aerophila
GCATAAAAGCACTTCGTTTGTCCCACTTTCAACCGAGTCGACATAGCAACCATTCTGGCGTGGGACAAAATCCCTAAAATTGCCGTTTTTTGTTGCCCAAGTGGGACGAACTAATCAAAAATCCCTGAAAAATATAAGCGAAATCACAGATCAATACGAACCTGCATTATTATGCGCCGCGCACGACGCTGATCGAAGACGTCTGCCGACAATTGCGGGGAGAGGATAGCCAAGAAGGCGGACACTATGTCACAGTCTGGGGGCCGCGGCAAACTGGCAAAAGCTGGGTGATGCAGCAGGTTGTCGAGAGGATTCAGGCGGAAGGGCAATTCGAGGTCCTGATTACCACAATGCAGTCTGGCAAATCGGTGACCACAACGAAAGCGGCTCTGCATCTATTGGTGACAAATCTGCGCAACCGGTTGAATGTGGATTTTCCCACGATCCACAATTGGGTGGAACTACGCACACTCTTTACGCCACGCTATCTCAGTAAACCGTTGATTCTCATCCTGGATGAATTTGATGCGCTGCCGTCCGAATTTATCAACCGCTTTGTCAACGAGTTTCGCAGCATTTACACCGAACGGCAGAATGAGATCGACAAAAGCGCATTGGAAAAGAGCTACTGGCTGCATGGCCTGGCCCTGATCGGGGTGCGCGGTCTGTTGGGTGTCGAAAATATTTCAGGCTCGCCCTTTAATGTGCAGCGCAGCATTCGCATTCCCAATTTGACGCAAGCCGAGGTGGTGGGCTTATTCAAATGGTATGAGCAGGAAAGCGGACAGCCCATCGAACAGGCAGTGATTGACCGCGTCTACTACGAAACCCAGGGACAACCCGGCTTGACCTGTTGGCTGGGCGAATTGTTGACCGAAACCTATAACGAAGCTCTCATAAATCAAAAAGTCGAGAAGGCAGAAGCACCCGCGCCGATTGGCATGAAGGAGTTCGACCGCACTTTTCTCTGGGCGCTCAAAGGATTGGGTAACAACAATATCCTTAATATCGTCAGCAAAGCCAGAGAGGAACCCTACAAGCAGGTCGTGCTCAATCTCTTCAAAACCGATCAACCTATCGAGTTTACCTTTGACGATCCACTTTTCAACTATCTTTATTTGAACGGTGTGGTTGACATCGAAGCGACTGCCGACAATCTCTATCTCAAATTTCCCTCGCCCTTTGTGCAGAAACGGCTCTTTTATGCCTTTGCCCACGAGTTGTTCAATCGCTTGGGCGCGCTTTACCAGCCTTTTGAAGATATCAGCGCGATCATCAGCGAAACCAGTTTGAATATCAGAGCGCTGATGCGCCGCTATGAACGCTATTTTCGAGAAAACCGCGACTGGTTGCTCAAAGACGCCCCGCGCCGCAGCGATCTGCATATCTTCGAGGCAGTCTATCATTTCAACCTCTTTATGTATCTGGTGCGCTTTTTGGAAAGCCGGCGCGGTCAGGTGACGCCAGAGTTTCCGACCGGAAACGGCCAGATCGATCTGTTGATCCGCTACGCTGATCAGCTTTATGGGGTAGAACTGAAAAGTTTTGTCGATGCCTTTGCCTATAAACAGGCGATTACGCAAGCGGTCCGTTATGCCGCCAAACTTCACTTATCTGAAATTTCGCTGGTTTTCTTTGTCGAGGCCGTGGATGATGAAAATCGGCGCAAATTTGAGACGACCTTTGTGGATGCGCCGACAGGCATTACTGTACAGCCGATTCTGGTGGCGACAGGCGGGTAGGCGCATTTACAAGAATTTTGTTTTCCTTTCTTTGCTGCTTGGACTGACAGGCTGTGTGCCAATGGCGTCCACGCCCGCTGCCACCCAATCCGCCCTGCCCGCCCAGCCCAGCCAGATGCTTGAACTGGCGGGTTTTGTCCAGCGCATCCACGACCCGGTGATGGCGAAGGAGGGCGATACCTACTACGTCTTCTCCACCGGCAGCCGGATTATCGTCATCTGTTCCCAAGATATGCTGACGTGGGAGTGGTGCGGGCGGGTCTTCGACTCCAACCCGGCGTGGGTTGCGGCGGCAGTGCCCGGTGTGGGCGATCTGTGGGCACCCGACATTGCCTTCTTCAACGGCAAATGGCATCTCTACTACTCCGGCTCCACCTTTGGCAGCAACCGTTCGGTGATCGGTCTGGCAACCAATCGCACCCTCGACCCAAAGAGTCCAGAGTACGCCTGGGTGGACGAGGGGCTGGTGATCGCCTCCACCCCCAGCGATAACTGGAATACGATTGACCCGAACTTTGCGCTGGACGCGACGGGTCAGCCCTGGCTGGCTTTCGGCTCTTTTTGGAGCGGGCTGAAGCTGCGTAAGCTCGACCCGCAGACGGTTCTGCTGGCAGCGGACGATCCGACGCTCTATTCGTTGGCGGCGCGGGCAGAGGCAGGCGGCCCCATCGAAGCGCCTTTCATCGTGCGGCGCGGCGGCTACTACTATCTCTTCGCCTCCTATGACGCCTGTTGCCGGGGCGTTGATAGCACCTACAATGTGCGGGTGGGCCGTTCCGCAGCCATCACCGGCCCGTATGCGGACCGGGAGAATCGCCCGCTGCTGGAAGGGGGAGGCACGCAGATCCTCTCCGCTTACGGGCAGTGGCGCGGCCCCGGTCACAACGGCATCTACCAGGAAGGCGAAAACTTCTGGATCGTCTACCACGCCTACGACGCACAGGAGGTAGGCATCCCCAAACTGCGCATCGAAACGCTGGGCTGGGACGCCGACGGTTGGCCCTTTTTGGCAAGCCAGACACAGCAACAATAGGGACGCAGATTTTCATGATCTAAATTGATCTGCGCTGATTCTGACACGGTTCTCATCACAAATCAGCGCATATCTTTTTTTCAATCTTTTATCTGCGTCCGCTTTTGACGACCGTTCCTTTTGCAAACACCACACCCCCCAGGATTCAATTTCTATGACTGACTCTACCGCAAAAATTTTCATCGACACCCACCGCACCATCGCCGACATCTCCCCGCTGCTCTTTGGCGGCTTTGTCGAGCATATGGGCCGCTGTGTCTACGAAGGCATCTACGACCCCGCATCCCCCCTGGCCGACGCCAACGGTCTGCGCACGGATGTAATGGAAGCGCTGCGCGAGCAGAAGTACAGCGTCATGCGCTACCCCGGCGGCAACTTTCTCAGCGGCTACAACTGGCTGGACGGCGTTGGCCCCAAAGCCGACCGTCCCCGTCGCCGGGAGCTGGCCTGGCAATCCATCGAGACCAACCAGTTCGGCACCAACGAATTCATCGACTTTTGCAAGGCCATCAACACAAAGCCAATGCTCGCCGTCAATATGGGCACGGGTACGATTGAAAGCGCCGGCAATCTGGTGGAGTATTGCAACGCGCCCACCGGCAGCTATTGGGCCGATCTGCGCGCCAGCCACGGCTATCGCGACCCCCACGCCGTCGAGTACTGGTGTGTGGGCAACGAGATGGACGGCCCCTGGCAGATCGGCCATCTGGAAGCCGAAGCCTACGGACTGAAGGCGCTGGAAGCGGCCAAAATGATGAAGTGGCAGGACCCCTCCATCAAAACCGTCCTCTGCGGCTCCTCCAATGACCGTATGCCCACCTACCCGGAATGGGATCGCGTGGCGCTGGAGATTGCCTGGGAGAAGGTGGACTACCACTCGATCCACTACTACGCCCAAAACCAGGAAGACGACACGGCCAGCTATCTGGCCCTGCCCATCGATCTGGAAAATTACGTGGATACAGTGGCCGCCACCCTGCGCTATGCCAAAGCCAAACGGCGCAGCAAACACGACGTCTATCTCTCCTGGGACGAGTGGCAGGTCTGGTACAAAGACCGTTCGGGGCGGGGCAACTGGACGGAAGCGCCCCATCTGAGCGAGGAGATTTACAATTTGGAGGATGCCCTGCTGGTGGCGCAGTGGCTCAACGTCTTCCTGCGCAAGTCCGATGTGCTGAAGGTGGCCTGTGTGGCTCAAGTCGTCAATATCATCTCGTGGCTGCACACCCGCAAGGATGGACTGCTCAAACAGGTCTCCTTCTATTCCTTCCAGTTGATGAGCAATATGGCGAAGGGCAAGGCGCTCGATCTGCTGGTGCAGTCCCCCCGCCACGCAACCCAACGCTACGGCGACGTGCCCCACCTGGACGTTTCGGCCAGCTACGACGAAGCCAGCGGTAGCCAGGCCCTGTTCGTCGTCAACCGCAGCCAGACGGAGACGGTTCACACCGAACTGGTCTGGCAGGGCGGCGCACCCCAGCGGGTACAGGAGACCTGGCAGCTTGCCGGTAATGATCCCAAAGCCGCCAATAGCTGGGAGCAGCCCAATCTGCTCACCGCCAAGAAAATCGCCAATCCTTCTGTGCAGGACGGCAAAATCGCCCTCAGCCTGCCGCCCCTTTCGTTTACGGCCATCAGTCTGGCGTAGTAGTCAACGAAAAAGTCCCCGGCACTTTCCGAAGTGCCGGGGACTTTTGATTTTGATTCCGTTGACGGAAGGTACGTGGCCGCGGAAAGATTAGACGGCAGCGGGCAGATCGAGCCGTTCTTCGATCCACTCGCGGACGAGAGATGCCATCGAAACCCCTTGCCGACGGGCGATATCGCGTACGGTCAATTTGGTAACGCCGTTAAGTCGGACGGTCAGGTGTTCGGACAGTTCAACAGCCAGATTCTCTTCTGGCACAGCTTCAAACCAGCGCATCGGGTAAAGATAATCCTCGCCCTCGTTGTCGATCACCCGCATCATTCCGCCGCTGCGCTCCGTCTCATTCACAGGCAACACGCGATAGATCGCATCCACATCGAGAGATGCTTCATTGCCACTGTTTGCAATGCACTTGACGTAGTTCATACTCTCGCATCTCGCTCAGGATGTCATCTTCGGTCATTGCTTGCGCTCCTGATTATAGCAGAAATGCCGACTACTTCGACTACCGGCGGAGCCAGTGAGCGCTGGTTGAGTAGGCGAGTCTTCGAGGCGTATCGAAACCCAGCGAACGGGTAGGAAGACCTCTTTTCTCACCCGCTGGGTTTCGATACGGCTGGAAACAGCCCCAGCCTACTCAACCGGCGCTAGTCCATCGGGGTAAGGAAACTAAAATATGGCATTGCCGAACTACGCCCCCACCCGCTTCCCCCGCCGATCCGTCCTGGCCCGCAACAGATGACCCTCGATGCTGGTAACGTAGAGATCGCTCAGATCAGGTCCGCCAAAGGTGCAGTTGGTGGGGCGCTGACAGGGCAGGGGATGGGTCTCCAGCACCCGGCCATTGGGGGCAAAGACGTAAATCATCCCGCCTGGCCCAGAGACTTCCCAGCCGGCGGTGGCGACGATATTGCCGTCGATGTCGAGTGTCATGCCGTCTATGCCCCGGTGGGGGTAGAAGTTGTGCAGCACTGCGTATGTGCCCAGACTGCCGTCTGCGTTGATGGGATAGGCGCGCAGTTCGCGCTTCTGCCCCTCGCCATACTTGGACTGGGCCACGTAGAGCGTCTTCTCGTCGTGGGAGAGGAGGAGACCGTTGGGCGAAGTGGTGTCGTAGGTGACGCGCACACACTGCCATGCGCCATCGGACTGGGGTTGCAGCCGGAAGATCGATTCGTGATCCAGCTCCATATCATCCCGAAAGTCGCCATAGCGGGGGTCAGTGAACCAAACATTGCCCCGGCTGTCCACGGCCAGATCGTTGGGGCTGTTAAGCCGCTTGCCCTGAAAGTTGTCGCAGAGGACGACCGTCTCCTGGCCCGGCGCATAGTAGACCATCTGCCGTCCGCCGCCCTCACAGGCATAAAGACGACCCTGGCTGTCCAGCATCAGCCCGTTGGCCTGGTTTGTCCCTGCGCGCCAGACACTGATTTGGCCTGTGGCGGGGTCGTAGCGCAGAATACGGCTGTTGGGAATGTTTGTATAGAGCAGACCGCTGCCGTCCCAGACCGGCCCTTCGGTCAGGCCATGCGTCGGTTCGGCGAGGATTTCAAATGTCCAGGACATTGGGTTTTCTCCTGTGGGGGTGGCTAGGGTGAAGCAGTGGGGAGTATTGTACGCCAGCCACGCCTGAAATTCAAACGAGATTAAAGTCATGCGCTGCCCAGAGTTCCTGCGCCGAAGCGCCAATGAAAAAGAGAGCCGCCCCGGATGGGGAACGGCTCTCCTTTTGGCTGTGAGGCAAACGCCACACTCCGGTACTACATTTCTATCGTTTCGTAGACGGAGATCTGACCACCGCTCTGGAGATGGGGGCAGCCCTGCGCCAATGTGACGGCGGCTTCGAGCGAATCGGCGTTGAGCACAGAATAGCCAGTGGCCCGCACACCAATCGTAGCATCGCTGACGCTGCCGTCGCTGGCAATGCTTTTGGCATTGCCGAAGGGATTGCCCCCATCGGACAACGCTTCGCCCAGACTGCCCATCCAGTTCCGCCAGGACTGCATCACTTTCGCGCCTTCTTCTGGGGAGTCAGGCATCCCACCACCGGTGTAGAGCAATATGTACTTTACCATTTTCGTTTCTCCTCCAAACTATGGGATATAAGCGCACAGTTGCGCCCATCTATAATAATGACGAATGAGCTTCGTAAAAATCGACAGCCTGGAGCAGCCAGGTGGAAATTTGATAGAGCACAGTGTGTTGCGCTTCTGTGGCGGATGGTGATGCACATGGCTAGAGAGCGGTGGATGGTGTAGAATATGGCGGAGCTATTCACATTTACGCGGGGGCAAATTTCAAATGGCAATCAAGAAAGGTTGGATGGTATGACTTCAACTATCTACAGCGGTCTGGTGGCAAAGGTGCTGGGTTATGGCGACATACGCAAGTCTCCATTTCAGTTTCACGAGTACTACGACTATCTGGCGGATGGCTTTGACCGTAGCCACGTCCCCGATCTGATCCGCATTCTGAATGATGATGATGATGAATTGGCCGATGCGGATGCGGATTCTTCCGAGGTCTGGGCGCAGAGCCACGCCTGGCGTATCCTGCGCCAGTTGCGCGCCACAGAGGCGATCGTTCCTCTGCTCCACCTGCTGCGCTATATTGACGAGCGGGACGATGACTGGGTACAAGAAGAAGTACCGGGTGTGCTGGCGCAGATTGGGCCTGCTGTGCTGGGGCCGGCGGCAGATTTTCTGGCTGATCCGGAAAACGGCGTTTGGGCGTGCGTGGGTGCCCTCACTGCAATCGAGGAGATCGGCAAAGAGTATCCGGAGAGTCGCGCCCGCTGTGTCCAGATCGTTTCACAGCAGCTCGAACAGTTTGCCGTGCAAGACGGGATTCTCAACGCTGCCCTGATCGACTGCCTGACCGAATTCAAAGCTGTTGAGACCGCGCCGCTGATCAAACAGGCTTTTGCCTCGGGCAATGTGGAAATGACACTGCACGGTGATTGGGAGGACGTACAAATTGAGTTGGGTCTGCTGGCGGAACGCACGACAGCGGAGCAGAACCTTATATGGGAAAATCCGTTTGATCTCTTTGATTCTGACGAATTGTCGGATGATTGGGATGATTGGGATGAGGAGGATGATGAGGAGGATGATGAGGAGGATGATGAGGATGAAGAGGAGGAGGATGATGAGGAGTATCAAGCGGACGCAAAAGAGCCGCGCATCATTCAGCGAGCAGAAGTCGATCCAGTGAAAAAGAAGCGCAAACGCAAGGAAGCCGAGAAGCAACGGCGAATCCAACGCAAGCGCAAGAAGAAATAAAAAAAGCCCGTCACCAGCAGTGGTGACGGGCTTTTTCCTTTGGCTCCTCGAGATGGACTCGAACCAACAACCCTCCGGTTAACAGCCGGATGCTCTGCCGATTGAGCTATCGAGGATCGGCGTTCTACGCCCTCTAGTATACGGTTTTTGCGAGGGATGTCAAATTCTGGGGTGAACGGTACGAATGCAAAAGGCGAACTATCCCCCCAGATAATCGCGCAGTTTGCGGCTGCGCAGGGGGTGGCGCAATTTGCGCAGGGCTTTGGCCTCGATCTGGCGCACACGCTCGCGGGTCACGTTAAAGTGCTTGCCCACATCCTCCAGCGTGCGGCTGATGCCGTCCTCCAGACCAAAGCGCATAATCAAAACCTGTCTTTCTCGCTCGGCCAATCCATCCAAAATCTCGTTCATCTGCTCCTTGAGCATACGACGGCTGGCCGCATCTGCCGGGCCGGGCAGACTCTCGTCTTCAATAAAGTCGCCCAGATAGCTGTTCTCCTCCGTGCCTACCGGCGTATCCAGGCTGATCGGTTCGCGGCTCAGACGCTGGATTTTCTGGACTTTGGCCGAGGCGCGGGCCAATTGGTGGAAGAGAAGTGCGTCCAATTCCTGACCGGCGCGCAGGGCTTCGCGAATCTCCTCCACCTCTTTGGGTTCCAGAAACTCCATTTCCAGTGCGATCTCTTCGGCGGTCGGTTCTCGGCCCATCTCCTGTTGCAGACGGCGCTGTACCCGCACCTGGCGGTTGATCGTTTCCACCATATGCACAGGGATGCGGATGGTGCGCGCCTGGTCGGCAATGGCCCGGCTGATGGCCTGACGGATCCACCAGGTAGCGTAGGTGCTAAATTTGAAACCCAACGAGTAATCAAACTTCTCCACCGCACGCAATAGACCGACATTGCCCTCCTGGATCAAGTCCTGAAAATTCAGCCCCCGCCCGATATACCGTTTGGCGACACTGACCACCAAGCGCAGATTGCTCTGAGCCAAATGGTCCTGGGCCAGCTTGCCGTCGCGGATGAGTTGGCGCAGGCGATCCAACTCATCAAAATCAATATCCTCCAAAGGCATTTCAAGCAGGGCACCATTCCCGTTATTGCTTTGCAGGTGTTCGGTCGCCTGGACGCCTGCTTCGATGCGTTTGGCCAGGGAAACCTCCTCTTCGCCGGTCAAAAGGGCGTGACGTCCGATCTCGCGCAGATACATACGCACGGGGTCCAGCACCTGGCTGACCTCGGCGATGTCTTCGATCACCTTTTCGACGGGCACATATTGCTCCCGTTCGATCTCTTCTTCCAGCTTCAGGTCGCGAGCAATGCGGGGCAGACGCGCATTGTCGTCGTCTTCCTCTTCCTCTTCGATGTCTGCAAAGACATCCTCTTCTTCAACTTTGGCTTCACCCATGTGGATATATTCATCCAGCTCGCTTTCGGCGGATGGATCTGCCACAACGCGGCTTGCGCCAGGTATCTCTTTGGGTGGCCGTTTCTCTCTGGTCGTCATTGCTTGTCTCGCAGTCGAGGGATGATCAGGCGGTTCGAATGCCTTGTTCCACGCGGGTGACGCCGTAGGGCGTCCGGTTGATGCTGGCCAAAACTCTGTCCAGGTGGTGACGCTCCCGGCGGTTGCTGTTGATGGCCGATGAATAGCCGAGCAGTGCCTGGCGGTCGCCGCTTTCCTGGGCGTCTTGCAGAAGAAAATTGATTGTACTAAAGACGTGCCAGAGCCGTTCCCGGCGCAAACGGATGAGGACTTTGACAAGAGCCTCCCGGATCGATTCTGTGTCCCTGTCCGGCAGTTCTATCCCGTGCAGCATCAATTCTGCCAGGGCTTCGTGAAGATCAGCGTTAAGAGATTCTTGAAAATGGGTCAAATCCCACAGTTCGTCACCCGCCAGAAAACGTTTCAGCCCGCTGAATATCTCCCGGTGTTCGATTCTCTCCAAATCATCTACATCCAGGGGCGGAACCTCCAACCTTTCCGTCATTTCAGAAAGCCAGAAGAGGAGATTCGGTTCACTGAGCAGAGTCGCCAACAGGTAATGCTCAATACGGGTTTCCGAATCCGCCGTGGCTTTGGCCACCAACTTTGGGCGCTGGGCGGAGCGTAGGCCACCGTCGCCGCCCTCTGCCAAAGGGGATGGCTGCGCACGCGCTGACCCCGGCAGACCGGCTGCTTCCTGGCCTGCCCGTTCACGACGCCAAGATTGCTGCTCAGTGGGCGAAATTCCTCTGTGGTTAGCAGAATTGACTGCTGCCCGCACACGATGGGCAATCGTCTGTTCTTCGATCTGCAACAGCCTGCTCAATAACTGTATGTAATGTTCGCGTTCGATCTCGTCGCGTAAATCAGCAACTAATGGAACCAACTCGGCCATTGTATGCGCTTTGCCCTGCGCGCTCTCCAAATCGGTCTGGGCCGTGACAACACTGATATAGTAATCAACCAGAGGCTGCGCCTTACGCACCAGATTGCGCCAAAGATCGGCATCTGCACGTACGATATCGTCCGGGTCGCGGCCCGCGGGCAGGGCCACAATGCGCAGATCCACGGCCAGCCGCTCCTCCAAGCGCACCCGACCGTTAGGCATAGGCACTGGTTTTGTCACCCGCTCCAGGGCCTGCCGCGCCTGGTTCAAGCCCCGGATGGTGGCCTGCTGCCCGGCATTGTCTGCATCCAGGGCCAGGACAAAGTTGTGGGTGTAGCGCTGCAATTGGCGCAACTGCTCTTCGGTGATGGCGGTGCCCATACAGGCCACCACATTGGCAAAGCCAAACTGATGGGCCGCAATCACATCCATATAACCTTCGACGATCACAACCGAGTCGGCGTCGCGGATGGCGCGGAAGGCTTTGTCAAAGCCGTAGATCACCGCGGATTTGTGAAAGATGGGTGTCTCGGCTGTGTTCAGGTATTTGGGGAGCGTGTCATCCAACACGCGCCCGCCAAAACCGATCACCCGCCCCTGTCGGTCACAGATGGGGATCATCAGCCGGTTGCGGAAGGCGTCGTAGTAGCTATCCCGTTCCTCGTTGTATTTGAGCAGCCCGGCCTTGTGCTGGAAGGCAAAATCGTAGCCCTGGGCCGCCAGGTTGTCGCGCAGGCCATCCCAACTCTCTGGGGCAAAGCCAAGCTGGAATAGTTCGGCCACCGCGGTATTGACCCCGCGCTTTTGCAGATAGGCGCGGGCCAGGTGGGCCGTCGGGCTGCGGTGCAGCAGGTTGCGGAAAAAGTGGGCCGCCTGGGCGTTGACTTCGTAGAGCCGCTCCAGCTCTCGGCTGTCGTCCCCCTCCTGCTCCTGTTGCAGCTCTACGCCGGCTTGTTTGGCCAGGATTTGCAGGGCGTCGCGAAAATCAACATTCTCCTTTTTCATGACAAAGGAGAAGATGTCGCCGCCCTCGCCGCAAGCCCCAAAACAGTACCAGGTGCCCCGATCTGGGGTGACCACAAAACTAGGGGTGCGTTCTTCGTGAAAGGGGCAGCACGCCTTGTACGAACGTCCGGCGCGCTTCAACGGCACATAGCGGGAGACGAGATCGACAATATCTATGCGGGCTTTGATATCATCGGTGACGCTCATTCTGCTCCTTTCGATGAAAAAGTCCCCAGCACTTTCTGCCCAAGCGAGGGGCAACAGCCTGCTCCTGGCGACGAAGTTCGTGAAGTGCCGGTGACTTTTTTCAGGGCAGTACGCAGAACGGCTGGGGACATTATAACGGGACTTACAAGAGGTGTCAAAGCGGCCAAAAATGTTTACTTTGGCCGCAGTTGGGCCAGAACGAGTGGATAAGCAATTTCGGCTTCCCGGAAGAGGTCGGTCAACTTCATCGCGCGCAGGATGTTGCCCTTTGTCTGAATCTGCCCGCCAAAAAATGCTTCGCGCAGCTTGGCCTGGCCGAGCCAAATGCGGTGTAACAAATCCGCAGCCATGGCCATTTCCAGGTCTGCGTTGCCTGGGCGCGGCCCAAAAAAGACCTCCAGAGGCGGCTGGCGGCCATCCAACAGGACTTCGGCCTCTGGCCCGGAAAAGCGCATACGAATCACCAGATTGCTGCTGGTAAAGGTCTCGATCTGTTCTGGTTTTTGGTTGACCCGCGCAAAAACCAGTTTCAAAACAGTGTAGAGTTCGTCGGCAGTGGTGTAGACGGGCATAGCTCTTGTTGGTCTGGGTGGATGGTTGGCAGTTGTCGCTATCAGCGTTATTATTTCAGGGCTTACACAGCCGGGAACGCCGCCATCCCTGGCGGCAGCCAGCAGGATGCTGGCGTTCCCAGGCGTAACTGCGTAAGTCCTGTATCTACCCAAGCGTTTGTACCGTATGCGAATCAATCCACTTCCAATCTATTTCCATACCGAGGCCGGGCTTTTCCCAGGGGCCGACTGTGCCATCCGGGGCGATCTCGGTGGATGCCGTGTGCATGCCAGGTGGGATGAAAAAGCCTTCGGGCTGGAGAGACTCGAAGTAGCGGCAGTTGGGGATGGCGCAGGCGACGTGAAGGCAGGGAATCATCCAGCCGTGGATGGCACATTGCATCCCAAATGCCTCGCAGATGTGCGCGGTCTTCATGACACCAGTCAAGCCGCCCTTCATCTTGAGAATCGGGTCGGTGAGGATGATGTCGGCTGCACCCGCCATGATATGGTCGAGGGCATTGAAGGGGCCACCAACCGTGGCCTCTGCTACGGCCAGCGGAATGGTCAGTGCGTCGGCCAGGCGCGCCAACGCGGTGAGGTTCAGGTGATCCATTGGCTCTTCATACCAATAGTAGTTGAGATCTTCGAGGACGTGGCCCAGGTAGAGCGCATCCTCGTAGGTAAACATACTGGAGGCATCGTACATCAGCACGATGTCGTCGCCAACGTGCTTACGCAGGGCGCGGAAGAGGTCTGCATCGTCCTGCACGCGGCCCCAGGCGTGGAGCTTGATCGCCCGGTAGCCACGGCTCAACACATCGTCGGCGAGATCGAGAAATTCCTTGATCGAATCAAGTGTCAGCGTACTGGCGTAGGCCGGGAGGCGGTTGCGCGCACCGCCGAGCAGTCGGTAAACGGGCTGACCAGTGACTTTGCCCATCAGATCCCAAAGCGCGACATCTACTGCGTCAATTGCGCCGCCAAAAGTTGAGCTGCGCAGGTTGCGCCAGAGGTCTTGCCAGATTTCCTCAATGCGCAAGGGGTCGCGACCGATGAGCTTCCATTTGAGCTCGTCAATGTTGGCGTCGCGCCAGTGGGTGCTGTGGCCCTCCACGCCCTCGTCCGTCAAAATGCGCAGGAAGGTTTCGCGCCCTTTGGGGCCGCCGCGGGGCAAACCGTCGCGCCAGTGATGTGGAGGGCGCTCCCATTCCAGGACGTGAACTTTCAAATCAGTGATTTTCATGGGAATGACTCCTTTGGCTGCGTAGATTCAGGGGAAATGATTGAGCGATGGATCAGAGAACGCCAAACTAATTATAGGGGTTGTAGGAGCAGGCGTCAAAGCGCCGCGACCATCGAAAGGGTATGCTGACCGGAACAAGTGCGGCGCAGGCTGCGTTATGGCTGCATCAGGCTGGGGGCTGACTACGCATAAACTTGCCAGCCTTCCAAAAAGGGCGCAAGCAGATCGGCATGTACACAGTCGGCACCTGGCCCTTTGCCGGACGGTGCAAACGGAACTTTGCACCCCGCTGTTGACAAAAAACATCATTGCTATACCCAACGTCCACCTGTTTTTGCATGAGAGCCGTTGGGTCTGGTATGCTCTCAAAGATTGCGCGTATATGCGCGGAGGCAAAACAATGCAATTCTTTCGAAAAGACAAACAAGACGACGAAGCAAAGGCAGCCGCCAAGGGCCAGGCGACAGACGCGTCTAGCTGGTATGAAAACGCGGGGCAACGACCGCACCGCAACATGCCCTACCCTGCTCAGCCCGCTGAAGTGACCGACGTATACGACAACCAGCCCGCCCAACGTCCCTTTGCCCCGGCTCCGGCATCTGTGCCGCCGGCTGTGATGAGTGAACAAACGAGGAGTATGCCAGCGATGAGCAACATTGCAAGAGAAAATCTGCCCTACCCCGATCTGCCTATGCAAGGCGGCAGCCGCCAGGCCCGCCCTACCGGTCAGGCTACGGTAATCGATGCCCAGTCCCATTTTAGCGGGAACTACCGTTCCGACTCGGATTTGATCATCGAAGGCACCTTTGAAGGTGAGATCGAGTGCAACGGCACTGTGACAGTGGCCGAAAATGCTACCCTCTCGGCCACTGTCAAGGCGCGCAACGTCGTCGTGGCCGGCTCGGCCAACGGCGAGATCACCTGTGACGAGCGCTTCACCGTGCGCGCCACCGGCGAGATGCGCGGCAAGGCCCTGTCTGCCACACTGGTTGTGGAAGAGGGTGCCTTCTTTGAAGGTGAGTTCCGCATGGGCAACAGCTATTCTGCACCCCCGGCCACCAGCTATTCTGGCTGGGAATCGGCGCGCAAAGCCCCCGCAGCCGCCACCGAGTACAGTATGAGCGTGGACGAGAGCGATCTGGCGGATATGGACGAGATGGACGCAGCCGCCGACCCCTTCTCCGTGGATGATCTGTGGGACAGTAAGCCAGTGGGACAGTAGGACAGTAGGACAGGAGGAAGGGAGGACAGGAGGAAGGGAGGACAGGCAATGAGTGTCTGGCCTCTTCGATTCCGCATTCACCATTCACCATTCACCATTCACAATTTTCCTCCCTTCCTCCCTTCCTCCCTTCCTCCCTTCCTCCCGTTCCTCCCCCCCACGCAGCGCAACCACCAACAGAGCTGCGGCCAGGGAAAAGAGGAGAAAAATCCCCAGGAAAGCGTACTGAATCGCCTGCGAAGTAGAGGTGCGGATTGGGTTTTGGGGGTGCAGAACCAGGGGCGTCGTCAGATTAGACCAGATAAAAATAGCCACCAGCGCCACCCGGAACAGCCCTTTCAGCCGCGGCGAGACCGGCCAGCTTCCCCAAATCTGCACAATCAGAGCCACACAGAGAACCATCAGCGCCGAGAGGTTGCGCGGTTCGGCCAGAAAGACGCCGCCCCAATTGATGGAGGAGGCCAGCATACTGGAGAGAAAACCCGCAGCGAAGAAGCCACAGGCCACCCAGCCGACAGTCTGCGCCCAGCCGTCCAACTGGGCGTCGTTGCGCAGGAAGACGAGCAGCCCCAACAGCCCCCCGATGCTGAATCCGGCGATCCCCGTCCAGATCAGCCCCACATGCAGATAGACCGAGCGCATCCCCGTGCCCAGTGTCCGTTCCGCCGGGGCCAGCCAGAACAGCAGCGCCAGCGCCACGGCCAGAAAAGTCAATCCCCGCACCAACCCAGCCGGTGAACGCAAGACGTTCAGCATTCTTCTTTCCTCCTATTGATGTTTAAGGAAACGTGATGCGTGAAACGTGAGGTCATCGGCTTCTCTCACGTTTCACGTCTTCACGTTTCACGTCTTCACGTTTCACGTCTTCACGTTTCACGTCTTCACGTTTCACGTCTTCACGTTTCACGTCTTCACGTTTCACGTCTTCACGTTTCACGTATTCACCTCTCACGTCTCATCTTCCACCGGGC
Source organism: Litorilinea aerophila (assembly GCA_945897075.1). Taxonomy (GTDB): domain Bacteria; phylum Chloroflexota; class Anaerolineae; order Caldilineales; family Caldilineaceae; genus JACQGT01. The sequence goes on from CAMDEX010000137.1 coordinate 15,278, forward strand.
AATATTAACCAACGGCTCTGATGACAGTGGGCAGCGCGCCCACCCTACGCTACACCCTTCCCTTCACCGCGTCAAATTGAGGAAGACATGCCCGAAATTGAGTAGTTTAGTAAAGTGTAATAGAATAAACCTGCATTTTTCATCTCCCACTTCCCATCTGGTGGCAGCATCCCTGATGACCACAGAAGCGACCACACGCCAAGAACGGATCGACCCCGCCCTGGCCGCGGCGGGCTGGGATGTGCGCAACCCCCAGCAGGTGGGGCAGGAAATTCCGGTGGATGGCTTCGATCCCCAGGAATGGCTGCGGTTGCACAGTGACCTGAATATCCTGCGCGCAAAAGGACTTGACTTGAATGTCACTCTGCCCAGCGGTATCAGCGATTATGTGCTCTTCCGGGAAAACGGCGAGATCCTCGCCATTGTGGAAGCCAAGCGCACGAGCATCGATCCCCGGCTGGCCCAGGCCCAGGCTGCGTTTTATGTGACCGAACTGGCGAAACGCCAGAGTTTTGCCCCCTTTGCCTTTCTGTGTAACGGGCTGGATACCTATTTTCTGGACGCGGGCCAGGCCAACCGGCGGCTGGTGCAGGGCTTCTTCGCGCGCGCCGATCTGGAAAATCTGCTCTATCTGCGCCAGAACCGCAAGAGTCTTGCCGACATTCCAATCAACAGCGCCATCACCGACCGCAGCTACCAGATGGAGGCTATCCGCCGGGTGGGGGAAGCCTTTGAACAGGGCAAACGCCGGGCGTTGCTGGTGATGGCGACAGGCACGGGCAAGACGCGCACGGCTATGTCTCTGGTGGATCTCTTTCTGTGCGTCAACCAGGCCCGCAACATCCTCTTTGTGGCGGACCGCAACGAACTGGTCAAACAGGCGATCGAGGAGGGCTTCGAGGAACACATCCCCAGTGAACCCTGCGTCCGTCTGCTTTCCCACAAATTGGACAGAACAAAACGGCTCTATGCCGTCACTTTGCAGACTCTGAGCAACATCTTCCAGGAATTTACCCCGGCCTTCTTCGATTTGATAGTCTTTGACGAGGTGCATCGCTCCATCTTCAACAAATGGAACGAAGTGCTGCACTATTTCGACGCCCGCATGATCGGTCTGACCGCCACCCCCGCCGGTTTTATTGACCGCAACACCTTTCTGGAATTTGAGTGCTACGACGAGACGCCGACTTTTCTCTACGGCTACGAAGATGCGATCCGCGACCGCCATCTGGTGGATTTCGAGTTGTACGCGGCCCAGACGCGCTTCCAGCGCGCCGGCATCCGGGGCGACGAGCTGGGCGAAGAGGAGCGCAACGCGCTGATCGAGCAGGGCATTGACCCGGATGACCTGGACTATTCGGGCACGGAACTGGAGCGTAAGGTGAGCAACACGGACACCCTGCGCCGCCAGTGGCAGGAATTCATGGATGTCTGCCGCAAGGATGCGTCGGGCCAGTGGCCCGGCAAGACGATTGTCTTTGCTATGACCCAGGAGCACGCGCTGCGTCTGGCCGATGTCTTTGCCCAGATGTACCCCCAATTCCCCGCTCTGGTCGAGGTCATCACCTACAAGTCCGAGTTCAAAGGCACGCTCATCAAGAAATTCAAGAAGGAGAGCCAGCCGCGCATCGC
>CAMDEX010000138.1 GCA_945897075.1 Litorilinea aerophila
AGCGGGCGCAGCAAGCAGCGCCCCTACCAAACGCAGAAAGGTTCCCCATGCCCATCTACGAATACTATTGCTACGACTGCACGAAGCGGGTAAGCGTCTTCTTCCGCACAATGTCAGAGGCCAGCGACGCGGCCGCGGCCTGCCCCACGTGCAGCGGTCGCCGTCTGCGCCGTCTGGTCAGCCGGGTGCGTATGTTGCGTTCGGAGGAGAGCCGCATGGAATCTATGGCCGACGACGCCTCGCTGATGTCCGGGTTGGAAAGCGAAGACCCGCGCGCGCTGGCCGGTTTTATGCGCCGCATGAGCGATGAGATGGGCGAGCCGCTGGACGCGGAGATGGCGGAGGTGATGAACCGGCTGGAAGCGGGGGAAAACCCAGAATCCATCGAACAGTCCATGCCCGATCTGGCCGGGGACGACGGCGGGGGGATGATGGGCGGGATGCCGGGGATGGGAGGTTTTGAGTGAAGGGACTGGGGATCGGGGACTGGAACAGCTACGGTCGCCAGTCCCCGGTCGCCAGTCCCCAATCCCTACTACACCTACACCTTCTCGAAATGTTCCACATCCACGACGAAAATAGTTGCGCCGCCCACATGCTTCTGCACAGGCGTGGGGATGTGCATCTCCCCCGGCTCCATCACCGGCGGCAGGGGAGTGACATACTGCACCCGGCTGGTGCAGCTCTCGCGGATGACGGTCAGGGCCTCGGCCAGTTCGCTGTCGTCCACCCCGCAGAAGATCGTCGAATTGCTTACGTGCAGAAAGCCGCCCGCCGAGCTGGTCACGGTGGCCGAGAAGCCCTGTCGCCCCAACCGTTCCAGCAGGTTGCGGCTGTCGTCGCTGTTGACAATCGCGATAATCAGTTTCATCGTCGTTCCTTTGCTTGTACAGGCAGCCGGCCAGTCACTACCGCCACAATTGCCTGGTGGACTGCCTCTTCCGGCTGTTCGCCATCCACCACACGCCAACGCTCCGGCTGCGCCGCGATCAATTCCCGATACCCCGCCTCTACCGCGCGGTGAAAAGCGACGGTCTGGGCATCCAGCCGATTCCATTCCTGCCCAGCGCCCGCCTGTTTGCGCGCCAACCCCACTTCTGGATGCACATCCAAATAGAGCGTCAGATCGGGGGTCAGACCGCCGGTGGCATAGCCGATCAGCCGGCCCAACTCCGCCCGATCCTGGCCGTAGCCGTAGCCCTGGTAAGCCAGTGTGCTGTCGGCGAAACGGTCACAGAGGACAATCTGCCCGGTCTGCAAGGCGGGGCGGATTACCTCGTGTACGATCTGGGCGCGGGCCGCGTTGAAGAGCAGCGTCTCGGTGCGCGGCGTCATTTCGGTGTGGTCAATATCAAACAACAGAGAACGGATACCGTTGCCGATACGCGTCCCGCCCGGCTCCCGGGTGGTGACGACGACCCAGCCCTGCGTGCGCAGCCAACCCGCCAGCAGACGAATTTGGGTGGTCTTGCCGCTGCCGTCCGGCCCTTCAAAGGTAATAAACACTGCTTGCCTTTTTGTTTCGTGCGAAAGATGAGCAACCACAAAGGCACAAAGACACGAAGGAAGAGAAAAAAGCGAACTTTTTCTTCTTTGTGTTTTCGTGTCTTTGTGGTTGCAGAAGGTCTACTGATTAACAGTAGACCGCAGCGTGTTGGGTTCTCCCGGCACTACGACTATCGCCCCGGTCGCTGGTCTGCTGTCTGCGGTCTATTGGTTAAAGTTGGGTTCTCCCGGCACAGACGAGTCTTGTAGATGGCACTCTCTTGCCGGGAGAACCCAACCTACGACTATCGCCCCGGTCGCTGGTCTGCTGTCTGCGGTCTACTGATTGAAGATACGCACCCGGCGGTGGGGTTCCCGCCCGTAGCTATGGCTGACCAGATTGGCGGCGCGGGCCAACTGGTGCTGCTGGCTGCGGATGGCGGCCGCCTGGGGCTGGAGTTCCGCCGAGTCAGCGCCTTTGAGCAGCCGCTGGATCGCATCCTGGGTTTCGCGCATCGCCGTATCAAAAGCCGCTTCCGAGTTCGGCCCGTTCAGGTGAAAGACATCCAGCAGACACTGCTCCATTTGGGTGACAGTGTTGCTGCGCAGCACGTAGACCGGCACACTGCGCCGTTCCGCATCCACAATGGGCTGGGGCTTCTGCCGGTAGTAGTTCTTCAACGTCATCACAATATCGGCGTCGTTGATTTCGGCAACGATCTCCAGATTGACATTCAGGCTCTTGGCCGCAGAGCGCAGCCGGTTTTGGCCAATGCCGTAGGGGAAGATGCGCACAGGCCGCGAGCCTTTCTCTGCAACGACCGTTTCGCTGCCGACAGGGCTATCCATCCCCTCCTCGTCCGCCGCACGCCGCCGACTGTTGCGCCGTTCCCCCTCTGGCGGGCGATGACCGTTCTCGCGCCGCCCGTTGCTGGTCATGCGTTTGTTGTCGCCCTGATCAGCCACTTTCTCCACATGCACAGCCTGGTTTTCATCAATCCAGCGCACCTCCGGGCTGACAGTCCAGCCGCGCAGAATGGCGTCCACCGCGTCTGCCAGGTTCTGGTGGATGATCATACGCTTGCGGTCCTGAATTTCGATCAGCACGTCGAAGGTGGGCGGCGCTTTGCGCTCCAACACAGTCTTCTGGGTGCCGCGCCGCCGGGCCTCCTCGTCGGAAAGAGTCACCGAATCAATCCCGCCCACCAGGTCCGACAGGGTGGGGTTGAGGAGCAGATTTTCCAGGGTGTTGCCGTGGGCCGTGCCGATCAGCTGCACGCCGCGCTCGGCGATGGTACGCGCGGCCAGTGCTTCCAATTCTCGGCCAATCTCGTCAATCACAATCGCTTCGGGCATGTGGTTTTCCACGGCTTCGATCATCACTTCGTGCTGAAGCTCCGGGGTTGCCACCTGCATACGCCGCGCCCGCCCGATAGCCGGGTGGGGAATATCGCCATCGCCCGCGATCTCATTGCTGGTGTCCACAATGACCACCCGCTTTTTCTCGCTGAGTACCCGGGCCGCCTCGCGCAGGAGGGTTGTCTTGCCCACGCCGGGCCGCCCCAGCAGCAGAATACTCTTGTCGCTGAGCACAATGTCTTCGATGATATCAATCACGCCATAGACGGCCCGCCCCACGCGGCAGGTAAGACCGATCACCAGCCCCTTGCGGTTGCGGATGGCGGAGATGCGGTGCAGGGTGCGCTCGATCCCGGCCCGGTTGTCTGTGCCAAATACGCCGATCTTTTCGATGACATTGCGCACATCGTCCGCGCTGATCTCGTCGGCGCTTAGATAGATTTCGCCGTCGGTGAAGCGCGCCTCGGGCAGACGGCCCAGGTCCATCACGATTTCGATCAGATCGGCGGGCCGTCCGATCGCGCGCAGCGCGTCTTGAATGCGCCGAGGCAGAACGTCCAGCAGCAGGTCCAGATCATCGGTGATGCGCAGGGCCATTTTGCCCTGCGCTTTGCTTTGCAGAGTGTTTGTCGTGCTTGCGTTGGATAGGTTGCTTTGTGTCATAGGTTCCTGTGAGGATTGGGACGCAGATTTTAATGATTGGAATCTGCGTCCACTTTTGCTTGGCTACGTCGTTACGTCACTTTTCTCACTGCGATTATGGGCAGTACGTACCCGCGGGGTGAGAAGTTCCATTGTTCCCCTCCTTTCACTTGTGGCCTGGGGCATGACCAGAGAACCGGGCATGGCCTCGGCTACGCCCTCCAGGGATGGCAGGCGGTTTTCCACGGCTTTTTTGGCCCGCTGCCAGATGGGCCGCATCATGCGCACCCGATCCGTAAAGGGCGCAAAGCCGTATTCCTCCAAAATGGACGAGAGTCCACTTTGATAGTCGCGCACTGCACAATAGACCGGCCCGCGTGCGGACGCACCAGCGATCTGTTGCAGGCCGTGGCGCAACAACAGATGGACACGGCTGGTGTCCGGATCGTTGCTGTCCACCCACAGCCGCAACCAGACCCCTGTTTTGCCCCAGATGATCTGTACACAGCCGACCAGACCGTCCGCTCCATCCAGCACAAAACTGGTCAACGGCTGGTGGCGGTGACGATTGAAGAGAATTGGCGGCGCAAATTGCCCGCCCTCCCCATCAACAGCCTCGGCCTGGCGCACAGGCGCAGGTGTAATGCGGGCGTAGAGTTGTTCCAGCGCCCAACGGTCCTGACCGCTTTGTGGGCGCAGAGCCGTCCCGGCGCTGGCCGCAAAAGCCAGGGGTTCCGTCGCCAGACGCCAGATCGTCTCTCTGGCGTAGAGATGGAAGCCCGCCTGCATAAATGTATTGACCAGTAGGGGCTGATCGGAGAGTTCGCTGTAGAGGCGGCGGAACTGCTGATCGGCCAGGGCCAGCGCGCTTTCTGCCAGCAACTTGTGCCAGACGGCTGGATGACCGTTGGGCGCGTCCAACGCCGGGCTAAGCGCCAGCAGGTCAGCCTCGGCCCGGCCGGGGTGCAGTTGCCATTGCACAAAGCCGGCACGGGCCAGGCCGTGTTCCTCTTGCCGCAAAACATAAGTGATGCCGCTCCTATACGCCCAGGGCAAATAGGCGCTGAAGGCGGCCTGGAGAGGGGAAGATGGCTGTAACAAAAATCTTCCAATATGAAATCTTGTGGCATAGCGGCTCAGGCGTTGGACAAGCAGCGCATCGCCCGGAGCGAAAGGCCGAATTGGCAAACGGACTACTCCTGACAAAGTGGACAGCGGACGGCAGACTGCGGACAGCGGACGACGGACTGCTGATACTCAGTAGACCGCAACGGGTGGAGAGATTATCTGCGCTCCGCCGTCTGTCGTCTGCGGTCTATTGATATTGATATTGTACCGGAAAGCGGGCTGGCTGACAAGTAGGTTTACGCCCTATTGCGCTTGCGATTGATAGGATCGTGATAGGAAGAGGATAGTGCAGAGAAGACGATAGTTGCTATGCTGTAGGCGTAGATGGTCCATTGCAGCGCTAGTAGACAGGAGGCCGTGCAGACAAAAAAATCGAACTCTCGACGAAGACAATCCCATCTGCTCCCAGTGGCTCATTCAAGCACTGCATCCCCATCCCACCCATCATCGAGGAGCAAAAAAAAAATGAACACCAGAAACCTGGAAAGACGTCTATTGCTTGTGGCCGCCGATTCCCCGCCAGCACTGGTTGCTGGCGCCATCGCCGGACAGATCCGCGATCACCAACAGTCCGAGATTCAGGCGATTGGTATGGTCGCCACCTATGGAATGTTCAAAGCAGTCATCACAGCCCAGAAATTTGTAAAAAACGAGGGAATCCGGCTGGTCTGTATGCCAGAATTTATAGACACCGACATTGACGGCCAAAGATGCACCGCCATGCGCGTCACTGTCCAGTCGGCGATAAGTGCCGACTGACGATGCAAATTTCTGTAGGGCGGACTGACAGTCCGCCCTACTTTTCATCGTAGGGCGGACTGTCTGTCCGCCCTACCAGTATAGAGGCAGCCTGCCACGCTTTCAGGTCGAGCGGAATGCCCGCCAGCAGAAAATGCGCGTGATCCGCGGCCCCGGCCAGACGACGGTTGGCCCGCCCCAATAGGTCGCGGTAGAGACGGCTGATGCGCCCCGCGGGGACAATCCCTAAGCCCACTTCATTGCTGACGACGATCAGCGGAATCTCCAGGCTGGTCTGGGCGGCCAGCAGATCGTCGATCTCAGCGTCTACCCGGCGCTGCAGCACAGACTCGTCTGCGCTCTCCGGGTCACCCTCCCCGGCAAAGAGCAGGTTCGAGACGAGAAGAGTAAGACAGTCGAGGACCGCGACGCGGGGGGTGGAAGATTGGGTATTGGATATTTGGTATTCCTGCCAGAGATGGCCGACAGCCAGGGGCGCTTCCAGGGTTTGCCAGTGATCGGGGCGCTCGCTGCGGTGGCGGGCGATGCGCTCGGCCATCTCGTCGTCACCCGCCTGGGCCGTGGCGATAAAAAGCAGCGGACCGTCGCCAGCCAAGCTGCGGGCCACTTCCAACGCATAATCGCTCTTGCCGCTGCGCGCCCCGCCGAGAATAAAGATGAGTGAGGGCATCTGGTCTCCCGAATGCGGAATGCGGAATGCGGAATGCGGACGGCGGACGGCGGACGGCGGACGGCGGTCTGCGGTCTGCGGTCTGCGGTCTGCCGCCTTTAGATCAGTGTATAGATGAACGGCCCCACCACCGAAGCCTGGGCCAGAATCAGTAGGCCGGCAAAGGCGAGGAGGATGACCAGCAGGGGCAGGAGGGCAAATTGACGCTGGCGCGCGACATAGCCGAACAATTCGACAACCGTCGAGAGGCCCGCACCCACCTGACGCAGCCAGCGCAGCGGGCCGACTTCCACAACATTCCAGACCAGCGAGACGACCAGCAGCGCAACGACCAGCAGCACAACCCAGTCCCACAGGGTACGGGCGGGCGTGGGAAGACGCAAGGGCAGGGAATGGCCGGCCAGTGCGGGGATGACTCCGCTCTCTGCCAAAAAGTTGACAGTGGCCCGCGCCGCCAACGCGTGGCCCGCGGCTGTCCAGTGGCCGTCTTCCGCCAGATAGAGCGGCGGGCCCGCCGCGAAGTTCTGCCGGAAGGTGTCGGTCAGGGATGTGGCCGGTATCCTCGCCTGCGCCAGCCCGGCCAGGGCCAATTGCTCCGCTTGCTCTCTCTCCCACACACCGCTTTGCATGGCCGGGAATTGGCTCAGAATGCGTTGCCAGCGTTCGCTGTCAATGCTTTCGGGCGATGGGATCAGCAGCGCAGCGCTGGTCGCACCCATCTGTTCGGCGGTCTGCTCGATTTCGCCAAACAGCGCGCTTGTCAGGGCCACCGCCTTCTGCCATTCGGCGGTCAGCGGTTGCGCATAGACCCGGTAGGTCAGGGGCACATACCCTTCGCCCTGCGCCACCAGTTGGCTCTCCTGGCCCGGCGCAAGCAGCCCAGTACGCGCCAGCCAGGCTGCCAGACGGGGCGCAGCCAGACGGATGCGCGGGTCGAAGTAGCGGTAGAGGGCGGAGCGGGGGCGCAGCCGTTCGGCCAACCCGGTCAGCGGCCCCGGCGGGCTGTCGGGCGCTGCCACTTCGGCGAAGGGGCTGGTCACGCCCGGCACTGTCGCCGGATCAAAGGGATAGTAGCGCAGTTGCAGATTGCCATCCACCAGCCCAAAGAAGGGTTTGTTGATGGCCCCCTGATTGGCCGATTCCAACACTTCGGCATTGTTCATAAAGTCGTTGTGGGGGTAGACCGCCAGCAGCACCAGATCCGGCGCATACTTCACCCCCTCCTCGCGCAGCCAGAGCAGTTGCTGATCTGTGCCAAAACCGCTCACCCCCGCGTTGACCACCTCCACCGGCTGCCCCAACCCCTCTTCCAGCAACATCCGCACCTGCTCGCCCAGCGTCTCCCCGTCGTTGACCTGGACGGCTTCGACAAAGGAATCGCCGAGCAACAGCACCCGGTAGACGCCATCGGGTTTGGCGTAGCCGAGAGATTCGGCTCCCCGAATGCCCCGGCTGTTGAAGGTCACCTGCGCGTCGTATTCGTAGAGAGGATTGAAGGCGCGTCCGCTGCTGTTGGGGATATGGCTCCAGCCGGTGACGGGATCGGGCGCGGCCCAGAACCAGCCGCTGCTCTGCGCGGGCGGCGCGGCGCGGCCAACACGCAAGCCAACCTCGGCGCAGGCCGCGGCCAAGAGTGTATAGAAGATGACAAGCAAAAGAAGGCTACTAATCCGACGCATCATTCAAAACCAGTAGAAGGACACGGATTGCAGAATTTACGGATTTGATCCGCGTTCATCTGCTCAATCCGCCCATCCGCGTTCCATTCTTGTTGGCGGTTATTCCCCCAGCGCGCCTTTGTGTTGCGGGTCCCAGCGCCCGCCCATCTCGCTTTTGCGCAGGATGAAATTGCCCAACACCAGCACGTCAATATCGCTGCCCACAAATGTATTGAAGGCGTTCTGCGGGCTGGTGACAATCGGCTCGCCGCGCAGATTGAAGGATGTATTGAGCAGCACAGGCGTGCCCGTGGCCTGGCCAAAGCGGGCGATCAGGTCATAGTAGCGCTGATTCCAGGCCCGGCGCACGGTCTGCAAACGGCCCGACCCCAGATGCGTCACCGCGGGCACTTCCGCCCAGCGTTCCGCCCGCACAGGGCTGACCAGCAGCATATAGCGCGCCAACAGATTCTCGTCCAGACGGGGCGTGGCGTAGTAGTCGGCGGCCCGCTCCTCCAAAATCGCCGGGGCAAAGGGACGGAAAGGCTCGCGGAATTTGATCTTCTCGTTGACGATCTCCTTCATCGCCTCGCTGCGTGGGTCGGCCAGAATGGAGCGGTTGCCCAAGGCGCGGGGGCCCCATTCAAAACGGCCCTGAAACCAGCCGACCACCCGCCCACCGGTCAGGTCATCCACCAACTCGTCCAACAACCGGTCATCCGCCACCTCGCGATAGGGCAACCCCTTTGCGCGCAGAAAAGCGGCTACCTGTGCCGGGCTGTATTCTTCGCCCCAATAGGCGTGTTCCATCACAAAGGAGCGCGGTTTGCCCAGCAGGACGTGCCAGGCGTAGAGCGCCGCGCCCAGCGCGCCGCCGCTGTCCCCCGCCGCGGGCTGGATGTAGACATTTTTGAACGGCCCCTCGCGCACGATACGCCCGTTGGCGACGCTGTTCAGGGCTACGCCGCCCGCGATGCAGAGATTCTCGCTGCCGGTTGTCTTGTGGAGTTGGCGCACCATCGCCAGAATCGCCTCTTCGGTAGTGCGCTGGATTGACATCGCCACATCAGCGTAGTGCTGGTTGCGGGCGCGCAGGCCGCGGTCCGGGTTGCCTGTGCCGTTGGGATGGGTCAGATCGGTGATAAATTCGCTTTGCGGGTCACGCGGTTCGCCAAAAAGTTCGACAAAGCGCCGGTTGTAGGTGTCGCTGGTCGAGGTGTGGAAGCTGAAATAGTCCATATTCAGGGCAAAGGAGCCGTCGTCGGCCAGACGCAGCACCTGCGCCACTTTGTCCAGATAGCGCGGTTGGCCGTAGGGCGACATGCCCATCACTTTGTACTCGCCGTTGTTGACCTGAAAGCCCAGCCAGGCCGTAAAAGCGGAGTAGAAAAGGCCCAGCGAGTGGGGAAAGCGAATCTCCTGCTCCAAATGGAGGGCGTTCGTGCCGCCGTCGCCCCAATCCGCCGTGGCCCGGCCCAGCGCGGTCGTGGTCCATTCGCCCACGCCGTCAATCGTCAGGATGGCCGACTCTTTGAAGGGCGAACAGAAGAAGGCGCTGGCCGCGTGGGTCAGGTGATGCTCGACAAAGAGCAGCTTCTTGGCGGGAATGTTCAGTTTGCTCAACAGGTGGGATTTGATCCAGAGCTTCTCGCTGAACCAGGTCGCCATCGCCTCGCGGAAGAGTTTGACTGTGCGCGGTGTGCCGGAGAGGGTGGAGAGCAGAATGCGCTCGAATTTTTGCAGGGGCTTTTCGTAGAAAACGACGTAATCCAACTCCTGCGCGCTGATGCCGGCCTGACGCAGACAGAAGTCTATAGCGTGCTGGGGGTAGTTTGGGTCAAATTTAATCCGGGAGAAGCGCTCTTCTTCGGCTGCCGCCACCAGTTGGCCGTTTTGTAGCAGCGCGGCCGCGGCGTCGTGATAGTAGCAGGAGATTCCCAGAATGTACATCGTCTAGCCCTGGCCGCGCGCCGCACGGATGGATGGTTTGTCGTCAGGCCGCGCCTGCCAATAGGAGGTCGCGGCCCGCCGCTTCTCATCCAGCAATGTGCCGCCGATTTTGGCGATCAGCCCGGTGGGCAAGACCAGCAGCCCGTAGAGAACAGTAAGGATGAGCCGGGCCTGAAAGTCGCCGACAACCTGCGAGTAATGCTTCAGCTTCTGCCAGAAAACGTTCATGCCTGCCCTTTCCAAGAGGGACGCAGATTAAAAAGATTGAAACAAAGATCAGCGCAGATCAATTCAAATCATGAAAATCTGCGTCCTATTCTTCACGGCCAAAGTGTATCATAGCCATTTGACGCCGCCCAAAAGCCCCAAAGCCAATAGCGCCAGCAGTTCCGTCGTTTCGCAGAGAAAGCCGTAGAGATCGCCGGTCAGCCCGCCGCCTAATTTGCTTGCCGCCCAGCGGGCCAGGAAAAGACCCGTCAACGGCGCAAGCAAAACGCCGAAAAGCAGTGGCTGCCCAACGCCCAATGCCGCCTGCACGAGCAGGGCGCAGAGGCTGGCGATCCACAATTCCCGCGGGGAAAGACCGGCTGTCATCGCACTGCCCAGGCTGCCGTCGCTGCGAGCGTAGGGGAAGCGCTGCGCCGCCCAGACGAGCATCCAGCGCCCCCAGAGCGGGGCCAGCAGCAGCGCGGGCCAGAAGGAGGAGCGATCCAACAGATCGGCCAGCAGCGTCCACTTCAACCCCAGAACAAAGAACAACCCAATCACACCAAAAGCCCCAGTGTGGACATCCTTCAGAATCGCCAGCCGCCGCTCCACAGAAACCGGGGCAAAGAGCGCGTCGCAACTGTCCATCACCCCGTCCAGGTGCAGCCCGCCAGTGATCCCCGTCCACAGCAGCAGGAGCAGACCGGCTTGCACCGTCGCGGCTAGGGGCGTCCAGGCCAGCAGCCACGCCGCACCCGCCAGCAGCAGACCGATCAGCAGCCCCACCAGCGGATACCAGGCAAAGGCCCGCCCCGTTGCCTGCGCCGACGAGAACGCTTCTGTACGCTTTGTCGGCAGAGGCACCGTCGTCAGAAATGTCAGGGCCAGGTGGAATTCACGCATTTTCTACTGTTCAACTGTGCCCGCCGAGCCGTCCACCAATTCGTCGTAGGCCGCGCCGAGCGCGCCGAGCGCGGGCACGCGCCAGCCGCTGGTCGCCGCGTTCGACGGCAGACCCGGACGCGCCAGCCACGCCGGCGCATCGCCAAAGAAAGCCGCGGGCGCGCGCCGTGTCTGCCAACGGGCATAGCTGCTGCGCCGATCTTCGGCCCGCTGGCGGATTTCGTTGGTGTGGGTGATGTTCCATTCACCGGTCATCATCTGTTTGATCTCTTCCAATTCAAAGAGAAAGACGTCCTGGGGGTCGAGTAGACGACCGTCGGCGGCTGCCTCTGCGCCCGCGGCCAGCGCCCACGTGCGCGTCCCAGCCAGCAGATAGGCAAAGGCGTGCAGAGCCTGGCTTTGCAGGATCGTCAACGCGGCCAGGGATGCCAAGAGTTGTTCGGCCTGCTTGCGTGCCCCCCCCGGCACAGAATCCAGCAGTTGCTGGCGGGCCGCGCTGGATGGGGCGCGCTGGGGTTCTGTGGCCTGGCTTTTGGCGCAGGCCACTATAGCAGAAAGCAGAAGTTCTGGCTTTTCTGTCCAGGTGGGATGGGCCATCTCGCCCACGTCCGTGGCCCAATGGCCGAAGCCCGCCAAGAGGTGGCGCAGAACGTCGGCAAAGCGGCCGGGCGGAACGCTCTCCGTCCAGTTGGCTGTAGGGGGCTGCGCAAGCCACGCCATCAGTTTGCTATCCGCGGCAGCCAGGCGGGCCAATGCCAGAATCTCGCCGGTCAGACGCAACTCCGTCAACCCGTCCAGATCGGAGAGTGCGCTGTTGATCAGGTGTAGCTGGTGGGCGTTGTCGCCGGGGAGCAGGTTGACCAGCTCGTTATGGCTGCGTTCCAGATTGTGGCGGGCGGCAAAATAGGCCATCAGACTCTGTGTGCCGAATTGCTCGATCTCCTCCATAATTTGCAGGATTTCGGCCTGGGTCCAGCGCAGCGCCAGCACTTTTTTGTGCCAGCCCTGGATGCGCGCGGTGATGGCAGGCATCTCATTGGAAAGGCTGTTGAGCAGATCGGCGATCTTTTTCTGGTTGCGCCCCAGCTTGAAAGCGGCCAGCAGACCGGGTTTTTCCCAGGCGCAGATGGCGACCGGTGCGCCGTTGAGACGCAGCACAGGCGGCTGTAGACCGGCAAAGGCCACGTCCTGTTCGCATAGCCATTTCAGATCCAAATAGGGGCGGCCATCCGCATTGTACACAAGGGTTTTGGGGGCAAAGGCGATCTCTGCGCCCAGCCGGGTGTAGTAGTGAAACCAGGCGCGCCGACTGATCTCGGCCAAAACGCTGTAGCGAAAGGGGGAAAAGACTGCAACAAAGGGATAGAAATAGCTGCGAGTATAGAGCGCGCGGTTGCCGGTGGGCACTGCGCTTTCGCTGGTATAGTCGTACAACAGAGACCTCACTTCGTATGCTGGAATAATCGCCACCTGACAGATGCGCAGAGTATGAAAACTTGCAGTGAAATTGAGCCGCACCTGCGCATCTGTCAGGTGATGCGCGCCAATGCCATCGAACATTTTCTGCCATTCCCGCTATTGTGTCAACATTGACATCATTTGCTAAAAAGTACTTCTTGCATCTTTCTTCTAATGAGTGTATACTTGCTATATGGTTGCTTGCCGGTTGTGCATCGAATCCCTCCAACACCTCTCTGCAACCGGCTGCTGAATGAGTATGCTTTCGCGTTTTTCGCATGTGTAAACATCTCAGCATTTACATCTCTTTTATCAAACAGCACAACTGAATTATTTGAAGACGCTCAGAGATTTTGGCGTCCAATTTCAGGTTCATAAACTGTATTGCCGTGAGCAATAGAAATATCTTGTAAATGTTGCTCGCGAAAACTCGTGAGTTTTCTGATGCTATCACGGGAGAAAATCTTCTTTTTTACTACGTTTGTCCACCAATCCAAAGACCAACGCAAGAACAGGAGTCCATGTATGAAACAGAGACCGGCTATCCTTATTTTCGTTTCCCTTTTGGTTGCACTCCTTTTGTCAGCCTGCTCAACTGATACTTTACCTGTATTACAGGATGTAGTGCAGGGACAGGCAGATAAGTTAGTCATTGATGCCATTGGCGAGATTCAGATCATGCAGACGAAAGCGAAATTGGCGGTTGAAAATGCGACCGCTGAGATTCCCAGACTTCAGCTAGTTGAAGCAGAGGAACGTGCTGAAGTAGCCCTTCTGGACCGAAAAATCACGGAACTTCAGGAGAGCAGCAATTCTCTGGGTCAACTTCTATTGAAATTGGCTGATTTGCTTGAAGCAGGAGAGCCATATACGTCTACCGTTAGCGGTAGGGTAATTTCTATCCAGGAATTGCGCACTTACGCAGAAACGCAGAAGGTACAATACCAGGAGGTCCAGGCTCGATTGACCACAATGCAAGAGTCAAAACAGATCCGGCTAACAAATGCGGAGAATGCTCATAGCCAGTGGACGGCAGCCGAACAGGCAGTTCAATTACTAAAGGCAAAGCAACAATTGCTGAATGCAAAGATCACTCAATTGGAGCTACTCAAGAGTCAAGCAGCGTCAACGACCGGGACAGTGAGCATCGATAGTGCGCTTGTGGATGCCCGCAATGTTCTTTCGGAGGCAACCGACGAGATCGACAAACAAATCTTAGTCACGGAACAGCTAAGTTCGTTCAAGGCAAAAGCAGTGCAAGATGTCGATTTGAGTCAAGAACTGCTTGGCAATACAGGTGGCGGCGATGACACTTTTGCCAATGATTTGCGAGACCTGGTGACGGGGCCCGATAAGTAATGTCACCCTTCCAGGCATAAACGGGTAGATGCAGGAGACAAATCATTTGAGACCGATGGTTCTCGATTTCGTTGTTCAGAGCAACCGTCGGTCTCAAATTAAAACCATTGTGGGGGACTTATATGAGGTATCAGATACGTTCCTGGTTAACTGTTCTGTTGTGGTGTTTAACTGTCATGGCAATTCTAATAGGCACTGCAACCACATTCGCGCAGCAAAACGATGGCGCAGCCGAAAAGTTAGCTGAATTGAAAGAAGACCGCGAACTTTTGTTAGAGGAGATTGTCAAGGATGAGGAATTTCGGACGCTGCTCATAGAGTTTACTGGCGAACATCCCCAAGCGCCATTGGTCCAGCGCATACTAGATCGTCTACGTGAAATTAGAGAGAAACGGATTGAAGCCTATTCCTTGCTTGGCAAGGTTAAGGATGCGGTTACAGAATTGGAAATGGGGCAGGAATACAGCCAGATCTCTTTGGAAGAAAGTGAAATCGTTCCAATTCTAGTAGACCTAGAGAAATTTAAAATCAAAATTGAACAAGACTTTGATACCTTAGAACGCGAGTTGCGCAATCCATAGTTCCATCAATCCTGCAACTCAAAGTATGTGAATTTCTGGGGTTTATTGAGATGTGAAACGGCTGCTCGATTTTTCTATTCGGCACAAAAGAGACTTTATTATTGCGATCGTCTTTATGCTATGGACGATTGTTATCGCTTGGTTCAGCGTTCGCTTTGCAGATAGATTGGAATCATATCTGCCGGCGCTGTTCGTATACGACATACCTGAGACGCCTACAGGGTTTGCCTTGCCGACCCTGGTCGCCATGTCAGATATGGCAGTTACTCAATCTCCAACACCAAGCCCAGCGCTAATATCTATCGCAACTATACCTCCAACGTCAAGCCCAGTGCCAACATCTGTTGCGACTCTAACTCCAACGCCAAATCCAACACCAACTTCTGTTGCGACTCTAACGCCAAATCCAACACCAACATCTGTTGCGACTCCACCTCCAACACCAAGTCCAACGCCAACACCTATCGCAACTGTACCGCCAACGCAGAGTCTGATACCGACAATTATTAACACCGCATTGCCAACAGTCAGCCCAACCGCTATGGAAACGAGTACGGTGCCTACCGTGCAGCGTAGCGAGTCAGCACCAATAGATGAGACAGAAATTTCTTCATCTGATGCAAACTCTGCGCCCCCCCCTCGCGAGACAAACGAAAGTGTAGTTCAAGACACCTCAGTGGTACTCCCTGCATCGGCTGGAGGAGATTCGACAGATGAAATTGTAAACGCAGGCCCGGTTGAGACCATTGCAGCAGCTACAGAAAAGCCTAATGAGACAAGCTCTGAGAATTCCAAACAAGAAGCAGCCTATAGCGAATGGGTTGTAATTGTCTCGGGCACGAATCTAAATGTACGCACTGGACCAGGAACTGAAAATGAAAGGATTGGTACTGTAGGTGCCAGCAGCTTACACAAGGTACTTCAACGAAATCAAGATGGCACATGGATCCAAATTGATTTCGTTGGTCAGCCAGGATGGATTTCTGCTCAATATACAAATAAGATCATCTTGGCAAATAATATATCGAATATAGCCTCTGATGCTGTGAACCGATTGTATTACTTCCCTGTTCAGCCCCAAAGTAGTGCCTGGTACCCGAACAGTCATCATGACTATCCGGCTGCTGATATCCAAGCTCCGCTTGGCACATCCGTTGTTGCAGTGACGAATGGGGTAATCGATGAGGTCAGTAACGAAGATACATGGAGTAGTACTAACGATCATCTCTGCAATCGGGGGGGACTGAGTATCAGTTTGATCGGCGACGACGGCGTTCGTTACTATGGGTCCCATTTACTGAGTATTAAACCGGATGTAGTTCCTGGTCTTCGGGTACGAGCAGGCGAGATCATTGGGTACGTGGGCAGTTCAGGCAATGCGAAAGGTGTTGCGCCACACCTTCATTTTGGTATTTCACGTCCGACAGGTCCTAACGAATGTGGGATACGACGTGGTGAGATTTTGCCGTTTAGTTACCTTCGGGCTTGGAAAGAAGGAATCAACATGGTTCCTGTCTTACTATCAGAATGATCAAGTCAGACGATCATTTGGAATTTAAGATTTATTATTGGCAATTCGATTGTTTTCGCAGCTACATTGGCACACCATTGACTATAGGCGATATTGACAATGAAAACAGTAATTACACTCATCGTCATCATCCTAATCTTGTGGATTCTCTACAGAATATTTGTGGGCGGGGGACCAATCCCTTTGGTGCCAACGCCAACCGTTCAGCCTTCGCCAACGCCTACTCCCTCAGATGTAGAGCGTATGAAAGTACAAGAAGCAGTACTTGATGAAATTGTTCAAGAATTGCTTCAAACCGAAGCGAAGTGGTCCAAACGAGTAGTTGAGGACCCAGGGTTTTCCAAACAAGTCCATGTGCTTATGATGTTTGTAAACGAGAAGATTGAATCACCGGTATTACGGGAAAGGGTTGTGCTATATCTTAATTACAATGCTGCAATCGCAACCGTAGAAGCTAACGTTGCGGCGGCAGAGGAAGGCGCGGAGTTGACGAAAGTTGCTGAACTCCAAAAACGATTGAATGATATATTGACGCCTTCTACTCCAACGCCAAAAATCCCACTCACTAATACGCCAACCCCGACACCCAAAGTTTTACCAACTAATACGCCTACTCAGATACCGTCTAACACGCCAACTCCGACACCCAAAGTTTTACCAACTAATACGCCAACCCTGACACCTAAAGTTTTACCAACCAACACGCCTACTCGAATTCCATCCTCAACCCATACCCATACCCCATCCCCAGCAAGATCACTGAATATAGCAAATGTATCTGCGTCTGAGTACGCTGCGGCAAGCAACGATCTGGGTGGAAATCCAACTGATTACTATCCGGACAATGTTTCTGACAACAAGAATAATACTGCTTGGAGGGCACCTTATCGTAATAATCCGTGGTTGAGCCTTACTTTGACGAGTCGGTCATGGCTCACTGAAATTCGGATTCTAGGTGGTTATGACAAATATGATCCGTATGATTCGCGTGTAGATCGCTGGAAAGAAAATCGGCGTCCGCAAGAGATACGGATAATCTTGGATAATTTAGTACTAGCAGCCTGTCGGAGAAAGGCTAGATTTGGGTAAGTTTATGTTAATTGTGTCTTGTTTTCGAGTTGATGTAAGGTTTCTAAATTGTCATAATGTGGTTTTAGACGCCAAAGCACAAGCATTCAAGCCCTCTGACCCGTTTCTGGGCGCG
>CAMDEX010000139.1 GCA_945897075.1 Litorilinea aerophila
TACGTTTCACGTTTCTTTGGGGAGAACTGCGGCGTAGCTACGCAGCGTCACTCTCTTTGAAAATCTCTTTGATTCCCCCCAGCGCGCCCAGCACACCGGACGCTTCGTAGGGTAGGAAGATTTTCGTGCTGCTGCCGTTCGCCATTACTTTCAACGCTTCCAGATATTGAATGGCGATGAGTTTGTCGTTCGGGTTGGCCGCGCTGATGGCGTTGTAGACGGTTGTGATGGCGTTGCTCTGGCCGGCGGCCTCCACTTCCAGTTTGTAGCGTTCGGCGTCGGCCACCCGGCGCACGGCCTCGGCCTGCCCCTCGGCGGCCAGGATGGCGGCCTGGCGGCTGCCCTCGGCGGCCAGAATCGCGGATTGGCGTGCGCCCTCGGCTTCCAGAATCGAGGCCCGCTTTTCGCGCTCGGCCTTCATCTGCCGGTGCATGGCTTGCGTCACATCTGCGGGCGGGTCAATGCGTTTGATCTCCACCCGCACCACCCGCACACCCCATTTGTCCGTGGCGTCGTCCAAGACCTCGCGCAGTTTGGTGTTGATGTGCTCGCGGGAGGTCAGCGCGCTGTCCAGTTCCATCTCACCGATGACATTACGCAGATTGGTCTGGGCCAGTTTGGTGGCGGCCTGGTAAAAATCCGCCACATTGTAAACCAGCTTCTGCGGGTCGGTGGCCTCAAAGTAGACAATCGCGTCCACCGTCACCACCACATTGTCTTTGGTGATCACCTCCTGGGGCGGCACATCCACCACCTGCTCGCGCATATCCACCTTCTGAATAGAGTCCAGAAAGGGGATGATAATCGTCAATCCCGACTGGGCGATGCGCTGGTAGCGGCCCAGCCGCTCGACAACGCCCTTCTGGTAGGGCGAGACAATGCGGATGCCCGCGATAGCAACGACAATCACAAAGAGGGCGATCAGCCCCAGCAGTACAATTGCGCCTACTCCGTCCATAAGAGGTCTCCTTTGCGAATGGTCTTATTCTTTCCAATCAACCGTTCAACTGGTTGAACGGTTGATTGGTTGATTGGTTTGTTCGGTACTATCTGTGATGCGCCGCACCTGCAAACGCACACCGGCCACGCCCACCACTTCTACCAGACTATCTTTGGGAACGCCGGTCTGATCCACACTTTCGGCCCGCCACTCCTCCGTGCCCACGCGCACAATTCCGGTGTTGGCGATGGGGTCTATGGCTTGCAGCACCACCGCGCGTTTGCCCAACACCCGATCCCCGGCCACATTTTGCGGGCTTTTGGACGATACGCGCTCGGCGAAGGGACGGGAGAGCAGCACAGCCACGCTCGATGCAACGATAAAGGCGACCAGTTGCCAGGCCAACCCCAGGCCGAAAAAGGCCATCCCTGCGCCAGCCAGCGCACCGATCCCAAAACAGAGCAGCACAAAGCCAGCGGTGAAAATCTCGGCAGTGAAGAAGATCAGCGCCATCACAATCCAGCCCCAGAGCAGCAGGGCATTGCTTGAACCGTCGAACATTGAACACCTCCTTGAAATCAGTAGGTCAGTAGGACAGTCACTGTCCTACTGTCCCACTCTCTTACAGCCACCCCTGATCCTTCAAAAAGCTGGTCAGACCGGGGATGCCAAAGCGCTTGCCCAGATAGGACTGGAAGCCGTAGTAGCCCACGGCAAAGTAGCCCATCAGCACCGCGATTGGACTAAGGCAGAGGACAGTCAAGCCGATCAGCCAGCCGACAACGGGAATGATGCTGATGATGGCTGTGCCGATCGTCACCAACAGGCTGAGCAGCACAAAGAGGCTGACCAGCGCCAGACTCTGCACGGCGTGGAAGCGCTGGAAGGGGCGTTTTTTGCTGCTCTCGCTCATCAAGACCAGCACGGGCATCACCAACGGGATGACCATCTGCGTCACATAACAGAGCAGGGCGATCAGCCGGTCGTCGTTGTCGGCTTCCGGGTCCACCGCGGCGTCGCGCATAAACTCGCCCCGGCGCAGGGCGTCGGCGGCTGCGGTCGCCTGCTCACGCGCGGTGGAGGCCATCCGTTCCGTCGGGCTGGGCGCGTCGTTCTGCCAGTCGCTCACATTCTCCACAGCCACTTGCACCGCTGCAGAGGTCGGCTGGGCCTGCTCAAGCAGTACCTCATTTCGAATCTCTACGCTCTCTCGCTCGTTCTTGTTTTCCACAATTTCCTCCTATGGCATCGCAGCGATGCGACTCTTTTCTCTGTCTACGGGTACTCCGCCGTCAGGGGAGAAGTCGGAAGACCCTTCGTTATGCTATACGCAACGGCCAGGGGAAAGTTTCGCACAGGGGGCGGGGAGTGGCTGTGCTACAATGGGGAGGCAATGGGGGATTGGAGATTGGTGCCTGGAGAACGGAGAATTGGGATGGGGAAGATACGTATTGTCTATATGGGGACGCCGGATTTTGCTGTGCTCGCGCTGGCCGCGCTGCACGAAAGCGGCGCAGAGAAGGGTTGGCAGGTAGTCGGCGTTGTCACCCAGCCGGATCGACCGGCGGGGCGGGGCAAGCGGCTGCTGCTGAGTCCAGTGAAGGAGTACGCCCTGGCCCACGGCCTGCCCGTACTGCAACCGGGCCGTCTGCGCCGCGAGCCGGAAGCGATTGGCGCTTTGGCTGAATTGGCCGCGGATGTGATGGTTGTGGCCGCCTACGGCCAGATTCTGCCCAAAGCCGTGCTGGAAATTCCCACCTTTGGCTGTCTGAACATCCACGCCAGCCTGCTGCCCGCCTGGCGCGGCGCGTCACCCATTACCGCTGCATTGCTGGCTGGGCAGAGCGAGACGGGCGTGACGCTGATGCTGATGGATGTGGGGATGGACACGGGGCCGCTGCTGGCCCAGGCCAAAATGACAATCGGCGCGGATGACACGACGGCTTCCCTCAGCCAAAAACTGGCCGCGCAGGGCGCGGCGCTGCTCGTGGAGAGTCTGCCCCGCTGGTTGGCCGGAGAGATTGCGCCGCTGGATCAGGCGGATTTGCCCGGCACAGTTTCGCTCTGCGCGTTGGTGAAAAAGGAGGACGGGCAGATCGACTGGAGTCTGTCCGCCGCGCAGATCGAGCGGATGGTGCGCGCATACACGCCCTGGCCCTCGGCCTTTACAACCTGGAAAGGGCAGAATTTCAAAATCTGGCAAGCGCGGGTGATAGCAGGCAACGCCGGCGCCGGTGAGGTGGTTTTGATGGGGAGCAGCGTAGCTGTGGGCACGGGTGACGGTCTGCTCGAACTGCTCACCGTCCAGCCCGCAGGCAAGCGGGCGCTGGACATCCGCAGTTTTCGCAACGGTGCGCCGGATTTTGCAGGCAGCCGGTTGGGGGAGAGAGAAGAAGTACCTAACCAGTGAAATTCTTGTTTTTTGCGCAAGAAAAGAGAAGTTTTTGTATACACGGATGGAAAGGAAGACGGATTTTTCTGATCCGTGTTCCTTTCCATCCGTGTATACAACCCTCTTTGGTTCTGGTTTTGCCCGGTTAGGGAAATCCGGCTCAACGGTAAAAGTCAATCCATTGAACAGCGAACTCGGTGTAACGGCCCTGAAGAAAATGCTGGGGAAGTTCAACCTCAATCCAACCATCGGTGAGGGGAATCGGATTTTGCGTACCAACCGTCTGCCCAACAATGGTCGTCTTCATCCAGTAAGGGCTGTCTGATGCAATGCGTTGCGGCTGCTGGGGAGTAGGGCCAGCCGTTGTCTGGTACTGGTGTACGGCAAATTCGCCGCTGCTGGGGATGGAAAGTGTGATGACCGTTTCCGCATAGGCGACGCGCAGTTCTTCCAGACCGCGCAAATGCAGACGGAGCAGAATGTGCGCTGGATAGCTGCCGGCTACCCAGCGCACAGAGGCGCGGCCGATGCCACTTTCGCTGTAAATGTCCAGCAGCGCAGTCCGATCTGCGCTCTCTACCGTCACCTGATTGCCAGCGCGATCAGGCGTGACGAGCCATTGCTGGTCGCCCGCGCTGATCGCAGTGCAGGCAGCCAGACAGACAGCCAGTAGAAGCAGCCTGCCAAAGTGATAGAGTAGGAGACGCCCAGACTTTCTTCTCATAGCAATTATTGGCAATGGCGGCTGCCGGGCAGCCGCCATTGCTCTTACTGATAGGTGACGCGCACGGCGACCCAATCGAGCGAGAAGTCGCGCGCATTGGCTCCCGAACCGGTGGCGACGTCGCTCACGCGCACGCGGAAGTTTGTATTCGACAGATTGGTCGCTGTCCAAGCGCGACCCCAGGTGTCAGCAGCGCCGCCCAGGATGTAAGTCGTTTCGGTCGTTGACAGCGTCGGGGTCTGCTTGGCCGTCGTCCAGGTCGTGCCGCCGTCCCACGAGAGCTGCACGCACATTCGCGGCGCGTTGGAGCCGACTGCATCCACAAACGCATCCAGCCGCACTTCAATACCCTTGACCGTCACACCGCCGGGCAGGCTGATGTTGTAGTTGTAGTAGCGATGTTTGTCCTTGCCGTTGTTCGTGCAGGACGAATTGGTGTTGCTGCCGCTGTTGACATCCTGCGCCACGCCGCCGCCATCGGCCTGGGCATTGGCCGGGTTGACCTCAAAGCCGTTGTTGTCGCCTGCGCTGCTCGTCTGCGCGGCGTTGGCGCTGGGGCTGAGCAAGCCAGTGTTGCCCGCCGTCGGCGTGCTGGTCGGTGTGGGTGTATGGGTCGGGGTTGGCGTGCTGGTCGGCGTGTTGGTCGGAATGGGTGTGTTGGTCGGCGTCGGTGTAGGACCTGTGCCATTGACCCACAGGAAGACCGCGCTCAGTACGCCCCAGTTGCCAGCGGCGTCTTGCCCTTCGACAAAAACGGTGTGGCGGCCAGGGGTCAAGGCGCTGGTGTCTATGCTGGCGGTGACATTCTCAATGGTGGCGTTGAATGCGCCGTCGCTGGCGTTCACGGCGACGGGAACGCCGCCGCTCCACGAAGGCGCATCCAGCGTGTATTGACCGGCCTGGATGTTTTGCACTGGCTCCGTTCCCCAACCGTTGCTGTTGTAACGCGTATCGTTGAGGGTGGCATTCAGTGTTACCAGACTGCCCTGTGTCGTAGTCATAGGGCTGACGCTAACATTGAGGGCATCAGGGCCGGCCGCATTTTGATAGGGCCGCCGCGCGGACTTGGCCGCATAGTAGAGGGCTGGCATATTTTTGGGGATGATGTCCCCGGTAAAAACCGAACACGCCTGGAAGAAGGCTGTCCCCAACTCAAAGGTGTAGCTGGCAACGCCAAATTCGCCGTAGGTTTGGTCGTCAGTCGTGCCCGAAGTGCCATAGAGACAGACCGGGCCGTTGCAGACCTGGTAGCCGTTGAAGTAGCCAAATTTGCGCCCCAACGTTTGTAGTTGTGTCGCATTGGGCGCCGGTGTGGTGGTCCAACCCCAGGGGTAGAGCACGAGTTGGCTATAGCTGTGCAGGGTGATAAAGACGCCTTCCGTCGTGGCTGGCGCCGCATCCGTGTCATTCGGGCCGCGCTGATCGGGGAAGATCGAGGCCGCATAATTCTGGATCGTCTGCACCTCTGGCTCGGAGGCGGCGCTGGGGCCGCGATAGGTCTCGTTGCAGGCAACACCGCTGCTGCCGCCCGTGTTCCACTTGAAGCTGCTGTTGCGGTTGAGATCGGTGCCCCAGCTACTGGAATTGGTGCAGCCATCGTCATTGTCGGTGTTTTTGCGCCACAACAGACCGGTTTCGGCCTTCTTGCGGCCATCCGGGTTGACCTGCGGCACGATATGGATTTCAAAATAATCGAGCAGCCAAGTGACATCTGGATCGACATTATATTGGGCGATCAACTCTTCGGCAAAGCGCGTCGCCAGTTCTGCGGTGGTATATTCGCGAGCGTGGATGGCCGCCATCAACAGAAAGACCGGTTTTGGCCCCGCAATCGCACTGTTGGTCAGCTTCAACACGTAGTGATCATAGCCCGCCGCGCCACCAGGTGTCACCTTTTCCCAAGTGTCGCCGATGTCTGTCCAGGTGGCGATCTGCGGATTGGCCGCGGCCAGCACAGACAGGCTGCTGTAGGTCTCTTCGACGGTGCGGTAGCAGGCGTAGCCGGGGATTGACCCGACCGCCAGCGCCCCGGCCGCGGATGCCTGTTGCACCTGCGCCACATCGGCGGCCAACTGTGCGCTGCGCTCAGTGTCGCGCGTGACGAGATAGCCCTTCTCCAGCAAGCGCTGGTATGCGGAGGCCGACACCAGCGCCACAAGGCAGTTCTTGCCGCAGCTCTCCTCAAATACATCCAGCGCCGAGAGCAGGTCTTCTAGCTCCTCGTGTGAACGGTAGGCAATACGCACGACAATATCGCGCGTGCCGGCCTCTTCAGCGCCGACGCCACCCTGCAGGATGGCCGGGAGAAAGATCGGGATTTTGCCCCCGTCTGGGTCATTTGGGTTCTCCTGGGCGTTCAGCCTCGCAAGCTGGCTCAACGCGCCTACGACCAGCAGGGCAATGATCAAGAAACGCAGTCTACGCATACGGAACCTCCTCGGGTATGAACGGTTGTGGGGATCGGTGATTGGGGACTGGGGATCGGCGACTGGGAATTGCGCTCCGTCGTCTGCTGCCCTAATTTTCATTACTCGCCAGTCGCTACTCGCTTCTTGGCCTGGGCGAATTCGAGACGCATCTGCGCGGCCCTGGCTTCTTCGGCCTTGCGCCCCTCGTCCAGCGCCCGGTCCAGACGGGACTGGTAGGTGGCATCGAAGCGGCTGTTTTGGGCGGGGCCGAGCAGATAGGCGACGACCGCGCCCGCTGCGACACCGATGAGTGTGCCGAGAATAAAGTTGCCTACTTTGCCCATTGGTGTTTTCCTTCGCTTTGCTGTGGAAGATTGGCCGAAACTGTGCAGCTAACCGGAGACTCTGTAGCGATTCTCGCGCAGGTCTGTTTTTCTGGCAAATAAAAGTCCCCGGCACTTTCCGAAGTGCCGGGGACTTTTATGGCTATCTCGATCACTTCAGCCCGCACTACCCAATCGTCCCGTCAATAATCTGCACATCCTGGGCTTCCCGCGCATAGGCGGCCACGGCGACGGTGGCGTTTTCTTCGGGCAGGAGCAGCCCGGCGGCAATATAGAGCAGCACACCCATTCCCACGCTGCCCACGGAGAAGGCCACCCAAATCAGCCGCACCAGATTGGCGTCAATGTTGACAGCCTTTCCTATCGCCCCACAAACGCCGTAGAAGATGCGATCCGTGCGGCTGCGCTTGAAGGGAAAGGCTGCTTTTGTCTTGCGCAGACCGCTCTTTACGCTCTCCCGATCCAGACGCACGGACTCGCGCATCTTGCCCGACCCTGCGCTAAAACGGCTGCGCATACGTTCGCTGCTCTGGGCAAAACGACCGCGCAGGTCGCGCTGGTTGTTCAAGAGCAGCAGCCCCGCACCGATGAGCAGGGCGGGCCAGAAGAGCAGACCCACTGTGCGCCAGAAGGCGACCCACAGCCAGGGCAGGATACCCACATTGGCCAGCAGCCAGAGCACGCCCAGACTCACCAACAGCATCCCTGCCCGCCAGACATTGCGCTCGTTGAGTTCCAGCGTGGCCGGCGACTGCACGCCGCCGCTGGCTGTGCCCACTGGCAGGAGCAGCCAGAGGGCCAGATAGGCCAGAAAGCCCGCGCCCGCGCTGCCCACCGTCAACACCACCCAGAGTACACGCACCAGCGAGGGGTCCAGCCGGGTATATTCGGCGATGCCGCCGCAGACGCCGCCGACCAACTGGTGGGTCGGGTGGCGGTAGAGGATCGCTGGCTGTCGGCCAGAGCTGTTCTCGCTTGCTTCTTCGCCCAAAATGGTTTCGGATTGCATTGTCTTCCCTTTCCTTGCGTCCACCGCGGACGGCATGACATCTACATTCAGCACAGCCACTTCATTCGTAGTAAAATTAGGTTGGACTTCTGGCGAGTGTTCCGCGCTCATCGGATTTCCTCCTCGGGTAGTTATGGCAAAGTGCCTTTGAAAAACCGAGTTTCTGTTATGCTGCTATCAGACTGGATTTGTCGGCGAGAAACTCGGTTTTTAGCCAGTTTCGGTTCACAGAACAATACGCACCCTTTGGAAAGAAGTTTCAGAGCCTATGCCTGCTGGCCTGTCAGACGCGCAACGACTTCTTGTGCAACGAAAATTCCACGTAGCCGACGGGGTCTATGCCCAGAGCGGGCGCGGCGTGCAGGCGCGCTTTTCCAGCGGATGGGGTGCGGCGCTGGCCGCGGCCCGGCTGCTGGGTGCTCTGCCAGAGACGGCCATCCGCTGGTGGACCGAGCAGCCGGGCGGTCATCTGCTGCTTACCGCGGGGGACGACGCCTATAAAATTTCTTTGTCTGTGGAGGGGGAAGCGCTGCACGGCGTGGCAGCTCTGCCTATCGGCTGGCTGGTGGAGGACGAAGCGCGGGCGCTGGCCGCGGCCCTGCGCCCGCTGGATCACCTGCTGGGCTGTGGCGGCGCGGCAGACGCGCCGTGGCTCTCCGACGGCGGTGGGATCAGCCCGCGCTGGCAGCGGATCGGGGCGCAGATCGCCCAACTCTTTGCGTTGGGCTACGGCGCAAGCGAGGCCAGCCGCCAGGATCCCCACGTCTATCTGGCCGAGGGGTTGGCGCTGGCCTTGACGGATCGACAGGCGCTGAATGTCAACGATCCCAAACTGGAGCGGCTGCTGGTTGCGTCCCTGCTCTCGGAAGGCTTCTGGCGGCGCAACTCCCCGCCGCTGGGGGAATAAGTAACACTGATTCCAGGATATTCGAGAGTGCGCGTGACCGTTTCCCGGAATCGTGCCGACGAAATTTTTAGGTTAATCGCGGACAGTTACTGATCAACAATCAGTAGACCGCAACGGGTAGAGAGACTCTCTGCCGTCTGCTGTCCGTCGTCTGTGGTCTACTGACAATTCAGACGAGGAGCGAGCAAATGAACGGAAAGCAACGTGTGCTGGCCGCCCTGACCCATCGGGAAGCTGATCGAGTTCCCACGGGTGAGAACGACATTGACTTTGTGCTGGTAGAAGAATTGCTGGGGCGCGCGACACTCTACAACGCACGCTGGAAGGAGCGACAGGCGTTGTGGGACAACCGCCGCGATGAGATTGTAGCGGACTACGGGCGCACACTGGTGGATGTGGCGCGCCGACTGGAGTGGGATTACGTGCGTGTGCCCACTGTGCCCAAAGCCGGGCGCTATCACCACCCGCTGATGACCGGCCCCTATGCCTGGCTGGATGCCAACGGCCGCGAGCTACACTACAGCCCAGAGGTGGGCAACATTGCCACCTATGTGGACAACACATCTATGACAATTGATGAATTGCCCGACCCGGATGCGCCCTTTGCCGTGGACTTGTCCGAACTGGAAGCGGTGCGCCACGTGGTGGCGGAATTGGGGGAGAGCCACTTCATTATTGGCCGTTCCCCCGTGGACGGCACGCTGCCCTACCAGGAGACGGTGGGGATGGAGGATTTTCTGGTGCGGATGATCACCGAGCCGGATTTTGTGCGCCGGGCTATTCAGGTTTACACCAACCGCTCCCTGGCCTACATCCGCGCGCTGATCGAAGCGGGCTGCGACGCGGTGATGACCACCGACGACTATTCGGGCAACAAAGGGCCGTTTATGGGGCCGCAGCGTTTTCGGGAGTTTATCCAACCGGCCATCGCGTGCCAGGTGGAGACGGCACACGCCGCGGGCGGCTTTTTTATCAAACACACGGATGGCAATGTGTGGGCGATACTGGACGATCTGATCGCCACGGGGATTGATGGCTGGCACGGCATCCAGCCCAACATCGGCATGGACCTGCGTTTGTTGAAGCAGCGCTACGGGGATCGGCTCTGCTTCTTTGGCGGCCTCAACTGCGAGACGCTGGTGGAGGGCACGCCAGAGCAGGCGCGGGCGGAGGTCGCCTACGCCATTCGCCACGCCGCACCCGGGGGCGGTCTGGTGATTGCCACCGGGAATGTGCTGCAACCGGGGGTGAAGCTGGCGAATTACCTGGCCGCGCGCCAGGCCACGCGTGAGTTCGGCGCATATCCGGTTACTTTGTGAGGTTTCGCAAGCGTTAGGATCAGTAAGCAGAGGTCTCATACGCGACAAGACGCCTGATTGCAGCGACTCTTCTGCTCTCCAATTTTCCTGCCAATCCCCGACGCTGAATGGGCGTCGGGGATATTTTTGCGCGGGAGCAACCCAAAGCCGCTTGCGCCGGCGCAGTTCCTATGCTCATTCGAAAATTTCGTCAAAGGCAAGCTGAAGTCCGATGACGCGATCCACGACTTCACCGGCTGTAAAGTTTTGATGGGCATTCAGTGACGAGTAGACAGAAACTACGGCAGTCAAGGGGTCTACCAACCAACAAGATTTAACTCCTAACGCAAAATATGCGGCAAATTTTTCCAGAATTTCGTAGGCGCTTTGCTTGGGGGAGAGCACTTCGATGGCCAGCAACGGCATTTCGGACATTTTTAGGATGTCAAAAGGGCGAATGAGACCGCGCTTTGGATAAACACAGACATCCGGCTTAATTTCATCTTTGAATTTGAATTTTTGCGGATCGAGCGTAGTTGTATCCAGACTCAATTCCGTGTAGACAGAATACGTCTCGGCCCGTTTCAACAAATAGGTGAGATTGGCCTGAATCGCAGAATGATTGTGCGAACCCGTCTCCCAAGACTCCTCAGTTTCCGGATCGGCAAGTTGCCGTTCGTCAAGAAATTCATTCATCATTTTATTACCTCCACCACAGACCACATTCCCATCCACCGCGCCCAACGCCTTGCGGGTGACAACCCGCGCTGGCGTCAAGCCGCTTGCGCCGGTGACGTTCATTGCGGCGCAGGGTCGGCCAATGCGTAAGTTACGGCCTGCTCCAATGACATTGCGCTGCCTGCGGCCCACGCGGTGGCAAAAGCAGCTTCGTCCAGGTGGGCGTGGATGAGGGCGAGAACCTTCTCATTTTCCTTGCGGTCCATCGGCCAAAAACGCGCAATCGGGTTGAAAGTGACGATCTCTTCTTTGGCCGCCAACAGTGCGGTCGCCCGTTGATAATCGCCCTGGGCTGCGGCGGTACGCGCCAGCCCAATCAGGACAAAACTGACACCCGCTTGATCCCGACAGTCAACCGCAACTTGCAACGCTCTTTTGAAGAAGGTGATTGCCTCGGTCAGATCGCCCAGCGCGCAGGCCAGATGGCCCAAACGCATTAATACGCGCCCACTGCCGCGTAGACTGTCCGTAGCCTTTCTTGACCGAAGGTCTTCTTCATACCGACGCTGAGCCTGGACGAAAAATCCCTGATGGTAGAGAGCCTCAGCGCCAAAGTACAAGGCGGATCCGGCTTGCCGCTGTGACCCGCTTTGCTGTGCCAGCGCCAACGCTTGATCGGTCAAACGTAGTGTCTCTGCGTAGTCTCCCTGAAAAAGGGGTATAAGGCTCTGACGATTGAGCGTAGAGGCCAACCCTTCCGCCACCTGGGGATCGCTCGTATCGAGTGTCTGATAGAGTGCGAAACTGTGGGCGAGCAATTCTTCCCCCGCTGCGGTCCGGTTCATACAGATGGCAAGAAAGCCAGCCTGGTTATACGCCTGGGCGCGCAAGGCTGGCGATGTGGATTCGGCGTGGGCAAGCGCAGAGGCAAACCAATCACACCCCTCCTGTAGATAATTCGTCGATTGCCAGAGCCAAAAGAGATTCAGAGTCATCTCTAGCCCTTCCTCCGGTCTGTGTGAGATCAGCCAGTGCAGGACGGCGCGCAGGTTGTCAATCTCCTGCTCCACCTGCGCCATCCACACCGACGGCTGTGCCCCCTCCAAACCGGACTTCGCCGTTTCAGAGAATTTGAGGAAGTATTGGGTATAGTTTGCCTGGACCGTTGGAAACGCGCCGGAT
Source organism: Litorilinea aerophila (assembly GCA_945897075.1). Taxonomy (GTDB): domain Bacteria; phylum Chloroflexota; class Anaerolineae; order Caldilineales; family Caldilineaceae; genus JACQGT01. The sequence goes on from CAMDEX010000139.1 coordinate 11,883, forward strand.
GCGATCAACTGCTCGTGGGCGAACTGGCGCACCAATTCGTGCATATCGTAGCGCCCGGTCTCGCTACGACGCAGGAGTGATTTGTCGATCAGTGCATTCAGGAGCAGGGGTGTGGCGTGGGCCACTTCCTGGGCAGCCTCGGCCAGAAAGCCACCGCGAAAGACAGAAGTGGCGCAAAAGGTTGCCTGCTCCGCTGCGGAGAGCAAGCGCCACGAATGTTCAAAGACTGCCCGGATCGAACGATGGCGTTGCGGTAGATCGCGCAAGCTCACCGCCAGTGTCGCCGCCCCCTCTTCCAGCGCGGCCGCCAACACAGAACAGGGCTGTTGGCGCAGCGTCGCCGCGGCCAGTTCCAACGCCAGGGGCATCCCTTCGCTGATGCGGCAGATGCGCACAATCGCCGCCATCTCCTCGTCGTTGGGTGTGAAGCGGGGCTGTGTCTGGCGCGCACGCTGCAAGAAGAGCCGCACCGCGGCATAGCTGCTCCACGGGAGCGGGGGTGCGCCCGACCGCGCCGGTTGCGTGGGGGGATAGGCCAGCCCTGCCAGCTCGCGCAGATGCTCGGCCTGCAAAGCCAGCCGCTCCCTGGATGTGACCAACAGCGTGACTGCAGGCGCATAGTTCAGGATTTCCAGCAACAGGTCGATCTCTGGCAAGAGATGCTCGTAATTGTCCAAAACCAGCAGACATTCCTGCTGGTAGAGGAGGTGGCGCAACTGCTCGGCGGGGGATAGGTCGCCCGGTGCGGGCAGGTTGAACGCGGCCACAATCGCCTGGGGCAGAAATTGGGCAGTGGTGACGCCAGCCAGGGGGACAAAGAGCGCGCCGTCGGAAAAGTTCCCGCTCTGGTCCGCGGCCACAGCCAGGGCCAGACGGGTCTTGCCAATCCCGCCCGGCCCGGTGATAGTCACCAGCCGGCAGTGAGGATCGCCGAGCAGTTCGCCCAGTTCGGCCAACTCCTGCTCGCGGCCAATCAGCGGCGTGGGGGGGATGGGGATGACAAGAGGAAGGGAGGAAGGGAGGAAGGGAGGCGGTTTTTGTCCGTCCCTTTTGTCACCTTGCCACCCTGTCACCCTGTCAAACTCACCGGCCCGGATCGCTGCCACCAGCGATACTGTTTCGGCGTCCGGCTCCACTGCCAATTCTTCGTCCAGAATGCGACGACAGCTTTCGTATTGCGCCAGGGCCGCGGCCCGTTGACCGCTGGCTGCCAGCAGCCGCATCAAACGGCGGTGGGCTTCCTCGCGCCAGGGTTCCAGCGCCAATAGACGGCGGGTGTGGGCGATGGCTTGGGGCAGATGACCCGCTTGTTCGGCGTAAGCGGCCAGGGCGTGTAGCCCTTGCAGCACATTTTCGCGATATTGGGCGCGCTGTCCCAGTAGCCACTGCTCAAAGTCGGGTGCATCGCGCACATAAAAACCTTCCAGAAAATCGCCCCGGTAGAGGGTCAGGGCGGCTTGCAGTGCGTGTGCGCTGGCGGCTGTGGCGGGCGCGCTGGCGGCTGTGGCAAACGCTTCTGTATCCAGTTGGTAGGGGAGGCTGCGGTTGAAGCTGACGGTCTGGCGGTCAATCAGCAGGGCGTCGCCGAGGAGTTCGTGCAGGTTGGAGAGACATTTGCTCAGGCTCACGCGGGCGGCCGTCTCCGGTTGATCGCCCCAGAGCAGACCAGCCAGCGTTGCTCGTGTGTGGGCGCGCCCAGTGACAGCCAGGAAAAAGAGCAGTGCCTGGGCTTTGCTGGAACGAAAGCCGGTCACCGCTTGTCCGTCGAGGTGGACTTGCGGGCTACCTAACAGGGTCAGATTTAGTAAATTGGACATTGCTTTCTTTACGAATAGGTTTTTCAGCCAAAATTCCTGTTAAGATGCTAAAAATTTGTTCTGTATCTTCAGGGAAACGATAGGTGGGGATATCTTTTGTGATTAAGCGAGTAGTGCGTACCAATTGTCCAAAGCGCCACACTTCGCCGATGGTGATCGCGCCGTAGAGAATATCGGCTCCGCCGCTTTCGTATTGGTCTAAGGCAATCAATTCCACAGCCAATTGGGTAAAACCCTTATCTAAATCACCTTTTTTCGCTTCAACCACCACGATTTCTTGTTGAGCGCGCAACAAATAGTCAAGCGAGCCGCTTAATTTTTCGTTTACATCAATTGGATACTCAATATTGAGCCTGGCATCGATTTCACGAATAACTGCATATAACAGTGGCGCAATCATGAATTCTCGTTTTGCTGTCTCCGAGTTGATCGTCACCTTGGGGAGCAGTTCGTAATACGAACGCCGGAGCTGATCAATGGCAGATTGATCAATCTGCTGTGCTTCAGGTAGTAGAAGTTTTTCAAGCGTAAATGTATAGCCTAGCTCCATCACAATTTCGTCTGTAGGATAGTTCAAATCAAAATAGTCGCTAAATGTATATCTTCTGCCTTCTTTTAAGATCGATTTTTTCATAAGCTACCCAGCTTTCTCGCCCAACGGCTCATCCACGAAGCACAATTATACCAGAAGCGGCAAATTTCGTCGCGATCTCGTCGCGTTGCTGTCCCAATGGCCTGCTATGCTGACACCACACGGACAAAGCGGATAAAAAGTTAGTTTGCAGTGTAGTGTGAACAGGCAGCTATCAGTTGCGCGAATCTGCCGTCTCGCCAAACAAGCCGCGTAACCAGTCGGTAATCTCAGCAATACTTTTAACGTGAACCGACTCATGCTGGGCAAGACGGCGATTTTCTTCTGCCACTTCCAGGCAAAACCGGATGACTTCATCTATGGGCAAGTGCTTGGGTCGTGCGTGTCCCATCTGTTCGAGAAAGTAGAGCGTGGCGGCAAAGGCTGTCCGCTTTGTGCCATCCATAAACGGATGGCTCTTGATCAGAGAGTGAAAGAGCGCCGCCGCTTTGGTAAATGGATCGGGGTATAAATCTTCGCCACCAAATGTGGCAAAGGGCCGCCCGACGGCAGCATGCAACATAGCGCCATCGCGTAGTCCTGGTAATCCGCCGGTGCGGGCGATGATGCGTTCATGGATTTCGTAAACGCGTAGAAGCAGATCAGCAATGGTTTGGGCATCAGGTGACAAGGGTGGCATCAGAGCTTGGCAAGCCGCTCAAAAAGTTCAAGGTGATCACCTAACAACGCTTCAATGAAAGGTTCAGCGCTCTCTGTAAAGAGTGAGGGCGCACCGTTACTGCGCTGCATGCGACGCGCATCCGCCTGCAGCCAAAGCGCCAACGCACGGGTTACAAAAGAATCAACTGCGCCAGTCGGCATCCGTCGCAGATGTAACTCGGTTAGCAGCATTTCAGGAATTTCAAGCGTCAAAGTTGCCATTTCTGATCCTTTCCCATCAATCCAAAGTAGTACCCGCCTGGAGACATCGGCAAGCGTAGGCTGCTTCTACAATAAAAACAAAAAAGTTTTCGTGTCTACCAGTATAACAGAACAGGCTGTCTTTGTGAAGTGGTAAACCAATAGTATGACTACCAAACAAGCCTATTACCGCATCTATCTGTTGACCGTCTGGCAGGAGCAGAGCCGCGGCCCGCCGGAATCGCTCATCTGGCGCTTTCGTCTGGAAGACCCGCGCACGGGGCAGCAGGGGGTGTTTGCCGATGCCGCCAGTTTGATGACCGCACTGCACGCCCTGGCTGCCGGTGGTGAGAGCGCAGAGGATCAGTCAAGAAAGGAGGAATGAACCGGGGCAGTTGTGTGAGTCCACTGCAAAAGGCTAAAAACCGAGTTTTTGAGACCGTCTCACTCCTGAATCACGGCGATTTCTGCAAAAAACTCGGTTTTTTCACTGGACTCATTGTGTTTGTCTGCGCATACCAAATTTCAAGAGACAAGGAGAAGAGAGATGAAGCAGATTTTGAGCAGTTTGTTTGTTCTGTGTCTATTGCTGGCAGCCTGTGTGCCGCCCCCTCCCCCCGTGGCGGCACCCGCCGACGCAACGGCAGCCCCGATGTCAGTCGAAGCGGATGCCGGTAACTGGCAAACTTGGGTCGTGACCGATGTGGCGGCTCTGCGTCCAGCGGCCCCGCCCGATCAGACGGCTACACAGGCCGAGTTACAGGAAGTGCAAGCCGCGGTTGCCAGGCGTGACGAAGCCGCCTTGCAGCAGATCGCCTATTGGGACAGCGGATCGCCCTCCTACCGCTGGATTGAAATCGCCTTTGCCCAAAACCGCGCCAAACCATCTTCCGGGCCACGCGTTATCCGTATGATGTCGTTGCTCAATGTGGCAATCTACGATGCGATGGTGGCCGCCTGGGATGCCAAGTACACCTACAACCGGGCACGCCCGGCGGCGTTGTCACCTGATCTGGCGGTAGTGGCGCAGCATACGAACAGCCCGTCCTACCCATCGGAACAGGCGGTGGCAGCGGGTGCGGCTTCGACGATTCTGGCTTATGTCTACCCAGACCTGGCCCAGGATTTCCTGGACAAGGCGCAGGCCGCGGCAGATTCACGCGTGCTGGCTGGCGCATCCTTCCCCAGCGATGTGGCGGCTGGGCTGGCGCTGGGCAAAGCTGTGGCGGAACAAGTGATCGCCCGCGCGCAGGTAGACGATGCCCTGCCGGCCTGGGATGGCGTGATTCCCACTGGCCCTGGCTACTGGACAGGCGAAAAGCCGGTTGAACCGAATGCCGGTAAATGGCAAACCTGGGTGCTGGCTTCCGGCGACGAAGTACGCCCTGGCCCACCGCTGGTGGCGGATTCCCCCGAACTGGCCGTCGAACTGCAAGAGGTGCAGACCTTCACCCGCACCTGGCAGAGCAACACCACCGCCGCCAACTGGCAGATGCCGCCGGGCGCTTTTGAAAGCTGGTTTGTCTTTGCCAGCCTGCGCATGTTTGAGAACGGGCTGGATGCGAACCCGCCGCGCGCCGCCCGCACCTACGCCCTGATGAGCGTGGCTTGGTATGATGCCAT
>CAMDEX010000140.1 GCA_945897075.1 Litorilinea aerophila
CGCCCCTACCGATCTAGCAAACTGGAGTCTCTGATGACACTCACTTTGCCCGCCCAAACACCCGCACCCGCGCCTGTGGATCAGCCGCCGGCCCGCCGCTGGCCCGTCGTCTTGGGCTATGCGCTGATGCTGCTGGCGCTGCCCGTCGGCTTTGCTCTGGGCGGCGAGGCCAACTCGTTCGCTTCAACCGGGATGCTCTACATTCCCTTTGTGCTGCTGGCGTTGCTGGCCTATCTGGGCCAAGGCAACGACGCGGCCAAAATTCTGGCCGTGCTCTGGTGGCTGGGGTTGCTCGGGCTGGCCGGCCTGGGGGTCGCCAGTTTTACGCTGATGGCGTCCGGTACTATCCCTGCGGACGCGTTGGGCAATAGCGGCGCTCTGGAAGGGCTGAATTTTGGCACAAGCGGCGCTGTGCTGGGCATCGCTGCGCTCGGCCTGCTGCTGGGGATTGCTGCGTTGCTGCCGCCTGTGCGCCGGGGACTCAGCCGCATCTTGCCATTGGATCCCGGCTCGTTTGTCCACGCGCTGGCCCTGGCGCTAGTGGTGGGTTTGTCGCTGACGCTCCTGGCTCCGCTGATCGTGACAAGGATGCCGCCGCTGCTCTCGGATACGTTTTTACAGTTCGCTGAAAGTTCGGGCAGCCTGGACGCACAGAGCAATCTGCTGGCGACGGTCTACGTGCTGGTGTGGACGCTGCCTCTGGCGATCTTTGCCGTGGGCTACGGTGTGCGCCGGGACTTTGCGGCCAGTCTGCGCCGCCTGGGCTTTGTGCGGCCCACCCTGCGACAGGTTGCGCTGGGGATCGTCGTGGCGGTGGCGCTTGTCTTTGTGGCAACTTACCTGGACAAGGGCGTCGGTCTCTTGTGGGAGGCGCTGGGCTGGCCGCGCACCGACAGCGAAGCCTTTAGCAAACTGATCGCCTTTGCCTTTACGCCGCTGGGGGCAGTCGTTCTCGGCATCAGTGCGGGGCTGGGCGAGGAGTTGGGCGTGCGCGGTGTGCTGCAGCCCCGGTTGGGGATCGTTCTCTCCAATCTGCTCTTTGCCAGTCTGCACGCACTTCAATACGGCTGGGATGGGGTGTTGATCGTCTTTGTGCTGGGCGCGGTCTTTGGCGTACTGCGCAACCGGAGCAACACCACCACCAGCGCCATTGCCCACGGCCTCTACGATTTCCTGCTGGTGATGATGGCTATCTACGAAATTTCGATCTGACGGGATGGTTGTTAACCAATTGTTTCCCATTGTTTGACCATTTGTTAAAAAGGGTTCTGTATATTGCTCGTTGGATGTTTCGTTTTCCCATCAACAGTGCAAAGGAATCCTATGCAAACAAACAATCGGCATCACCCCTTTGATGAAAACTTGAGCCGTTTTCTGACACAGCGCCGGATCGACTCTTTCAACAAAGTCTGGTTTCTGCTCTTTCTCTGGCAGCGCAGCGAATACTCGATCAACCGGGCTTTTGCCCATATGGCCACATTTTCCGATGAGCCAACGCTTGACGAGACGATCAACGAACTGGAGAGCGCCGGGCTGCTGACTGTTGAGGACGGACAGTGCAGCCTGCGTCGAGAGTCAGAAATTGAGACGAGCCTCCGCTCAATGCTGCTGACCTATGAAGACCCCATCGCCCGCCAACAGCTTCTCAGCCGGCTTTACCGACGGAAGGCCATTGGCGACGGCTGATCCCCCTCCTCCATCAGCTTTCTCTCCCCTATCCACAACCCAGCCGATCCGCAAGTAGCCGGACGCGCCGTGCCGCGGGTCGGTTCTTTTTTTGTAGGACAGATGCGGGTATAATAAGCGCACCCAGCGGTCATTACCGTAGCAGAACGGATGCGTCCTTGGCCCACCTCTCCCTTCCCGCAGATTTTAGCGCCCAGCGCAAGAGCGCTGGCGAACGGCGTATGCAACAGCTGCGTACCCTTTTGGCCGACAGGCGCAATATCCTTGTGCTAATGCACAACGACCCGGACCCGGACGCCATCGCCGCCGGTTATGCGCTGGAACGGCTGATCCGCCATTTGCTGCCCGCGGCACCGGTGACGCTGGGCCACGGCGGGATGATTGGCCGGGCCGAAAACCGCACAATGGCCCACCTGTTCGTCCCCCACGCCCTGCGCATCCCCACTTTTGACGCCGCCACCGTCTTGCCCGCCTACGACGCCATTCTGCTGGTGGACACCCAACCCAGCGCCAGCAACCATCTGCTTTACGAAATCGCCTATCCCCCGGAGCAGGTGATCCTGGCAGTGGATCACCACCCACCCAAACGCAGCCAGGCGCGCGCCGTCATCCACGACGTGCGCCCGGAGGTTGGCGCGGCTGCCACCGTTCTGGCCGAATATGTGGCAAGCGCCGAGATGGAAATTGACGACGTACTGGCAACCGCACTTTTCTACGGCGTCAAGTCCGACACCCGGGGGCTGAGCAGGCACACCACCGATCTGGACATTTGGGCCTATTCAGCTCTGCGCAATTACGTAGACACAGAGCTGCTCAACCAGATTGAGCACGTCCAACTGCCCCGCTCCTACTTCCGCAGCATCAGCGACGCATTGCTCAACACAATGCTCTATCGCTGTAGCGATGAAAATCAACCCGGCGTCGAGGAGAAGGACGACGAGGAACAGAGCGAGGCCAACGGCGGCGAACAGCCTTGCACGGGCTATATCTCTGTCAGTCTGCTCTTCCAGATGAAGCGCCCGGATATGGCTTCCGAAGTGGCCGATCTGATGCTGCGTATGGAAGACGTTTCCTGGGCCATCTGTCTGGGCATCTTTGAGGATCGTCTGGTCATTTCCGTGCGCGCCGACAGACCCAACGCCCAGGCAGGCCGACTGGTGCGTGTTATCGTCGGCAAAAACGGCACAGCCGGCGGCCACGACACAATGGCGGGCGGGCGCATTCACACGCCCAATGCCACGCCCGCCCAGCGCATCGCCGGATTGCACGCGCTGGTGCCCCGCTTCTTGCAGACACTCGGCGCGGGCGACGCTGCCGGCATGCCTTTGTTGGATAAGATTGGGTCATAACCAGAAACGTGAAAAGTGAGACGTGAGACGTGAAACGTGAAACGTGAGACGTGAGAGTATGGGCGTGATCTCACGTCTCACAATCTCACAATCTCACAATCTCACAATCTCACAATCTCACGTCTCACCTTTCACTTTTCAGGAGACTTGTATGCCTATCAGTGCCCCTTCGCTGGGCGACGCCGAAGACCGCCACGATCCCCGCTTTCAAAGCGACGCTATGTATGACACCGAATCCCTGGACTTTCCCGGTCTGACCCCGGTACAGGCGGAAACCGTCCTCAAGCGACTGGGCGCAGGCGTTGTGGACAAACTCGAACTGGTGGAGGGGATCGGTTGGAAGGCGGGCATCGAGGCCACCGCCGTCGGGGTGATCATCCACTTCCACGCCCACGACGAACTGCTCGACGATCTTCTGCGGCGGTTTGAGCAGCAGGCCGAGCGGGAGCTGCGATGAGCATCGCCACTGCCCGCGTCGGCAGCAACATCGCCTTTATCAAATATTGGGGCGTGGCCGACGCTACCCTCAACATTCCCCTGAGCAATTCCATCAGTATGACCCTGGCCGACGCCCACACAACGACGACAGTGGCCTGGGATGAGATCGGCGCGCTGGAAAATGACGCCTTTGTGTTGGATGGCGTGGCCCAATCCCCGGCGCGCAGCCAACGGCTCACCCGCCATCTGGACATCCTGCGCGGGCTGGCAGGGGTGACGTGGCGGGCGCGGGTGACGAGCGAAAACAACTTCCCCACCGCGTCGGGGATTGCCAGCTCGGCCAGCGGTTTCGCCGCGTTGACAGTCGCCGGTTGCGCTGCGCTGGGCTTGGAACTGGACGCCACCCGCCTCTCCGCTATTGCGCGGCGTTCCAGCGGTTCGGCCAGCCGCAGTCTCTTCGGCGGCTTTGTGGAATGGGCGCAGGGCAGCAGCGACGCCGACAGCGTGGCCTTTCCTCTCTACGGCCCCGAACACTGGGATCTGCGCGATCTGGTGGCGGTGGTCAGCGGCGCAGAGAAGAAGCTGAGCAGCGCGGACGGCCATCTGCTGGCCAAGAGCAGCCCGCTGCTGGACGGGCGCATCGCCCACGTCAACGGCTGGCTGGCCGAGACACGGCGCGCCCTCGCCGAACGGGATATCCAGCGCCTCGGCCCTGTCATCGAACTGGACGCGCTGGCTATGCACAGTGTGATGATGACGAGCAGCCCCAGCCTGCTCTACTGGCAGCCGGGCACGCTGGACGTTTTGCAGGCTGTGCGTCGCTGGCGCGAGGAGGAGGGGCTGGCCGTCTATTTTACGATTGACGCGGGGCCGAATGTGCATCTGATCTGCGCGGCAGAGAGCGCGCCGGAGGTGGAAACCCGGCTGGCCGCCCTGCGTAGTGTGGAACGGGTCATCGTCAGTGGCCCCGGCCGCGGTCCACAGCTTTTGGACGAACATCTGATTTAAGAATAGAACGCGGATGACGCGGAAAGGACGGATAAAAGCGGATTTTTCTTTTTTCTTTCTGCGAAATCTGCGTTCCTCTATTCTTCTTAAAGGAAAGGTAGCACAGAATGGAAAGGAAACTCCCCGGTGGTGCGCTCTCCAGCCGCCCGTTACACTTTATCTGGATCGCCGACTGCTCCGGTTCGATGGGGCAGCGGGGCAAAATCCAGGCGCTCAACAACGCCATCCGCGAGGCGATCCCCCACATGGCCCAGGTAGCCGGCGAAAATCCCAACGCCCAGGTGCTGGTGCGCGCGGTCAAGTTTTCCAACGGCAGCCAGTGGCACGTCGCCCGCGCTACGCCGATGGAGCAGTTCCGCTGGGAGGATCTGGAAGCCGACGGCGTGACCGATATGGGCAAAGCGCTGCAACTGGTGGCCGAGCAGTTGGACGTGGCGGTGATGCCTACGCGTGCGTTGCCGCCTGTGCTGGTGCTGGTCTCCGACGGCAAACCCACCGACGATTTCAGCGCGGGTCTGCGCGCCCTGATGGATCAGCCCTGGGGCAAGAAGGCTGTGCGCATCGCCATCGCCATCGGCGACGACGCCGACAAGGCCACATTGCAGCGTTTTATCGGCCACCCGGAGTTGGAACCGTTGCAGGCTAACAACGCCGAGAGTCTGGTGCGCTATATTAAATGGGTCTCCACGGCTGTCTTGCAGTCCGCCTCGTCCCCCGCCAGCCAGACGCTGGAGATGTCGCCCAACCTGAATGTGCCCCTACCCCCTGCTCCGTCAGCCGCCCCGGATGTGACTGATGTCTGGTAGCTGGCAGACTGCGGGCGTGAGTGTGCGCGGCGCGGCCCACACCCGCAGCGGCGCGGTCAACCAGGACGCTCTGCGCCTGTGGCAGGAAAAGCCAGAACGTCTGCCTCTCATTTTGGCTGTCTCCGACGGGCACGGCGGCGCGACTTACACGCGCAGCCACATCGGCGCGGCCTACGCCGTCAACACCGCGCTGCGCGTCCTGGCCCACGACCTGCTGCCCCGGCTGCTCGCCCCCGGTGTCGCGCCTGACCTGACGCTGGTCAAGCGCACCTGCGACGAGTGGCTGCCCAAAGTGTTGGTGCGCCGCTGGCAGGAACGGGTGCGCGCCTATACCCGGCGCTATCCTTTTGCCCCGGATGCCGCCGCTGATCCGGCCGGTCTGCTCACGCCCTACGGGGCAACGCTTGTGGCCGCGCTGCTCACCGAACAGTTCCACCTCTACCTGCAATTGGGCGACGGTGACATTCTGACTGTAGCAACCGGTGGCGCGGTCAGCCGCCCAGCCCTGCCCGTGGATGCCCGGCTGCTGGGCAACGAGACGACTTCGCTCTGTATGCCCGATGCCTGGCGCAGCGTGCGTCTCGTCTTTCAACCGCTGCTGGCCGAGCCGCCCAGCCTGGTTCTGCTTTGCACCGACGGTTACGCCAACTCCTTTACAGACCCGGCGTCCTTTGCGCAGGTGGGGGGCGATCTGCTGGCAGCCATTCATTCTGAGGGGCTGGCCGCGGTACGCAGCCAGTTGCCCGCTTGGCTGGCCCAGACCTCGACGGCAGGGAGCGGGGATGATATTACAGTGGCGCTGGCCTTTTGCATGCCGGGTGCATCCGGGAGCTAAAAGAAAGGAATCCCAATGCGTGGACATACATTTCCTCTGGTTGAGGTGGCGGGTACAGCCTACGAGATGGGCTACCAGCACGGCGCACAGGCCGGGGCGTTGATTCGACGCTACCTGCTACTCATCGAACGGTTGACCGGCCAGCCCAGAGACACTCTCTGCCGCAACGCCATGACCTTTCTGCCCCGTATGGAGCGGCTCAGCCCGGCCTTTGTGCAGGAGGTGCGGGGGCTGGCAGACGGAGCAGATATTTCGCTGGAAGAGGCAGTGCTGTGCCAGGCCAGGGCAGAGGCCGGGCGGGTGGCGGAAGGGGGCTGCACGGCCTTTGTCGTCACAGGGGCGGCCACAGCCAATGGACAACCCCTGGCCGGTCAAAACCAGGACTTGGAGCCAGAATATGCGGATGTAGCGATTCTGCTGCGGGTGCGCCCCAACGATGGCCGTCCCCGCGCCCTGATGTTTACCTTTGCCGGTCAACTGGGCTATGCAGGGATGAACGAGTACGGCGTGGCCCACTTTGCCAACGCTCTCTACGATTTCCAGTGGCAGCCCGGCCTGCCCCACTACCCCATCAAACGGCTGATGCTGGAACAACCCGATGTGGCTTCCGCGCTGGCGCTTGTGGGTAAGCAGCAGGTCTGCTCGGCGGCCAATGTGGTGCTGTGCGACAGCCAGGGCGGGCTGGCTGATGTGGAGATGCGACCCGAAGGTTTGCGGAACTTCCAGGACGACCACCCGGACTGGCTCGTGCATACCAACCACTACCTGACCCCCCACTTCTGCGCCCACGAGACCAACTCCCTGGCCGATTCCTGCCCGCGTCTGGATCGCATGCGCCACCTGCTGCGCGAGCGCTGGGGTACGCTTGATGTGGCAGCCATCCAGGAGATTCTGTCCGACCATTCAGGTGACCCGGCGGCCATCTGCCGCCACGGGGCGCGGGGTATGCACTCCATCTCCGGCTATATCGCCGAACCGATGGAGCGGGTGCTGCATGTGCGCCGGGGGCATGGCTGCCTGGGCACGTGGACAGCCTATACAGTGTAGAACGGAGGACGACGGACGGAGGACGGCAGACGGAGGACGGAGGACCGAAGACGACAGATCGTCGGTCTGCGGTCTGCGGTCTGCGGTCTGCGGTCGTTGGTCTGCCGTCTGTCGTCAACCTACCTGGCGGGCAACCTCGTAGACCTGGGACGGGGCGATGATCAGCCCGACCTCTTGAAATTTCTGCACCAGGCCGCCCAGGGCGGTGCGGAAACCTTCGGCGGCTTCCCGGTTCTGCCAGACGGTGAGGGAGACGCCCCGGCAGGTGGCGGCATCCAGGCCGTAGGTGTAACTGACAAAGCCGGGCAGTTGGCGCAGCAGGGGAATCAGATGCTCGTCGTTGAGCTGCAAAAGCGCAGCTTCCTGGGCCGGGTCATAGGTGTAGGTGGTGGTGCGCATGAACATGGCGGGATCCTTGTGATGGGGCAGGAAGAGTGCTGTGTACTTAAAAATTTCAGCCCCATTCCCGGCAACGACCGGAATGGGGCTGAATCGCTAGACACGTATCAAAGGCCGCAGCGTCACTCAGTTCGCAAAGAGGTAGCCCGTCGGCCCACCCGTCAAAGCCCGCACCACATCCTGGGTTTCCAGCATATATTGAAGTAGCTGCAACTCTCGCCCCAGCAGATAGTTGCCCATATCCAATATCTGGGGAACACCCGCCTGGTTCAGCATACGCTGTTTGTCCTGTGCGCTCACCTGCAGGGCAATGGCGGTCAAGAAGGCCAGGGTCGTCGGTTCTTCGGGCAACTGGTCCAATTGTAGTTGAATGCCAGTGGCTTTGGTCATCAGTTCCACGTAACGCATGATTTTGGGCCGTACACGCTGGGCCTGCTCCACCGCCAGCCGGGTATCCCCGTTCAGCACCGGATAGTGACTTACCTCAGCGGTCAGATAGGCGCGGTCGTCGTGCAATTCCTCGATGCGGAAACGTTTGGTGCCGACGGCCACAATATCCATGCGCCCGTCGGGTTTGCGGTCCACACGGGCGATGCGGGCCGCGGTGCCGATGGCGTGGGGAGTCGCATTCTCGCCGACTTCCTTGCCCTCACGGATCAAGACAACGCCAAAGGGTAGCTTCTCGTCCAGGCAGCGGTTGATCATCTCCCGGTAGCGCGGCTCGAAAATATGCAAAGGCAGCATCATCCCCGGAAAGAGGACTGTGCCTAACGGGAAGAGGGGCAATTCCATACCTGGTGTCCATTGCTCTCGTTGGTAGTGGCGATACCTACCAATGCGATTTTGCTCAGTCATCTAAATCTCCGCGAAATTGACGGCGGACGGCGGACGACTGACGGCAGTCTGCGGTCTGTTGTCTGCCGTCATCGAATTACTCATCTTCTTCGGGCACAGAAGCCAGCGTGCCGTCGTCGTTCTTCATCAGTTCGCGCAGCAGCGTTGTGGCAAATGCGCCTTTGGGTAAGGAAAAACGCACCAGCAGCCCCTCCGCGTTGGCTTCCACAGCCAGATCGGTCAAGCGCAGACGCCCCATACGCCGGGTGCCCGTCAGATGAGCCTTTGCCATCTGCTCGATGCTGAAGCCGCTGGCGGTCAGCACCTCTGCTTCCAGGCTGCCGGATGGCCCCGTAGCGGCCCACATATCCGGCCCGTACATCGGTGCGGTAAAGCTGATCTCCTGGGCTGTGTAACGGGGGTTCTCCACCTCCACATCGGCCACCTCGAAGAGACCGCCCGTATCCACCTTCTTGGCAATGTCCCCCAGCAACAGCGTATCGTAATTGCCGTCGAGAATGCGCCGGGTCAGATAGCGGTTGCACAGGTAGCTCTGGACACTGGCCAAAAGCAGATTGCGCAGCCAGCGGTCCGGTACGTGCTGCTTGTTGCGCAGCAGTTCCGCGCCCCGCTGCACATTCGCCCCCTCCCGCCCCAACCGTTGCGGGCCATAGAAATTGGGCAGCCCGCGCTCTTGCAGCGCAACGATGATCGCATCTGCGCGTGCCACAGCTTCCAGCGGCGGCACGGCCAGATCGGTGATGACGATGGCAAAGCGGTTGCCAAGCAGATGGCCGCGCTTGAGTTTGTTCTTGTGCAGCCTGGCCCAGTTGACCGTCACCGGCAGCCGCTCGGCAATACGCGCCGGCGCGGCCTGGACAAAAGCCTCGTCCACATGGCTCACCAACAGGCTAAAGGTCTGGGTGGTGCGGGCGTGCTTGTCCTTCATCCCCGCGCTGCCCACGTCCCGGTTGGCAATGCCAAAGACCCGGGCCAGCCCCATCTCCACATCGCGGCTGGTCAGCCCCTCTTTGGTGATGTTGACGTAAAGGTGCTGGCCTTCGCCGGAGGGTTCGTAAAGCGGAATCTCCTCCACAACAAAATGATCCGTGCTGGCGCGCAGACTGCCGCCCACACCGGGTAAATCACCGCTAATAAAAGGGAGAGTCAAATCAATTTCCAAAGAAGCCACCGTTGTCATAGTCATAGTCAAAAGAGTAACAGAGTCTGATCAGAGGGGAAGGAAGGAACGTTCCAAAAGGGGGAAGGTGGCAGGTGGCAGGTGGCAGGTGGTAGATGGCAGGTGGAAGGTGGCAGGTGTCGTCCTTATGCCAATCCCCAATCCCCAATCGCCAATCCCCAGTCCCCAATCCCCAATCCCCATTCCCTACTCCCGAAAATAGAGCAAACTGTAACAAAACGCATTTCCCTGCTGGCCGCCGTAGCGGAAACCTGCTTCAGCCAACCGTTTGCGCACGACGGGCGCGGGCAGATAGCCGGGGTGGGGCATCTCCTCGCTGATACCGATACGCCCGCCGGGTTTGAGCACCCGGCGTAGCTCCTCCAGAAGCAGCATTGCGTTGGGGATTTCGGAAAAAGTGGCGATGAGAATGGCGATGTCTACACTTTCCGCCAGCAGAGGCAGACGGTATGCGCCGCTCTGGTGGAAGCGCACGCGGGCAGACAGCCCGGCGTCGTCTGTGCGCCGCCGCGCCTGTTCCAGCAGAGCCGATTGGATGTCCACGGCGTACACAACCCCGGACGCGCCCACCTGCCCTGCCATCTCCCCGGTGAAGAGACCCGTGCCGCAGCCCAGATCCAGCACGCTCATCCCTTCGGCCAGACCAAAAGGGCCGAGCGTCTGGGCTGGGTCGCGATATTTCAAACGCAGGGGGTGTTCCAAAATGCCCGCCAAGACGCGGGGATGGGGGCGGGGTGCGCGCTGCCAGGCTGCGCGCAAACCGATCTGCGTGCCGGTCAACAGGCCGACGCCGAATGAGAGTGCGTTGAGAATTCCCATCTTTGATCCAGTGAAAATTTCGTAGGTGCGGTTTCTAACCGCACGATATGGGCCGCAGTCAGATTGTGCGGTTAGAAACCGCACCTACGCTTCCCTCTCTTTCATCGGAAACCGTATGCGCAGCCGGCCATCGGCAAAGACAGCGCCGCCCGCGTCCCGCTGCGCCAACACAGCAGGCAATAACAATTCTCGCTTGAAGTTGCCAATTGTGACAAATAACTCATCGCCCCGTTTGGTCAATTTAACTTTGTTCAGTTCTACGTTGGGCAGAGGCAGCACCAGCACAAAATCGTCGCCCTCTTCCACAATCTCTTGGGGCTGGCCCACAAAAAAGATGCGTCCGGGGTCGGTGTCGCCAAAAATCGAGGCGGCCAGGCCGCGCAGTTGCGGCAGACCCACCATCTCCTCCCCCGCCCAATGACTGCGCAGGATGGGCAGGGGATAGAAATCCCGCTCGATCTCGCCCAGATAGTGGGCCTGTATCTCCTGCAAACGGCGCATGTAGGGATCGCTGCTCGGCTCTATCACCTGGCCGATGCCCGCGCTGTCCACGACGACGCCGGGCAAAATGCGGTTGACCACCGCGGCGTCCACCGGATAACCAAAGAGCGACAGGTAGGTGACGGCCCGCGCCCCCTCCTTCACCACCATCTTTTCCGGGTTCAAGACAATCCGGTAGCTGGTGATCTGGGGGTTGCTCAATACCCTTTGCAACGCCTTCACATCGTCCACCAGTTTGGGCAGACCGGCCAGAGGGTCTTTGCTCGGCATCATCCGCCGCAGCAGACCGCCCGTCAGCCGGATGGCGGCGTCGCCCCAGTTGTAGAAGCGGTCCACATACCACTGGAAGCTCTCCGGCATCGTCAGCAGACGCATCGTCTCGCCGGTGGGCGCGGCGTCCACCACCACCCGGTCGTAGTCGCCCGTGGACGCGGCCCGGTGGATATTCAACAGACTGACGATCTCCTCCATACCGGGGATGATCGCCATCTCCTCGGCGATGGCCCTGTCCATACCCTGACGGCGCAGCATAGACCCCATATAGCCCTGGAGTTTGCCCCAATGTTCGCGCACCTCGTCCAGCACATTGATCTCCTGGGCAAACAGATTGGGTGCCACTTGGATGGCCTGGCCGCGCAGGGGGGTGTCCAGGCTGTCGGCCAGGCTGTGGGCGATGTCTGTGCTGACGACCAGCGTGCGGTAGCCCAGCTCCGCGCTGCGCAAAGCTGTGGCCGCGGCAATCGTCGTCTTGCCCACGCCACCTTTGCCGAGATAGAGGAGAATGCGCAAAATTGGATCCTTCCGGAAGATTGAGTGATTAGGTGAATAAGAGATTGGGAGATTGGGAGATTGGGAGATTGGGAGATTGGGAGATTGGGAGATTGGGAGATTGGGAGATTGGGAGATTGGGAGATTCAGTAGGCCGCAATCGTCTGGCAATTTCAGCGGTCCGCCGTCTGTGGTCTGCGGTCTACTGAGATTGAGAGATTGGAAAGTGACACCGAGATGTCTAATCTCCTAATCTCCCAATCTCCCAATCTCTTCTTAACAACCTCGCCACCAGCAGCCCAATCAGCGCCACGCCGGCCAGCGCGCCCACGGCCGCGGCCCGGCCCAGGCCAAACCAGCCCCGAATCTGCCACCAGAAGAGGGGAATGCTGGCCCAATAGGTGAGGCGCAGCGGCCAGCGGTGGCCGGTCTGGATCACATATTTTCCCATCTGGTTGTGCGGACTCCAGACGACCAGATAGCATTTGCCGCCCACAAGTGTACGCGTGTCTATGATCGGGCCGGGGTAGTAGCGGGCGCGGGTGAGCAGGTCTTCCACCGGTTGCAGAAGCTGGCTGGGCGACGCAGCCACAATCGCGCTGTAGCCCTGGGGCAGCTCCACCGGCAGTTTCTGGGTATCCGCGCTGTAGGGCAGGCTCTGGGCGATGATGGAAAAGGCGGGCACAGCACTCCCACCTCTGGACAGCACAGGCACAAACATCTGCACGCGCAGCCGTGCGCCGGCCGCACAATCCGTCTTGTAGATGTGTACCTGGCCCGGTTTGTCGATCTGGTTGAAGATCAGCCGCTTCTGCTGGAAATCTTCGATGGGCAAACCGTTTACCAACCTATCACCGGGGCGACCGGGAAAGAGGGGACGACTCCCCGCCAGATCGATGCCGGGAACAGTTGCTGGTTTGGTTTGGGGTAGTGGGGACACGGGTACTCCTGCTGGATCAAAAACAAAAGAGACGTGAGACGTGCCGCGTAAGACGTGAGACGTGAAACGTGAAATCGTCGTTTGTTCTCACGTTTCACGTTTCATCTGTTTTCATCTCGCCAAGCCACATTGACCTCTTGGCTCTGCTATCCTACGATAACCAGTCTAGCAGCCATCCCAGCGGGCGTCAACCCATACACCATCCCATCCCGCTTGACCGTCTGCCCTCAATGCAGTAGGATAGCAGCAGCGGCTCTGATTCCGGGAATCGTGCGCCCCAAAATTGAAAAGACCCACCCGATCCACAGGCGGCAACCCTATGACCGAAGCGGCCTCCGTTACTCTTTCCATCATTGTTCCCATCTACAACGAAGAACAGGTAATCCCAGAACTCTACAAACGAATTACAGACGTGATGGATGAGATCGGCGTAAGTTGGGAATTGGTCTGTGTCAACGACGGCAGCCGGGATCGCTCCGCCGCGATGCTTGTAGACCTGCACCGGGCCGATCCGCGCGTAAAGCTGGTTGACTTCAGCCGCAACTTCGGCCACCAGATTGCCATTACAGCCGGGCTGGACTATGCGGAAGGCGATGCAGTGGTCATCATTGACGCTGACCTGCAAGACCCGCCGGAGGTCATCGCTGAGATGCTGGCCCGCTGGCGCGAAGGCTATGAAGTCGTCTATGCGGTGCGCGCCGACCGCCAGGGTGAATCCTTCTTCAAGCTGTGGACTGCCAACGCCTTCTACCGTCTCCTGCGCTCCATCACCGATGTAAACATTCCCCTGGACGCGGGCGACTTTCGTCTGATGGACCGCCAGGTTGTGCTAACTATGCGTACCCTGCGCGAGAACCACCGCTTTATGCGCGGCCTGAGCAGTTGGGTGGGCTACAAGCAGATCGGCGTGGAGTACCAGCGGGCCGAGCGCTTTGCCGGGGAGACAAAATATCCTCTGCGCAAAATGCTGCGCCTGACGACGGACGCCATCACCAGTTTCAGCTATGTGCCTCTACGCATGGCGACCTGGTTTGGTTTCAGTCTGGCGATCATCAGTCTGATCGGCATCGCCATAACGATTGGTCTGCGGCTCTCTGGCAACAACGCCTTTTATGGGCAGGCCACCACACTCGTGGCCGTTCTCTTTCTGGGCGGCATTCAGCTCATTTTTCTGGGCATTCTGGGCGAATATCTGGGGCGCATCTACGACGAGGTGAAAGGTCGTCCGCTCTACATCGTCGCCCACTCACACGGCTTTGAGAGGACAGACCAGCCAAAAGTTTAACCACAAAGACACAAAAGCACAAAGGAAAAGCAAAAAGTTTTTCCGTCTTTCTTCGTGTCTTTGTGGTTGCTTTGCGACAACCACAAAGACACAAAAACACAAAGGAAAAGCAAGAAATTATTTCTTTCTTTTTTCTTTCTTTGTGACTTTGTGGTTGCAGTTGAATAGGAGCGGTGAGAAACGTATGCAGGCATCCGAGCAGGGCGTGGGGCGGGGCACAAGTGGACGCTATGCGGTGCTACCGCGTACACTGATTTTCGTGACCAGCATCAACCCGGCCAGCGGTGGCGAGGAGATGCTGCTCCTCAAGGGGGCACCGACCAAACGGCTGTGGGCCAATCAATACAACGGCATCGGCGGCCACGTGGAGGCGGGCGAAGATTTTCTGGTTGCGGCGCAACGGGAGTTGGTTGAGGAAACCGGGCTGCGCACTGTGGCCCTCTCCCTGCGCGGGCTGATCAACATCGCCGTTCATACAGACGCGGACGCGCCCAGCGGCGTGGCAGTCTTCGTCTTTACGGGAGAGACGGACGAGCGTAGCGTCCATTGCGGCAGCGAAGGCGGCCTGCACTGGATTCCCGTAGCCGCTGTGGGTTGCCTGCCCCTGGTGGATGACCTATACCAACTGCTGCCGCTCTTGCGCCAGAGCCAGACGATGATTTACGGCCATTACCAGCCCGACGCCGCCGGGAAGATGATCTATCGTTTTCGGTCGTGAATTTGAAAAATGATCTTACGCACCGGTGTTGACCTCATCGAAATTGAACGGGTGCGTCAAGCCGTCGAACGACACGGCGACCGCTTCCTGGCGAAGGTCTACACCGCTGGGGAGTTGTCCCACTGTGGCGGACGCATCGAGTCCCTGGCCGCGCGCTTTGCCGCCAAAGAGGCCGCAGCCAAAGCCCTGCAGAGCGGCGTCTGGCGGCAGTGCATTGGCTGGACCGATCTGGAGGTGGTGCGGGATGAAGAGAGCGGTGCGCCCTCTCTGCGTCTACACAATGCAGCCAGGCAGGTGGCGGCAGCCCACGGGCTGATCGAATGGTCCGTCAGCCTGAGCCACGACCGCACCCACGCCATCGCCTTCGTAGTGGCGATAGGATAAGAGCCTCTCCCCTGGAAAGGATTCTTCGATGACGACAGGCTCATTTGCTCCGCTTGACTTCCAGACTCTGCCGGAGGCCGAGATGCAAGAGAGGGCGGCTACATTCTACGCACAGTTGCGCCGCCGCCGCTCTGTGCGCGACTTTTCCAGCCGTGCCGTGCCGGTGGGTGTGATCGAAAACTGTCTGGTCGCGGCGGGCACAGCGCCCAGCGGGGCCAACAAACAGCCCTGGCACTTTGTCGTGGTGACAGACCCAACCGTGAAGCAGCGCATCCGGGAAGCCGCCGAGGAGGAGGAACGGGCCTTCTACAGCCAGCGCGCGTCGGAAGAGTGGCTGCACGATCTCGCGCCTCTGGGCACCGACGCCAACAAACCCTTTCTGGAGAGCGCCCCCTGTCTCATCGCCATCTTTGCCCAGAGCTACCACCTGGACGCAACGGGCAAGAAGGAGCTGCACTACTACGTGACCGAATCGGTGGGGATTGCCACTGGCTTTCTGATCGCCGCCCTCCACAACGCAGGGCTGGCTTGTCTCACCCACACGCCCAGCCCCATGCGCTTTCTCAACGAAATCCTCGCCCGCCCCAGCTACGAACGCCCCTTTCTGCTCCTGGTGGTGGGCTACCCAGCAGACAACGCCCAGGTGCCTGTCATCACCAAAAAGAGATTGGCGGAGTATATCTCTTTTGTCTGAAACCAGCCCGGATTATTTCCCGTACACCTGCGGGTTGGCGCAGGCGGGCACTCTCTTGCCTGTCAGCCCAGTGATAAGGTTGTTGGCCGCAATCACCGCCATCTGGTTGCGTGTGACCACACTGGCGCTGGCGATGTGGGGCGCAATGATGATATTGTCCAGCGTCAACAGCGGGCTGTCCATCGGAATCGGCTCCGGCTCGGTCACATCCAGCCCAGCGTAAGCGATGCCGCCATTCTTGAGCGCATCGTAGAGCGCGGCCGGATCGATCAGCGGGCCACGCGCAGTGTTGATGAGAATGGCCGTGGATTTCATTTTGGCCAGGGCTGCAGCGTCGATCAGATGGTAGGTCTCCGGCAGGAGAGGGGTATGTACGGAGACGAAATCGGACTCGCGTAGGAGCGTATCCAAATCAACCGCCGTTGCCCCCACTTCTTTGACAAAGGGGTCATCGGCAGGCACGAATTCGTCGTGATAGAGTATGCGCATGTCAAAGCCGGTGGCACGCTTCGCCATCCCCTTGCCGATACGTCCAAAACCGATCAGCCCCAGCGTCGCGCCATAGACATCTTGCCCCAGCAGCAGTGAGGGTCCCCACGTCTTCCATTTACCGGCCCGGGTGTAGTTATCGCCTTCTACCACCCGCCGCGCCGCAGCCATCAGCAGCGTAAAGGCAAAGTCGGCGGTGGTGTCAGTGAGGACACCCGGTGTATGGCCGACCGGAATGCCCCGTCTTGTGGCTTCGGGGATGTCAATGTTGTCGAAACCGACCGCATAGTTGCTGATCACCTTCAGCCCCGCGCCGGCCGCGTCCATCACCGCCGGGTCCATCTTCGTCGTCAACAGAGAAAGAATGCCATCCACGCCTTTGACGTGTTCCAGCACGTAGTCCCGCGGTGGGGGCAGCTCACCGGGCCAGATGTCTGCGTCACAAAAGTCGCGCACCATCGCCAGTCCCGCTTCCGGAATGATTTGTGTGACAAATACCTTCGGCTTCGCCATTGCTTGTATCTCCATCTTCGCTGGTGGAATTATAGTTTTTCAGATAATCATTTGTAGGGGCGCTGCTTGCTGCGCCCGGCGCACCAGAGACGGGCGCA
>CAMDEX010000141.1 GCA_945897075.1 Litorilinea aerophila
GAGGACGGGAGGACGGGAGGACGGGAGGACGGGAGGACGGGAGGACGGGAGGACGGGAGGACGGGAGGACGGGAGGACGGGAGGACGGGAGGACGGGAGGACGGGAGGACGGGAGGAAGAGATCAGCCATTCTCGTCGCGTTGGGAGGCGTCCAGAATCGTCAAACCGACAAGCGTCTCGTCCCGGTAGTCAAGAAGAATGCCCTCATTGGTCATTTCGCTATGGGTAGAGCCTGGTTTCTCCTCAAAGTGGACGTACAAAACGTCGGCTTCGTCGTCGTAGTCCAGCCACAGTTTGCGGGCAGGCAGTTTGATGAAATTTTTCATTGCGCTGAGTAAAAACCCCAGACTGGGTTGTTCTAGTATCTGGACGGCCATATCACCTGATTCCTTCGATAATCCCGGGCGATGAAAGCGGTGACAATAAAACCATCCTCCCGGTTCACTTCTTTGTAGACGACGTGCAAAAAACGGTCTCGCCCCAGCGGCAGCACAGCCACCAGCGCTCCGGAATATCCACGCAGAATCACAACCGGCTCTTCAACTGCTCGCAGCACAACCGATTCGTAGTCGAGCAGATAGGGTTTGTTGCTGACGATGTGATCCCAACGCTCGTCAGTCAGGCGGATCGGCACATCGTTTATCGAAAAAGCGATGTCCACTTCGATGCTTCCCGTACAGGTGTGGATTCCACGATGAAGTCACTATACCAAAGCTGATGGATAAAACGCAAACGCGCTGGAAGAATCCCCGTTTGTCGGTTGGAATAGGGTCAACAGACGCGGCGGGTCGTCGTGTGCTGATTCCCGGAATCGTCTCCGCCCGCTTGCGTAGAATCCCCGTTCGCGCTATCCTATCCCCAAGACGATCAGTTTCCTCGGCGTCGCTGAAGGATGGAGAAAACCATAAGGAGTTTCTGTTATGCTGCTCAACGACATCGCCGAAAAATTCGATACAACGCCAGAACAGATACAGCAAGAGAGTCTGCGTCTCTATCTGGAGCGACGACAACGTTTTGTGGAGAGCGAACTACTTGCCCTGGGCTTCCGCTACGGCGTTCAGACAGTGGAGCAATTGGATAGTGCCATTGAAAAGGGTCGCTTTCACGAAGCCGAAGCCTTTGAAGATTACTTTCGCTTCGACTATCTGGAAAGCGAATTGGATTCGGTGCGCGAACTGCTGGCCCAGCTATGAATCCATCTCTGAATGAGCTACAGCGAATCGCTGAACTGGAATTCGCCGCAATCGTTGTAGATAGCCAACTACTCGGCGAAAAACTACGCCTGTACATCACTGATGACAGCCTGGTAGATATTTGGGTTGCCCGCAAACGGCAGGATCGCTTTGGATTCCATTGGGAACGCCGTCATCTGGACGGCACAATTTATCGGTATGATAATTTTCCTGACACTGATTGGCAAGCGGTCAATACGTATCCCTATCATTTCCACGATGGGACTCAAGACAATGTAGTGGCTTCGCCTTTTTCGTCAGAAATCCGGTCTGCTTTTCGCGAGTTTCTCGGATTTGTCCAAGCCAAATTGAACGGTTGAGTTACATCTGATACTCCCGGTTCTCCCAACAAATCAGCTTCCCCAATCCGCCCCCATCGGGTACAAATCCCTAATCACCCAATCACCCAATGCCCCAATGAACCTTCTCATAGACTACACCCCCGCCATCCGCCAGAGCGCAGGCATTGGACGCATCATCCGGGGGCAGGTGCGCGCCCTGCTCGACGCCAACACAGGCTACGCCATCCGTCTCTTTGTGGCCGGACAGGTGAGCCAGGCCGAGCGCGACAATGCGCCCCTGCCCCTGCATACGATTCCCCTCCTCAGCGAACGCACTCTCATCCGCATCTGGCACCGGCTGAACATTCCATTCCCGCGCGCCGATTGGTTTGCAGGCGGGCGGGCAGAGCTGCTGCATGCCACAGATTTTGTGCTGCCCCCCGCGTCGGCCCGTCGCCGGGTGGTCACAGTCCACGATCTGGCCTTTCTGCGCTACCCGGATGCGGCCATGCCCGGCCTGCACCGCTATTTAAATGTCGTCGTGCCCCGCTCCGTGCGCCGGGCGGATCATCTGATCGCGGACAGCCAGCACACGGCCAACGATCTGCAAGAGTTGTGGCGTATTCCCGCGGCGCGTATCAGCGTTGTGCAGGGCGCGGTGGATCAGAGCCATTTCCGCCCGCAGACCGATCCCGCGCTCCAACAGGCCGTGCGCGAGAAGTACGCCATCGGCCCGCGCCCCTTTATACTGGGGCTGAGCAAACTTCAGCCGCGCAAGAACTTTGCCCGCCTCATCCGGGCCTTCCACGCCGCACGCAGTGAAGCCGCCTTGCCCCACCGCCTGGTCATCGGCGGCAGCAAAGGCTGGCTCTTCGAGGAAATTTTCGCCACTGTGCAGGCGTTAGGGCTGGAGGAGGATGTGATCTTCCCCGGTTTTGTGGACGACGCGGACCTGCCCGCGCTCTTTTCTGCCGCGGACTTCTTTGCCTACCCATCGCTATACGAAGGCTTTGGCCTGCCCATTCTGGAGAGCCAGGCCTGTGGCGCGCCTGTGTTGAGCGCGGACAACTCCTGTCTGCCCGAAGCGGGCGGCGACGGCGCGCTCTATGTAGACGCCGAGTCGGTCGAGAGCATCGCCGCGGGGATTGTCCGCCTGGCGACGGATGGGGCGCTGCGCCGCGCGTTGGCGGAGAAGGGTAGCGCCAACGCGCAAAACTTCACCTGGGAGCGCAGCGCGCAGCAATTGATCGCTGCCTATGCGCAGGCGATGGAGTAATACACTGTCAAATAAGTTATCGTGAGTACCCGTTCGCTTGATTTCGATACGCCTCGAAGACTCGGCTACTCAATCAGCGCTCACTGGTCTGGCTGATCGTCTCGCCGGTGATTTCGCAAAAGGCCAAAGAACTTAATTTACGAAGTAGTAAGCACCAGGCCAGAAATAGATTCGGCACACCAGGCATAGAGCTTTGCAGGCTGGCGCGGACAAAAAGTGCCGGAGAGTTGGGCCTACCCGCAGCGAACTGCTAAGCCCTACCAGGCACTGTAAGAATGTAGATGGGCTGGCCTGTTGTGATATGATACTCACTTTAGACGGAGAGTAGAACCACAAAGACACGAAGACACAAAGAAAACCCGATCTCTTCCTTCGTGTCTTCGTGTCTGTGCGCCTTTGTGGTTGGGGGAAAAGCGAATGGTATCCAAACCGGTCAGTGCGTCCGAGACGCAGTTGAACCAATTTATGAACCCGGAACACGCCAACAGCCTCGGCAATGTACACGGCGGCGTGATCCTGAAACTGTGTGACGAGTGCAGCGGGATTGTGGCGGCGCGTCATGCCCGCCGCCCCAGCGTCACCGTCGCCATTGACAGTATGACCTTTCACGAGCCGGTGCGTCTGGGCCAACTGCTCAATCTGCGCGGGCGCATCACTTACGTGGGGCGCACCTCGATGGAGGTGCAGGTGCGGGTGGAGGCGGAGAACCTGCTCACCGGCGAAATCACCCACACCAACAGCGCCTACTTTATCTATGTGGCGCTGGACGAAAACGGTTTGCCCACGGAAGTCCCCCGGCTGACATTGACGACCGACGCCGAACGGCGGCGCTTTGCCGAAGGCCAGGAACGCCAGCGTCTGCGTTTGGAGCGGGCAGGACGGATATAGGTATTCGATATTTGGCACGCTCGATGGCTCAGTCGTCCATACCCAATACCCAATACCCAATACCCAGGGTGCGCTGGCTGCTCCCGGTTTCGGCTCTTTTGGCCGTGGTCGGCTACTTTGCGCCCTGGTTGCCCCACCAGGCCGCGGGGTTGGTCATCACCGGGCTGGATTTGGGCGAATTGGTGAAATTTCTCTATCCCGTGCAGCAGGGCGACATCCGGCTGTGGCGGGAGGGTTTCTATCTGCCGCTGGTGGCGGTGAGTGTCGCGCTGAGTCTGTTGGTCTGGCGGCGAGAATTGGGGTATCCATTGGCCGTGCGCCTGGGGCTACTCCTGCTGGCCGCGGTGACAGCGCTCAATCTGCTCCCGCCGGCGTGGACACCCGGTCTGTTGCTTACGCCGGAGTTTCGTCTGCAAACGGGGATGCTGCTGGGCTGTCTGGCCCTGGCGCTGCTCGCACCCCTGGCCGCGCTGCTGCCCAAACGGGCCGCTGCATTGGTTGTACTGCTGTTGATAGCCGCTGCCCTCTACTTTCCCCTGGCCCAGTTCGGCTGGATTCTGCCCG
Source organism: Litorilinea aerophila (assembly GCA_945897075.1). GTDB lineage: Bacteria > Chloroflexota > Anaerolineae > Caldilineales > Caldilineaceae > JACQGT01. The sequence goes on from CAMDEX010000141.1 coordinate 4,242, forward strand.
CGCTGGCCGCTCTCTACAACCGCCCACTCGTCCCCGGCTGGGGGGCGTGGCTGATGGGGGCGGGGTTGGGCGGTATTGGGTTTTGGGTAGTCCGTTGGGCGCTCTGGCCGAAGGGCAAATGAGTGCATCTGCGTTCTGATTTTTTCCCACCACGACCAGACAAGGACACGCAAAGATGAAACTCTCAATTCTCTCCTACTCCTTCCGCGGGCTGCTCAACGCGGGCCAGATGGACCTCTTCGGCTATTTGGAAAGCTGCAAGTACCGTTACCACCTGAACGGGGCTGACATTTGGAGCGGCTTCTTCCCCAGCACAGAGGACGACTATCTGGGCAAAGTGCGCGAGGCGCTGGTCAGCCGGGGGCTGGAGCTGGCCGATCTTTGCGTGGATCAGGCCCACGTTTGGGACGCGGACGCGGCCGTACGGGAACGCAACAGCCAGCGGGCCTGGGCCTTTCTGCACGCGGCGGTGAAGTTGAACGCCCGTTTTGTGCGCATCGACGCCGGCAGCCGCAACGAAAGCTGGACAGCCGAGGAGTTTGATTTTATCGTCGCCCGTTATCGTGACTACGCGCAGTTCGCCTATGACAACGGCTTCCAAATGGGCATCGAAAACCATTGGGGGCCGGAACGCAGTTGGGAGAACCTGAAGGCGGTCTACGAAGCGGTGGATCACCCCGGCTTTGGCGTCTCCTGTCATCTGGGCGGCTGGACAGGCACACCCGAAGAAGTAGACGAGGCCGACCGGCTGGTTGCGCCCTGGGTCAGCCACACGCATATCGCCTGGGATATCTGTGCGGGGCCGCTGGAGGAGAAGCTCAAAAACCTGTGGGATGTGAGCTACACGGGCTACTACAGCGTGGAGCATCACAGCGCGCAGAATGAATATACGAATGTGGCGATTCAGTTGGCGCAGGTGCAGAATGTGTTGGAGAGGTTGCAGATGTCCTGATGTTAAGAGACTATAATCTTCTTTATTGAAGGCTCGAAGTAACTTCTGGAAGACCCAATGGCCCTCAACGCAACCATCTACACCCTAACCGTCGAACTGGCCGACATCGACCGCGCCGTCTACGCCTCTCTCGATCTGCGCATGGCCCGCGAGCCGTCCGAGAGCGCGGACTATTTCCTCGTGCGGCTGCTGGCCTACTGCCTGGAATATGCCGAGGGCATCAGCTTCACCCAGGGCGTGGCCGCGGGCGACGAACCCGCGGTCTGGATTCACGACCTGACCGGGCGGCTGCTGGCCTGGATCGATGTGGGGCTGCCCGATGCGACCCATCTGCACAAAGGCAGCCGGGCCGCCGAGCGCGTGGCTGTCTACACCCACCGCCACGTGACCCAACTGATCAGCCAGCTCTCCGGCAAGAAAATCCACCGGGCCGAGGAGATTCCCATCTACGCCCTGGAACAGCGCTTTGTCTCCGACGTGGCCGGACTGATCGAGCGGCGCGCCAGCCTCAGCATCACGCGCAGCGACGGCGAACTCTTTGTGGACGTGGCCGGGCAGAGCTTTCGCAGCACAATTGCCGAACACCGCATCGGGACGTAAAATCCCGCTTTGACACTTCTGCCATCGCAGGGTAGACTGGTAGCGGTATCTAACCTGCCCTGAAAATGGGCTTGTATACACGGATCGGAGGGAACACGGATCAATAAAAATCTGTGTTCCCTTCGATCCGTGTATACAAAATTCTCATTCCCCATGGCGTATAACCGCACATGGAAAACTGATTTGAAAATAAGGACACGGATTTACACGGATTCAATCTGCGAAAATCTGCGAAATCTGCGTACCCATTCCCCCATCACAGGAGACTTCCCCCAATGACACGACTCAACCGGGCCATCGAATTGCTCGAAATGGAGCAGCCCATCTACTACACCGGCGGTCACACCGGCCACGTCCTCACCTACAGCCAGGGCAAAAGCGACGCGGCTACCTGGGCCGATTACATTAACGTAGGCATGGAACACGGCTGTTTTGATATGACCGGGCTGGCCGCGTATTTGCAGGGGCTGATTGACGGCGGGCCGACGCGCAGTGGTCATCGTATGCCCACTATCATTGTAGAAGCGCCGGTGGAGGGCACAACCGCTGAAATGGTGCGCTTCAACGCCTGGCAATTTCGCCAAATTCTGGCCCGCGGTGTACACGGCATTCTGCTCTGCCAGGCCGAATCCGCGACCGCCGTAGCAGCCTTTGTGGAAGCCTGCCGCTATCCCATCAACCGCATCGGTGTGGGTGCAGGTTTGGAGGAAGGGCGGCGGGGCGTCGGCTCCGAACCGGAAGCAACGAAGGTATGGGGGATGGGCCGCGACGAATATCTGACGAAGGCTGACCCCTGGCCGCTCAACCCGGAGGGCGAACTGCTGCTGGGGCTGAAGATCGAGTCGGCCGCGGCCATCCCCCACATCGAGGAGATTCTGGCTGTGCCGGGGATTGGCTTTGCCGAAATGGGGCCGGGCGACCTCAGCCTATCGCTGGGCTACCGCACACTGCCCCGCCCCTTCCCGCCGCAGATGGAGGAGGTGCGCCAACGGGTGCGCGCCGCCTGCCACGCCAACGGCATCGCCTTTCTGGAAAGCGCCACGCCGGAGACAATCGCCAGTGTGATTGACGAGGGCGCGCTCGTCATCGCCGGCGGGCGGGAAGATACGGCCAAAGCCGGTCGCGCCCATTCCCGGCGCACAATGGCGGTTTGATTTTGGTGCATTCAAGGTTAGTTACAAGACGGATGTTACAGCCGCGGATTGGGGGTAGCGCGGCTGGGTCTGTGTGTGATGAGACAAATCCGCGCTACCCACTATCCGCGGCTATAGAGTCCGCAACTGATTTTGAATACACCCGTTTGATTTCAACCCAAAGGACGCAGATTAGCGCAGATTTTATCCCTGCCCGATTGGGCACCCTCAACAATCAGTAGACCGCGTCCGTCGGGCAATTTCAGCGGTCCGCCGTCTGTGGTCTGCGGTCTACTGACAATGAAAATGGGGGCGGCAGACAACGGATCGCAATTCCCAGTCGCCGCTCCCCGCTCCCCAGCCGCTCTTTTCAGCTCAAAGGAGAAACTCTATGAAATTTGGCGCATCGGTCTGGCCCTTTCACCGCGACCCGGCCTACGACGACGGTTTGCGGCGCATCGCGGCGATGGGGTTGACAGCGGTGGAGTTGATCGCCTGGGACCGGGCGACGCTGGACAGCTACTACACGCCCGTTACCATTCGCCATCTGCGCGCGCTCCTGGACGATCTCGGCCTGGAACTCTCGGAGTTTGTCTCCACGCCGCGGGGCATGGCAAGCCCGGACGCCAGCCAGCGCGATCAGGCCGTGGATCACTTCAAGCGGATGGTGGATGTGGCCCTGGAACTGGGCACGAATCTGGTCAACGGCGTGGCCCCCTACCCCTTTGAAATCCCCTACCCGCCGATGATGCAGAAGCACAACTACCAGGAGTGGACGATTGCGCTGGACCCGGCCCTGGACTGGGGGCAGAATTGGGCGGATTTTGTGGATGTGGTGCGCCGCTGCTGTGATGTGTGCGAAGCGTGCGGCGTGCGTTGGGCGCTGGAATCCCACCCCTACCGCTGGATGCGCAACACCGCCTCTATGCAGCGGCTGATCGAACACGTCGGGTCGCCGGCGCTGGGCATGAACTACGACCCCAGCCACCTCTTCCCGATGGGCGAAATGCCCCAGGTTGTCATCTACGAGTTGGGTGAGCGCATCTTCCACACCCACTTTTCCGACAACGACGGCACCAACAACGCACACTGGCGGCCCGGCAAAGGCAAAATTGACTGGCGTTCAGTGTTACAGGCGTTGCAGGCCGTGGGCTACGACGGGGTCATCTCCATCGAACTGGAGGATGTGCCCGGCTCCGGTCTGCGCGCCGACAACTCCACGCCGCTGCTGGATCGGGAGACAGTCCTGGCCCGCGACTATCTGGCCGCGCTCTGCGTCGAGTTGGGGATTGCCGTCGAGTCATAGACGAAGAAGGGAACAGGTATGGCCTTTGCCCCATTTAATGAAAAGTTTCCGGATATCGGCGAAGATGAAACCCGGCTGCTAACTGTATTCGATCTCCCTGGCGTGCAGCCGGGCCAGTATGCGCTGTTGGAACTTTACTGCGATGAGCCAGGCTGCGACTGTCGGCGCGTTCTGTTTACCATACATCGCATAGGATCCCAGAATCCCGAAGCGGTGATTGGCTATGGGTGGGAGAGCGCCGAATTTTATAGCAAATGGCTTGGCAGAAATAGTCCAACCAGCGCAAGGCAAATGCAAGGACCTGCTCTCAATCCGCTCAGCTTCCAATCCCCTATGGCGCCCGCATTGCTCCAACAGATGCCGCTTATCTTGCAAGACGCCAACTACGTGGAGAGGCTAAAACGTCACTACTGGATGTTTCGGGCTGAGATTGAGCGGGGTTCGGGCGCTACAGGGCGCCGCCTACCTGCGCCAAAGCGCAAAAAAACGTCTCGCAAATTGCGGTGACCTGCTCTGGGTATTGGAGAGATGGCCGTCCGGTTGAGTTGGGATAGGAGTTGGGGGAGCAATGACAACCATACAAACGATCCAATTGGTAAAACGCTTCAACGACGCGCTCAATGCCCGCGATGTGGACGGGATGATGGCGTTGATGCACCCAGCGTGCATCTTTGAGAACACCTATCCGCCGCCGGATGGGGCGCGCTTTGTCGGTCAGGAGGCGGTGCGCGGCTTTTGGCTCGACTTCTTTGCTGGGAGCAGCCAGGCGGCTATCGAAATCGAAGAGATTGCGGCCTGGGAGGATCGCTGTGTCATGCGCTGGGTTTACCGTTGGCGCAACCCGCAGGCGGAAAGCGGCCACATCCGCGGCATTGACCTCTACACCGTCGCCGATGGACTGATCAGCCAGAAACTTTCGTATGTAAAAGGATAGCGGGTGATTGTAGACCCTTTGCCACTGGCAACACCCCACAACGCCGGTGCCACGCTCCTTCTGCTCCACGGCTTCACCGGCAGCGGGGCAAGCTGGGCTGCACACGCCGCCTATTTGCGCACCGCCGGGTTGCGCGTCCTCAGCCCAGACCTGCCCGGCCACGGCGCAAACCTGCCCGCGAATCCCGATGACTACACGATGGAGGTTGCCGCTGGACAACTGGCCGCACTGCTGGAAGCAGAAAAGAGCGGCCCGGTTCACCTCCTGGGCTATTCGATGGGCGGGCGGCTGGCCCTCTACTTTGCCCTGCACTACCCAGAAAAAGTGCGTTCGCTGATTCTGGAAAGCGCGTCGCCGGGGCTGGCAAGCGCGGAGGAGCGAGCCGCCCGCCGCGCCAGCGACGACGCCCTGGCCGACCGCATCGAGCGGGAGGGCATACCCGCCTTCGTCGCCTTCTGGGAAAGTCTGCCTCTCTGGAAAAGCCAGGCATGTCTCCCCGTCGCTGCCCAACAATGGCTACACGAAAGTCGTTTGCGTAACGACCCAACCGGTCTGGCCCGCAGCCTGGCTGGGATGGGCAGCGGTGTCCAGCCCAGTCTGTGGGAGCGGCTGAATGAACTGAGAATGCCTGCGTTGCTCCTGGCCGGGGCGGAGGATGCCAAGTTCGTGGAGATTGCCCAACAGATGGCCGAGCGCATCCCGTCTGCCCGGCTGGAAGTTGTCCCGGAGGCGGGGCATACGGTACATTGGGAGCAGCCAGACGCCTTTCGGGAAATAGTCGTAGGTTGGGTTCTCCCGGCAAGAGATCGCTATTTACGCTCCAACGAGCGCCGGGAGAACCCAACGATGCCCGTTTCTTGTGGTGGGTATATCGCCTCGTCTGTGTTGGGTTCTTCCGGCAGGGATATCCAGACAGAGCCATCACCTTTGCGCCGGAAGAACCCAACCTACGGATCACTATGAACTCCGATCTGCGCGGCAAATTTCTCTGGTCACTGCTCCTGGCCTTTCTGGTCTACATCGGGCTAATCCTCTATGCGGATTGGCGGGCGCTGCGGGCGACGCTCTCCGGTTTTGCCTGGGGCTGGATACCCGCCATTTTGGGGCTGACGCTGCTCAACTATGCGGGGCGGCTGGTCAAGTGGCACTGGTATCTACGGCTAGTGGGGGTGGAGATCGCCTTTGCCGACAGCGCGCGCATCTTTGGCGTGGGCTTTCTGATGGTGCTGACGCCGGGCAAGGTGGGGGAGTTCTTCAAAAGTGTGATGGTGCGCAATGTGACCGGCACGCCGGTGGCCGTGACCGCGCCGGTTGTCCTGGCCGAGCGGATGACTGACGGGCTGGCGATGCTGATTCTGGCCGGGGTGGGTCTTTTCGCCTTTGCCGATGCAGCGGCCCGGCTGGCCGCAGGGGTGGCTGTAGTGGGCATTCTGGCTGTCGTTGTCGTTGTGCAGGTGCGCCCGCTGGCCCTGTGGATGCTGCATACCGGCGAACGGCTGCCGCTTATCCGCCGTTTTGCCAGCAGTCTGGCCCAGTTGTACGAAAGCAGCTACACCCTCTTTCGCCCGCGCAATCTGTTGGTGGCGGTCAGCATCGGCGTCGTCAGTTGGCTGGGCGAGGGGCTGGCCTACTTTTTGGTGGTACGCGGGATGGGCGCGGAGAGCAGCCTGCCCGCCGCGCTGATCGCCGTCTTTATTTTTAGCATCAGTTCTATTATCGGCGCGGTCGTTGCCACACCCGGCGGTCTGGGCGGCACCGAAGGATCACTGGTGGCGCTGAGTGAACAACTGCTGGGGCTGGCGCGCACACCGGCCAGCGCCGCCGCTCTCCTCATCCGCTTCGCCACCCTCTGGTTTGGCGTCCTGTTGGGGGTGATCAGTCTGCTTTTGTGGCCGCATCTGCTGACCGAACAATCCGCCAAATCGTCCGCCGTCCGCGGTCCATCGTCTACATCCTAACCCGCAACTCGCAACCCGCAACCCGCCTATGTGGAAAGTTGACCTGCACTCCCATACAATTTTCAGCCGTGACTGTCTGACCCGCCCAGAGGTGACGATTGCCCGCGCCCGCGCCATCGGTCTGGAAAAGCTGGCGATCACCGAACACAACAATCTGGCCGGCGCGCTGGCCGCCAAAAAGCTCGCGCCGGAACTGATTATCGTGGGCGAGGAGATCAAAACCAGTCACGGGGAGATCATCGCCTGGTTTGTCACAGAGGAAGTGCCAAAAGGACTTTCACCCCAGGAGACACTGCGCCGTCTGCGCGAGCAGGGCGCGGTGATCAGCATCCCCCACCCGCTGGATTCGTTGCGCAGGTCGGCGATGGGGCTGGAAAATGTGCTGACAATTATCGAGCAGGTGGACGCGCTGGAAGTGCTCAACGCCCGCTGCGTGCGTCCAGCGGACAACGACGCCGCCCGCCAGTTGGCCGAGCAGCACGGCAAGTTGATGACCGCAGGCAGCGATTCTCACATTCCCTTCGAGTTGGGCCACTGCTATCTGAAAATGGAAGCGTTTGAGGACAATCCGGCAAGTTTTCTGGCCGCGCTGCATTCCGCGCAACCCACCGGCCAGGTCAGCCCCTTCTGGCCGCATCTCGCCAGTAGCTATGCGAAGTGGCGCAAGAAGCTGCGCCCGGTGGCCTATGGGGGTTCGCTGCACGGGGCGTAGGGTGAATTCTCGGATAGCTGATTGAAAAAGGGCCGGTTACCTCCCTACTTCACTGCCCATCGCTTCCACCCTCAGTCGGAGGCGGAGGCTGGAGATAACTTTCAGGATCGTTACAAATTCTGGATTGCCGTTGAGCGAAAGCGATTTGTAGAGGCTTTCCCGTCCCAATCCCGCTTCCCGGGCGATCTGAGACATGCCTTTTGCTCGGGCAATGTCCCCCAGAACAGCAGCGATGAGCGCCGGGTCGCCCTCTTGCAACGCAGCATCCAAGTACGCAGCGATATCCTCATCTGTCTCCAAATGTTCAGCCGCATCCCACAGACGGGTCTCAACTTTCTGGTTGTCCATTTTTGTCTCCTACACTTGACGCGCCAGAGCCAGCGCTATTTCAATATCTTTCGATTGGACAAATGTCCAAAAGGAGTCAGATGACCACTTCCCCCGCACGCATCGCCGTCATCGGCACTGGCTGGTGGGCCACCGAACACCACATCCCCGCGCTGTTGGCCCATGCGGACGCCGAACTGGTGGCCCTGTGTGACGCCAATCTGGAGAAGGCGCAGCAGACTGCCGACGCCTATAACGTCCCCCGCGCCTACGCCAGTGTGGATGATCTGCTGGCCCACGAACGGCTGGACGGCGCGCTGGTGGTGACCAACCACGCCACCCACTACGCGGTCGCCGCGGCTTGTCTACAAGCAGGTCTGCACATTCTGATCGAGAAGCCGATGACCCTTTTTGCCCGCGAAGCGCGGCAACTGGTCGAGATGGCCGCGGCCCAGGGCAAGCAGATCGCGATGGGCTACAACCACACCTACGCGCCCTACACCATCCGCGCCCAGCAAATTGTGGCCTCCGGCGCGCTGGGCGAATTGCAATACGCCAACGGCATCTTCAACCAGCACGTCCTGCCCCTGTTACAGGGCAAATCCGTGGGCATTGGGGAGGGCAGGGAACGGGTCGTGCACAGCCCCGCCGACGTTTACAGCGACCCGCTGCGCTCTGGCGGCGGACACGGCCATCTCCAGATCACCCATCTGGCCTCGCTGCTCTTTTTTATCAGCGGGCGGCGGGTGCTACGGGTGCAGGCGCGTATGCGCAACTACGGGCTGGCCGTGGATCTGGTGGATGCGATTCTGGTGGAGTTTGACAACGGCTGTCTGGGCAGCATCGGCGGCACAGGCAATATGGCGGGCGGACGCAAAATTGACCTGCAACTCTACTGTGAACAGGGCTGGGTTGACATTGACGAGGCGGCGGGCACGGCGCGCATCCACAGCGATGATTCGCTACACGAAATGGCTCTGACCGACGAGAACCGTCACTACTACCGCCACGCCACTACCAACAATTTTGTTGACCTCATCTTGGGGCGGGCCGAAAATCACGTTTCTGGGGAGATCGGCTGGCGGGTCGTGGAGCTGCTGGACGCGGCCTACCGCTCGGCCCAGAACGACGGCGTGGCGGTGGAGGTGGATTCGCTGTATGACGGAGGACGGACGACGGCGGACGGATGACGGCGGTTTGCGGTCCTACCGTCTGCGGTCCTACCGTCTGCGGTCCTACTGTCTACGGTCTACCGTCTGCCGTCTGCCGTCATCCCCCGGGTGTCGGCGTCGCCTCCGGCTGTGTACCTTCGGGCGTGGCCGTGGGCGCGGGCGTGGGGGTCAGCAACACCTGCACAAAATTGGGCACACCTTTGGGTGGCGCGGGGCAACTGGCCGGGTCGGTGCGGTTGGCCTCGGAGAGGCTCTCCCCGTCCCAGATGCCATCAATCAGAGCGGCAATTTTGGACGGGTCGTTGATCACCAGCACATCCGCCCCGCCGGAGGTGATCAAACGATCCACCTGATCGTTGGTAATCGCGGCGGCCCGCACATTCTGGGGTTCCAAAGAAACCGCAAAACGGGCCAGATCGAGAAGCTGCAAAAGAGCGAGGTCGGTCCCGAACATCTGCTGGAAGGCGCTCCACAATTCGGGGACGCGCAAGAGCAGATTGGTATTCAATGCCTGGTCGCGCAGCGCCCAGAGGAACTGGCGTTGGCGGCGGGCGCGGCCAAAGTCGCTCTCGATCAAACGCAGACGCACAAACCAGCGCGCTGCTTGCCCGTCCAACAGATTCTCACCCGCGGGGAGGGTGAAATAGTCCCACTGTTGGGTATCCAAGTCGTAGATCAGCTCGTAGAAGGGGCAGTCCAGATCGACTGTCACGCCACCCAAAGCGTCCACCACATCCTCAAAGCCGCTCATCTCCACCCGCATCCAATGGCCGGTCGTCAACCCCAGATTCTCCTCGATCACCTGGGAGAGGAGCGCGGGGCCGCCGCCGGGGGTTTTCAACACACTCTCGCCCAGATAGTCCACTTGGTTGATGCGCGCCATGCCGTAGCCGGGGACGGAGAGGTAGAGGTCACGCGGGACGCTAAGGATAGCGGCCCGGTTGTACGTGCGGTCAATGCCGATGATCATCAACGAATCTGTGCGCCAACTGCCATCGTTCGGGCGGCGATCCGTGCCCAGCAGAAGCATATTGTCGGTCTCGCGCAGGCTGAAGGGGGGCGGGATCGGCGTGACGGTTGGGGTGGGGACAGGCGTGGGGGAGTAGATGGGGGTTGCGGTGTGGGTTGGTGTTGCCATCCCCTGGAAAATTCCGGCCATCTCCAAACCGCCGGCCTGACAACCGCCCAGGACAAAGGCAACCAACAAAAAGAACGACGCACACAGATACGATTTTCGGCTCATCTTCCCCTCGTACTTGCAAATAAAAACAATACATTCCCAGTAAGATTCTTGTCACTTGTACATGAATTCTCACCACGAAGGCACAAAGTCACAAAGGAAGAAATGTAACTTGTTTTCTCTTCTTCGTGTCTTGGTGTCTTTGTGGTTTCTGTCATGCGCACACAAACTTTCACCACGAAGGCACAAAGTCACAAAGGAAAAAGCGTAACTTGTCTTCTCTTCTTCGTGTCTTGGTGTCTTTGTGGTTGCGTGTGATTACGGACATTGTACCCGATCCCCCGTTGCGCCCACAGTATTGGTTTGCGCCAGCGGCGGACGATCAAAGACGGTCTGCACGCGTTCTGCAATCAGCGGCCAATCGGCCAGCCAGACCGACATTCCGCCGCGCCAGGCTGGCTTGACCAGATCAGGCGGCGAGATGACCATCCCGTGGATGTCGTCCTCGGCCAGATTCAGGGCGAAACGGGCAAAGCGGATGGAGTCCACAAAACCGATGTCGGTTTGCACCGAATCGCGCAGGGCCGCGTAGAGCGCGGGCAGATTGGGCAGCTGGTTTTCGCTGAGGAGTTGGTTGCGCACAGCCCAGACCATTCGCTGCTGGCGGCGCGCCCGTTCCAGATCACCGCCCTGGTTGCGCGCCCGCACATAGCCGAGGGCCATCTTGCCCGCCAACCGGTGCGTGCCCGGCAGCAAATAGAGTTCGATATCCTCCTCTGGCAGGTATTCGTAGACACGACACTCGACCGTAACCTCCACGCCACCCAGCGCATCCACCACTTTCTTGAAGCCCTCGAAGTCGAAACGCAAAAAGTAGTCAATAGAGACGCCGGTCTTCTCCTCCAAAAGCGACGCCAGCAGATCGGAGCCGTTGCCCGGATCGTCCTGTTCACCCAAGAAGTCAATCACATTGATTTTGTTGGGTTTGTGGCCTGGAATTTCATCCATATAAATATCGCGCGGCAAGGAGATGACACCGGCCTGCTGCCCTTCCATATCGAGGGCAATCAGCATCAGCACATCGGTGCGCCAGTGGCCTTCGTAAGGGCGGCGATCCGAGCCGAGCAGCAGGATATTTACGGTGCGGCTGAGGGGCAGCAGATCGGCCAATACAACTGCCGGGGCTGCCACAGACGCCGCACCTTCCAATGCAAGCGGTGTGGCGGTGGCGGTGGGTTGCACGGCGACGGCGGCTGTCGTTGGCGTCGCTGGGATCAGCGCGGGTTGGGGCAGCGCTGTCGCGCTGGAAACGGCGCTGCCGGATACTTCTTGGGTGGGAGCTGCAGCCCGCGAACGGGTACACCCGGCCAACGCAAGGGCGAGAAGCAGCACGAGATGGAGCAGAACGATGCGCTGTGTCTTCATAGAGGAAAATCGGCAGATATCTGCTCAAAAAGTATACGGCTGATAGGATAGTGCCAGGTATGGCCGGTGCGAAATTCACGCAAATTGGTGTGGCCGCGTTCGGCATAGCGCAGCGACTGCATCACCATTTCCAGTTTGTCCACATCCTTCACCAGATGGGCTTCCGGCGTAGACCCGCTGTCGTACTCGCGCCACATCTCAATATAGCCCTGACCGTCGGGCAGATCACCCAGCAAATCAGTGATGATACGCTCCTCGGCCGCGCGCTTGGCCTCTGCGCCCAACGCCGCCGTGGAGCGTTTGGGCAGGTCGGTCAGCAGACTTTCGGCCAGGTCGTGGAGCAACGCCATGCAGACCACCCGCCCCACATCCAGCGGACGCTCCAGTCCCTGCGCCGTCAGATCCGCATTGACCGCCTCGGCCAGAAAAAACGCGTAAATCCCGACCAGACAGGTGTGATCCGCCACAGATTCCGGCTGGGCCACACCAGCAAAAAGCCAGCCCATGCGGGGCAGGCTTTTCAGGTGATTGGAAGTGCGGAAGATGGTGAGTAGGGATTGCAAGTGGCAGGTGGTAGGTGGAAGGTGGCGGGTGGCAGGTGGCAGGTGGCAGGTGGCAGGTGGCAGGTGGCAGGTGGCAAGTGGCAGGTGGCAGGTGGCAGGTCAATGTCATTAAGTTAAGGTTTTGACGAGGTTGTGAAAGCCTCGAAAATAACCGAAGATGGATATTTTGAACCAGTTTTGGGTCAATTTATCCGATAGAATGGCCTAGTTTTCGAGTAGAATGGCCTGGTTTGCGAGAACCAAA
>CAMDEX010000142.1 GCA_945897075.1 Litorilinea aerophila
GGATACTGGTAGCGCGGATTTGTCTCGTGTCACACAAACCCATCCGCGCTACCAGTATCCGCGGCTGTAACCCCCGTCTTGTAACTAACTTTGAATGCACTCAAATTAGAATCGTGCATCTGGGAGGATTCTGTTAACATAGCAGGCAATGCGTTTCAAAAGCGTTCCCTTTTGGGGTTTGGTCATTGTCGCCTGCCATGCGCGGCTCTCCATTGGCTGTGGGGTAAGGCTGTTATGACGATAGGATAGCAGGGCGAGCGTTCTAAAAGCGTTCTGTCCCGTTTGGCAAAAAGCAGAAAGAAGTTCGACTTTTGTTAAAAGTCGAACTTCTTTCTGCCCCGCCAAGCGAAAATGCTTTGCGTCTCCGCCCGCGATCGCTTTCCTATGGGGAAACTGTCATCTCCGCCGTGCGGACCTGATCAACCAGGAAGAGATTCTGCCACTTGCCGTTGCGTAGCACCCAGAGCGACGCCACTGTGCGCGGGTTGGAAAAATCCGTGCCGTCGTAGCGGCCATTGAAGATAAGCGGATAGGTCACCATATAGGCGTCGGGGGCAATCATCAACACCCGGATGTCGCCCAGATCGGGCGGGAGGACAGTGAGCTTCTCGTCTTGCATTCCTGCCAGCATACCGTCCCGCTCGATGTATGCGCCATCCGTCGCGATCTGGTAGAAGTCGGGGTCAGTCTCCGCATCCAGCGTCTCCCAGTCTTGAGCGATGTAGAGGTCAAACGTTCCGAGTTCGTGTTTGACTGCTTCAGCCTTCTGCTGCTCGATGAAGGCAGTGGAGCTGAGAAAGGGGCTTTGACAGCCCGTCAGAACTAGCGCCGCCAGAGAAACAACAACAATCAGAGTGAGTACATAACGATTTGACATGGAAATCCTCCTTGAAATTGTGAACGATGGACAAGTAAGGGCTGGTTACGAATGAACTTCCCAACCTTCCGGGAAGGGGTCAAGCAGATTGGCGCGCGTACAGTCGGCTTGTGACCCCTTCCCGGAAGGTGTAGGCCGGTCTGCTGCGATAATAGCAAAAATCGTGTTGTTGCGGGTATCGCTTTTGCGATACAATTACCGATACAGTGAGGAATGCAACAGAAGGGGTGACCAGTGGAATCCACAGTCTCCTTCGGCCAGTGGGTGCGGGCGCGGCGGACATCCCTGCGTTTGACGCAGGGCGAACTGGCGCGCCAAGTCTACTGTTCAGAGATTACGATCCGCAAGATCGAAGGCGACGAACGGCGTCCTTCAGCCGAGATTGCCCGCGGCTTGGCAACCCATTTGCAGCTACCCGACGATCTGCTCGCCCGTTTTCTCAAAGTGGCGCGGGGCGAACTCAGTGCCGACCACCTGCCCCTGCTCCACAACCAGAACGAGCGACCGCGCCACTGGCTGCCTCTCCTTAGCCGCGCCGATCTGGCCATCCCGGAAACTTCCTTTCTGGGCCGTACCCAGGAGGTCGCCCAGGTTTGCGAACTTCTGCAGCAGCCCGATCTGCGCCTGCTGACACTGGTGGGGCCGCCCGGCATCGGCAAGAGCCGCCTGAGTCTGCATGTGGCCGCCGAACTCAGCGACGCCTTCCTGAACGGCGCTCATCTTGTGCCGTTGGCCCCCCTGCGCGATGCGGAGTTGGTGCCCGATGCCATCGCCCAGATCTTCGGCTTTGCCGAGTCGGCCTATCCCACGCCCCTCGATTACCTGCGCGTCGAACTGCGCGCCCGCCATCTGCTCCTCATTCTGGACAACTTTGAACAGGTGCTACCGGCCCGCCGCTGCGTGGAGGAGTTGCTGGCGGTAGCGCCGAGCCTGAAAATTCTGGTCACCAGCCGCGTGCCGCTGAGTCTGGCGGACGAACGCACCTTCCTCGTAGCGCCCTTGCCGCTACCTGCGCCAACCCAGACGCCGACGACGCTGGCCGCCATCCGCTACCCCGCGGTGCAGTTGCTGGTCAGCCGGGCGCGCGCGGCCAACCCGGCCTTCATTCTGACGGCTGAAAATACCGGCGAGGTCGCGGCCATCTGCGCCCGGATGGATGGGCTGCCCCTCGCCATTGAGTTGGTGGCTGCCCGTCTCACAGCCCTGACCCCGGAAGCTCTGCTGGCCCGTCTCAGCGACTGGCTGGCGCTCCCTGTCGATCCCTCCAACGCTCTGCCCGAACGCCACCGCACCCTGCGCAACGCGATTGCCTGGAGCTACGATCTCTTGCCCGTTGCGGCCCAGCGCGTCTTTGCCCGATTGGCTGTCTTTGTACACGGGGCCGGCGCAGAGATGGCGCAGGCGCTCTGCGGCGCGGCTGGCGATACAGAAGGCTCGGCCCAGGAGCAGATCGATCTGCTCGTCAATCACAATCTGGTGCGCGCTGAGGTGGATGGCGCGGGCCGCACTCGCTACACAATGCTGGAAACCGTCCTCGACTTCGCCCGCGCACAATTGCTGGCGCGCAACGAATGGAGCGCCACCCGGCAGACCCACGCCCGCCTCTTCTGCGCTTTCAGCGAAGCAGCCGCGCCCGCACTCCTCGGCCGGGAACGTCGCGCCTGGATCGAACGGGTGGAAGAGGAGAACGACAATCTGCGCGCGGCCCTGCGCTGGGCCTCGGAGAGCGGTGATGCCGCCACACTCGCCCGGCTGGTGGCGGCTCTCGGCTGGTTTTGGGAGATGCAGGGCCGTCGCAGCGAAGCGCGCGTCTGGCTGGCCGCAGCGCTGGCGGCCCCCCAGCCGCCGTCCCAGGCGCGGGCCCGTCTCTTGCATATGTTCGGCCATATCGCCGGTGAAGAGGGCGACATCGAGCGCTCCCGGCGCTATGCGCTGGAGAGTCTGGCCCTGGCGGAGTCGCTGGGCGACGGCTGGACGGTGGCGCTGGCGCAGCGCGATCTCGACTGGGTTCTTTTCGTGGGAGACAACGACCCCGAACAGGCGATTGCCCTGGCCGATGCGGCGGCAACGGCGTTGCTGGCGGCCGGCGACCTGCGCAACTATCTGCTCACCCTGCTGGATGCGGCGATGATCTGCCAGAAGACCGGCCAGGCGCAGCGCGGCACGCCCTATGCCCGCACCGCCCTGCGTCTGGCCCAGGAGTGGGAAGACGAACAGTCAGCCTGCGAGGCACGCAGTACGCTGGGCTTGCTGGCGTATACGGATGGCGATTATGCGCGGGCGCTCCCTTTGTTGGAGGAGAATCTGGCCCTCGCCGCCCGGCTGCCCAATGGCAAACTGGTTGCCTGGGCCAACTATTGGTTTGGGCAAGTCCTGTTGGACAGCGGCGACACAGTGCGGGCGGCCGACCACTTCGGCGAAAGCGCCCGTCTCTGGCGCGAACGCAATGAGACGCTGGCCGTGACCTATTGCCAGAGCGGTCTTGCCAACTGCCTCTTCCAGCAGGGGGCAACCCGCCAGGCCAGAACGGTCTACCGGGCCACGCTGTCCGTCTATCGGCAGTTTGCCGCGCGCCGCGCCGAGGCGTGGACCCTCTGGAATCTGGCGCATACAGCCGTTGTCGAAGGGCACAGCGACCGCATCGAACCCCTTTTGCGGGCCAGCGAGACTTGTTTTCGCCAGCGCAATGAGGCCGCGGGGATCGTCTGCTGCGCCGCAGCCCGCCGCGGCGAATGGTGCCCGGCACGCGAACCCGTGCGCCAGTAGGAGCGAGACAGCATTAAACACCGCCAGATGCTCCGTTTGACACCCCCCTTCCCCGCTGCTATAGTTCTTCAGATTCTTACTTTTGTGGTCGCCGCCTGGAAGGTTGCCGAAGGTATTCGATCTCTAATCCCAAGCAGGTATCTATGATCCGCAATATCAGCGCAGACATCTACCAGGTAGGCGAGTGTGTCACAGGCGCTGCCGGCCACGAAGTGATACAAGTTTACCTCTTGTTGAATGATGGGCAGCCAATCCTGATTGATTGTGGTTCGCAACTGCACCGCGCCGGCTTGATGCAGGCGCTGGATCATCTGCTGGCGGGCCAAAGCCCTGCCTATGTGCTGCTCACCCATTCCGAGCTGCCCCACGCTGGCAACCTTCTCCAGGTGGCGCAGCGTTGGCCGCAGGTCAAAGTCATCGTCTCCAATGTGATGTTGCCCTATATCGAGATCACACCTGCTTTGCCATTGGAGCAGATCACCGCGCGCAAAGCCGGTGGCATATTGACAGTGGCGGGCCGCACACTGGAATTTGTGGACGCGCTGCTCAAAGACCAGCCCGGCTCACAATGGATCTTTGATCGGCAAACCGGAACACTCTTTACCGGTGATGGCTTCGGCTACTACCATTCGGCGGAGCAGTGCGGCCAATTCAGCGACGAGATCGCGGGCGGCGTGGGCGTTGAACAGTTCCAAGCCTATCACCGCAGCGCTTTCCGGTTTTTGCGTTGGGTCATCGCCGAGCGGCTGAACGCGAATCTGGATCGCCTCTTCCAGCGCTACCCGGTGCAAATCGTGGCCCCCATTCACGGCAATGCCCTACGCGGCGAAATCCCAGCCCATCTGGCCCGCCTGAAGCAGGCCCTCACACAGGTCTGCGCCGACTTTGGCGCGGGAGTAGTGCAATGACGACGCTTGTCTTTGGCGAAGGTTTGGAGCGCGTGGCCGTGCGCGCCATCACCCCCGGTATTTATTGGATCACCCACTGTCTCGGCGATCTGGCCAAGGATTACTACACCCACTACTTTGCATCCCTGCCCAATGCCGAAGCCTACAGCGGCCATCGGGTTGTGGATTATCCCTTTTCAGCCTTCCTGATCCGGGGGCAGCGGACGATGCTGATCGACACCATCGCGCCCCGCCAACAGGCCAGCTTGCTGCAGGCGCTGGAACACATTTTGGGTGAGCAGCCGCTGGACTACATCTTCATCAGCCATGTGGAGCTACCCCACGCTGGCAACACCCCCGCTCTGCAGCGACGCTATCCCGCAGCCAGGGTCTTGGCGATTGACGAGGGCGAACAGTACGCGCTCCACGCTCTGGAAAACGCCCGGTTGGTTGCCGTCGGAGAGGTGATCGATCTGGGCGGCTATGCGTTGGAAATCGTGGACGCCTTGTTTGTCGATCACGGCCTGTCGCAATGGGCCTACGAGCGTACCACTGGATTCCTCTTCACGGCCGACTGGGCGCACAATCTGCACGAGCCGGCCCGGGGCGAGTGCTTTCTGTTTTTGGATGAGATGGAAGCCCAGGGCTATTCACGCCAGTTGCACCTGGACGACCTCAAAGTGAATGCCTGGTATCAATTTCCCTGGTTGAAATGGAGCGACACCGAGCGCATGACGCAGGCCATCGATCAGCTCTTCCAGACTTACGATGTCAAGATTCTGGCCCCCAGCCACGGCAACATCATACGCCAGAATGTGCCCCACTACGTAAGTCTCCTCAAGGAAGGCATGAAACAGGCGGTCGCGATGTATCAGGAAGTACACGGAGATTCACAGTAGAGCGCGGCGCAGGCCAGCCGGCTTTACTTCCGCCTTTCGGAGTTACGCATGACCAAAAAGATAGGCTTTATTGGCATTGGCAATCTGGGTGCGCATTTGGCGCACAGCCTGCTGCGCGCCGGTTTTTCGCTTACGGTGCATGACCTCAACCGGGCGGCCGCCGAGACGCTGTTGGCGGCGGGCGCGCGTTGGGCCAACACCCCCCAGGAGTTGGCCGCGGGTGTGGATACGGTCATCACCTGTCTGCCCTCACCCGCGGCGGTGACGCGCGTCGTGGCTGGCGAAAATGGCATCCTCAGCGGCTTGCGTTCCGGCGGGGTCTGGATTGATATGAGTACCAACGATTTTCACGAGCTGCAGCGTCTGGCTGCGCTGGCCGCGGCGCGGGGGATCGCCTGTCTGGAGTCACCGGTGACTGGCGGTGTCCACCGAGCTGCCGCAGGCCAGATTACTGTCATCGTGGCTGGCGAGCAGGCCGTCTTTGCCGATCATCTGCCCGTTTTTGAAGCGATGGGGGGGCGTGTCTTTTACATGGGGGGCTTGGGCAAGGCTTCCGTCATTAAGGTCATCACGAATATGCTGGCCTTTGTCCATCTGGTTGCCGCGGGTGAGGCGCTGATGTTGGCGAAACGGGGCGGCATTGATCTGACACAGGCTTTCGAGGTGATCAAGGCCAGTTCGGGCAACAGTTTTGTGCATGAGACAGAGAGCCAGGTGATTCTCAATGGCAGTTACAACATTGGCTTCACAATGGACCTGGCCTGCAAAGACCTGCACTTTGCCCACGAGTTGGGCCGCGAGTTCGGTGTGCCGTTGGAGGTAGCCGGTCTGGTCGAGCAGACTTTTATCCGCGCCCGCTCACAATATGGCGGACAGGCCTGGTCATCACAGGTGGTCAAGCTATTGGAGGATGCGCTCAGCACCGATCTGCGCGCGCCGGGCTTTCCAGAAATTTTGTCCGCAGGATAAGAGAGCGGATAAACTCCTTTGCCCGCGCCTTGTAAGTCGGACTGCCAGTCCGACCTACACTATTTCCCCAAATGGACATCTGCGCCGATCTGGGGTAGAGTTTACTAAACCGGTACATCTACCACCGCAACCAAGGATCGAAAATGAAAACCCTGCGCGCCTTTCTCCGCTTCGCCGCACCCTACCGCACCGCGCTGATTATCACCGTCCTCAGTATGATTGCGCTGGTGGGCGCGCAACTGCTCACCCCCTGGCTGATTCGGGAGCTGATCGGCGCGGTACGCACCCAGGGCGCGGGCGCGGTGGACAACGGCTTCGTCACCCGGCTGGCCCTGCTCTCGCTGGTCGTCTTTGTGGCCCGGGGCGGGATGGAATTTCTGCGCAGTTATCTAGCGCATGTGGCCGGCTGGGGGGTGGTGGCGGATGTGCGCAAGGCGGTCTATCACCATTTGCAGCAGATGTCCCTGCGCTTCTATGAGGACAAACAGACCGGCCAGTTGATGTCACGTATGGTCAACGACTCCGACCTGCTGGAGAAATTCATCGCCCACGCAGTGCCCGATGTGGCGGTCAACTTCCTCACCCTCATCGGTGTCAGCGTGATGCTCTATCTGATGAGTCCGTCGCTGATGCTGCTGACGCTCATCCCCATCCCGCTGATTGTGCTGGCGATGCATGCCTTCGCCCACTTTGTACACCCGGCCTTTCGCACCCGCCAGCAGGAATTGGGCGAACTCAACGCCATCCTGCAGGACAACCTCTCCGGCATCCGGGAGATCAAAACCTTTACGCGGGAGGCGATGGAGTCGGCGCGCATCGGCACACGCATCAACAATTACAAGAATTCCCTGCTCTACGCCCTGAAGATGATGGCGACCTTCCAGCCTTTCGTCAACCTCGCCTCGTCGTTGGGGCTGATTGTCGTCATCTATTTTGGCGGACGTATGGCTCTGGCCGGCAGCCTGCCCATCGAGGATCTGGTCGCCTTTTTTCTCTATTTGGAGATGTTCTACGGGCCAATCCGCCAGATGAGCGGTGCCTGGGAAGCCGTGCAGGAGTCGCTGGCCGGCGCGGAACGGGTGGCGGAATTGCTGGATCAGCCCCCAGACATCTTCGACAAGCCCGATGCGCTTGTCTATCCGGGGCGGGCGCGGGGCGCGATACGGCTGGAAAATGTGAGCTTCGCCTATCTGCCCGACCAGCCGGTGTTGAGTGGCATCCATCTGGACATTCCCGCCAATTCCGTGGCTGCGCTGGTCGGGCCGACGGGGGTGGGCAAGACAACCCTCGCCAGCCTCATCCCCCGTTTCTACGATGTGAGCGGCGGGCGCATCACCCTGGACGGCTACGACATCCGCGACCTGACCCTGCGCAGCCTGCGCCAGCAGATCAGTATCGTCCTGCAGGACGTCTTCCTTTTTCACGGCACTGTGCGCGACAACATTCTGTTTGGCCGTCCCGATGCCAGCGAAGAGGAGATGCGCGCGGCGGCCCGCGTGTCCAATGCCGTGGAGTTTATTGACCAGTTGCCGCTGGGCTACGACACACTGATCGGTGAGCGGGGGGTAAAGCTCTCTGGCGGGCAGAAGCAGCGGCTGGCGATTGCCCGCGCCGTACTCAAAGATGCGCCGATTTTGATTTTGGACGAGGCCACCTCCTCTGTGGACACGCAGACCGAGCGGCTGATCCAGCAGGCGTTGGAGCGGCTGATGGTGGGGCGCACGACGCTGGTCATCGCGCACCGCCTCTCCACCATCCGCAACGCGGATCAGATCGTCGTTCTGCACAGCAACGGTGTGGCGGAACAGGGCAGCCACGAGGAACTGATGGCCCTGGGCGGCATTTATCACCAACTGAATCAGGTCCAGGCCGTGCCCATCCCCGCGTTGAACGGGCGTAACGGCCATCGGCAGCCGGTGGCAGCGTAAAGAAGAAACGTGAAACGTGAGATCGCCCTGCGACCTCACGTTTCACGTCTCACGTCTCACGTCTCACTCCTCATCTTTCCCGTTTCTGCTACGCAGCTTGCAGCAGGAATTCGATTTTCACGGCATCGAAGGGGAAAACGATTCGTCCATCTTCCACATTGCGGCGAGTTTTATCCTTCTTCTCACGTTTCACGGTTCCTTTTTACCGCGTCATCTCCCACGCCAGATGGCGAATCTCCGGTAGAATCAATTGCGTCATCGCCAGTTTCACTGCGTTCGTAGAACCGGGAACACTGACCACCGCACAGCCCCGGTAGATGCCCGCAGTGGCCCGGCTCATCATCGCAGCCGAGCCGATCTCGGCGTAGCTCAACATCCGAAAGAGTTCGCCAAAACCGGGCAGCTCCTTTTCCAGGGCGCGGGCCAGCACATCGTAAGTCTGGTCGCGGCGGCTGACACCCGTCCCGCCGTTGAAGATAATCATCTGGGCCGTGCCATCGCTGAACTCCTCCAGCGCCTGTTGCACCTGCGCGGGTTCATCCTTGACAATGCGATAGGCGATGATGCGGTGGCCTGCTTCCTCGGCCAGGGCGCGGATCGTCTGCCCGCTGCGGTCGCTCTCCGCTGTGCGCGTGTCGCTGACAGTGACAATTGCGATGGCAACGCTTTCATGGATAATCGCGGCTTGCTCTTTGTGTTCCTGTGCGCTCATTTTGGCTCGGTTGATTGGTTGATTGGTTGATTGGACAGAATCCAACTTACTTCTTGCCACGACGACGGCCCACAAGCAACAAAAATGTGAGAAGCGGCCAAACCCAGGCGTATGCCCCTGGCCCGCCCGCGCCGGTGCGCGCATGCGTGCGGCAGATGTGGAGCAGCCGGTAGTCGGCGGTGGCGCGGGCAATCTCGGCGTCGGACGCGTTGTGGGGATTGATGCCACCGAAGAGCAGCGCGGCAAAGCCGCTGTCAATCAGTACCCGGCGCAACGTCTGTGCGTGGCCCTCTTGCCCGGTCACGTCTTCCATCACCCCGGCCCACCAGCCATCGGGCAGCCAGACCTCCACCTGCGGGTTGGCCCGCGTGTTGCGTACCCAATCCGCTGTCTGCCCAAAGCCCGCGGTCACGTAAATTTCCCCATCAATCAGCGTATAGTTGACCGGCGTCTGCCGGGGCAGACCGCTCTTGCGCCCCGTGTGTACGATGACCAGATAGCGGCCCAGACCAGCCGGCCAGACACTCAAAAGCGGCCCCAAGCCCAGCCGCCAGAGCCAGAGCATTCCCACGTTCAGCGTTTTGAAGAAGCGGCGCAGAGTCTCCATTGGATACCCCTTGTGAGAAGAAATTCCAATCAACCAATCAACCAATCAACAGTTGATTGGTTGATTGGTTGATTGGTTCAGTGGGCTATTCTCTCGATTCCCAATCAAAACGGGCGAACTGCCCCGAAATATCCGTGACAATCCGCCCGCTCCCTTCTATCCGCGTTCCATTCTTTGCGTGCCAACAGCTTTTACTTTGGCGGGTGCATGGGCATCACCACATGCAAAAACTCCTCCGTGCCCATGCCCACGGGACGAATCGTGCCGGGCCGGTTGGATTGGGTGGTCTCGATCACCACCTGGGGTTCGCTGATCTGGCTGAGAACGTCGATCAAATAGCGGGCGTTGAAGGTGATTTCCAGTTCGCCGCCCTCCACCATCGCGTCCAGTTGGTTTACATTGTCGCCCATCTCTGTGCTGACCGCGGCCAGTTGCAGCGTGCCTGGCCCGTCGCTGTTGCCGGGCTGGATGCCCAGACGCACGATATTGGCGTTGTCGCGGGCGAAAAGCTGGGCCACTTTGACCGCCTGCAAGAGTGCGTCTGTGGGGACGATAGCGCGGGTTGTGTGCGTTTTGGGAATGATGGCCCGGTAGTCGGGGAAGCGGGCGTCAATGAGCTGGCTGACCAGATCAACCTGATGGAATGCCCCGCGCGTCTCTGTGCCTTTGCCCCAGACCCGAAAGAGAATCTGGTTGCGGGCCTGGGTCACTGTGACCTGCACAGGCTTCTCGTCGTCGGCGTCGGCAATCACCCGGCCCAGTTCGCCCAGGCTGCGCGCGGGCACGATGACAGTCATATCTTCGGCAAAGGGCTGCTCCAACTCCACACTGCGCACGCTGAGCCGGTAACCATCCGTGGCCGCCATGGCCAGCCGGTCATTTTTGAAGGCAACTTCCACGCCGGTCAGGGTGGGGCGGCTCTCGTCGGTGGCCGCGGCAAAGACCACCTGATCGATCATTTTGCGCAGCCCCGCGGTCTCCAGGGCGATGGTGCTACCTTCCAGCACAACCGCAGTCTGCTCTGGTCCGTGGCCGTTGTCCACAGTGGGGATGATGGGAAATTCGGCGGCGTCAATGCCTTTGATGTTGGCTTCGTAGCGGGCGCATTGCAGATGGATGGTCTGCGTGCGCACGGAGAGTTCCAAATCAATGCGCTCGGCGGGCAGGCTGTTGACAAATTCGGTCAGGAGTTTGGCGGGCACAGTCACCGCGCCCTCGTCGTCCACGCGTGCCCCGATCCAGCAGTTGATGCCGATCTCCAGATTGGTGGCGGCCAGACGCAGTTGGTTGTCCTTGGCCTCCAGCAGAATGTTGCCCAACACAGGCAATGTGCTGCGGGACGAAACCGCACGGCCCACAATCGAAAGTCCTTTGGCGAGATTTTCCTGAAAGCAGCTAACCTTCACTGCGGGCCTCCTGTATGGGATGGGACGCGGCACCCAAAGGGTACTGGACGGATGGATAGATACGCGCTGTCGGTCTGGGCGCTGGGAACATCTCCCTGCGCATAGGGGTAAAGGCGTGTTAATTTTACCACATCTAGCGAAGAGCAACAAACCTTTCGCCAGTCTTGGAAATGTAACACAATCTGAAGGCTTGCGTTGCATTGTGTCGGCCCTGCGTCGGGTGGTATACTACCCCCACTGGCAAAGGAGACTCTCTGGCGGATGCGCACATTTATCTCGGTTGAAATCCCCGAACAGATGCGCCAATGTCTGGCTTCTGTGTGCGCGGCCAGTGCCACGCGCTTGGCAGACGAGGGCCTTGCGCCGTTGTTACGCTGGAGCGATAGCGGAAAGGCTCATCTCACCCTGCGCTTTCTGGGGGAGACTTCGACCGCACAGCGTCAGACGATTGGCGCAATGCTGGGAGAAGTGGCAGCAAAACATCCGCCCTTTTCACTGGCGTTGGACGGGCTGGGCGCGTTCCCCAACTGGCGCAGGCTGCGGGTGTTGTGGGTGGGGATAACGGGAGATCTGGCGTTGTTGGGGCGGTTGCAGGCGGATATCGAGCAGGGCGCGCGCGCGTGCGGGTTTGCCGCCGAAAGCAGCGCCTTTCATCCCCACGTCACCCTGGCCCGGATCAGCCGGGACGCCGACTACCGGCTGATCTCCCAGGTCGGCGCGCTTTTGTCCGCGCAACCAGCGCTGGCCCAGAGGTTGGGCCAATGGCGGGTCTCGGAGCTGGTTTGGATGCGCAGCGATTTGCAGCCGGGTGGATCCCTCTATACACCCCAAGGCAGTTATCGTCTCGGCGCAGAGACGCTCTCTTCCTGAAGCGTTCGCGGTTCCGGTTGCGCCCACTGCGGGCGCACCGGCGTCGCTGGGTAGTCCACCCCTTCGTCGCTTGCCCCGCTGCTCTGGCCGTCGCCACCGGCCGTTGACCGGCTCCCCCCAAACTCCTGCTCGCCTGTCTGCTCTGCTCCGGTCGCCAGCGCAATGCCGTGCGCCAGAGCCGCCAGAGGCACACAGATCAGACTACCCAGCACAAAGCCCCAGACCAGCAACGCTACCGCGCCGATCACCTGGGCCTGCAACTGACCCGGAAAGTCCGCCACAAAACCCGCTGCCGCCACCAATCCGGTGACGCCCTGCCCGGTCACGCCCAGATAGCTGCCTGCGCCTGTGTTTTGCCAGCCCGCGCCCACCGCGCCATCCGCAAAAAGCCCGACGGAAATCAGCCCGAGCAGGGCCGGGATGGCTGTCATACTGACGATGCCCGCCTTATCGTTCAGCCGCAGCAGACGGTTGACCACAAAAGTGACGAAAGGAACTGTGCCGCCCGCCAACAACCCGACCAGCAGGCTGGCTGTCGGGGTGACAAATGGCCCTGCGCCCAGCCCCGCGATGGCACCGGCTGCCATACCCCTGGCCGCCATCAGCGGGTCGCTTTCGCCCGTGACAAACCAGGTGTAGAGAACGGGGATGAGCGATCCGGAGATGACAAAAAGCAGGCTGTTGACACTACCGCGCAGCGGGCCAAGCTCACCGATGATCCCCGCTTGGATGGGGTTTGACCAGCTCCACCCCAGCACGCCTACGGGCAGGAGGAGCGCGCCCAGCACAGCCAGCACAGGCAGGTGCGCGGTGGGGAGCTGGGGATCGGCCAAAGGACGTGGGGATTGGCGGGGCAGCCAGACGAGCAGTGCGGCGCAGGTGACCCCGGCCGCCATCAAAAAAACGCTGCCCGCACCGCCAAAATCCACCATCCCATGACCGACGCCCAGGTTGCGCCCCAGAGACGCCAGCCAGCCGCCCCCCTGTACCCAATTCCCGGCCAGGGGATAGAGAAATGCGCCGCTGCCCAGCGCCAATACCAGGCAAGCCAGTGCTGGCGCTCGCCCGCGCAGAGCCAACACTGGCAAGAGCGCAGCCGAGGCCGCCCAGGGCAGATGGGCCAGAAAGAGGGCAAAGGCCGCGGGTGTCATGCCCTCGCCGCTGAGAAACCAGCCGCTCAGCCCGGCCATACCCCACCCGCTGCCCCAGGTGGCGGGCAGCGCGCTCCATTCCCAGACCAGCCCCATCAGAGCGGGGTCAGAGTAGAAGAGACCGACACCGCCAAAGTGCAGGGCAAAACCGACGGCCCAGTAGCCCATCCCCGCCAAACCGATGGCGGCCAAAGCGCCCAGCGCCGCAGCCCACGCACTCTTTGCGTCCAGCCCGGCCGCGCCGATCAACACCAGACCGGCCGGCAGCAGAAAGGAGAGGCTGGCGGCTACGAGATACCAATCATTTGAGACATCCATTGGCTGACATCCTGAATTGGATCAGCGGGGGGATCGCTGTGGCGACGGAATGCGGAATGCGAGTTGCGGAATACCGTAGGGGCGCTGCTTGCTGCGCCCCTACGTCTTTATGCAACTGTGCGCAAAAACCTAGTGAGCAATCATACCAAAAAGCCCTCTCTAGCCCAAATGTGTGGTAAAGTGGCTGGTGTATTGAGGATTGTCGTTGCGCAGGTGAAGGAGTGAGCAGTGGCGCGCAAAAGTCTAGCCCAAGCAGATGTCTGGCTGATCGGTCTGTTTGCCCTACTGGTGTACGCAGCCACCGCCGCGCCCGGCATCGCCGAACTCTTCGACGACAGCCTGGAATTTCAACTGGTTGCGCCCACCTTTGCCATCGCCCACCCCACCGGCTACCCGCTCTACACCCTTGTGGGCGGTCTGTACAGCCGTGTCCTCTTCCCGGTTGGCAACTGGGCCTGGCGCATGAATATCTTCAGCGCATTGGCCGGGGCCGGGACGGTTGCCCTGCTCTATCTGCTGGCAAAACGGCTGGTTGGGGGAAGCCGCTGGAGCGGGCTGGCCGCGGCCCTGGCCTTCGCTTTTGGCCCGGTCTGGTGGGCGCAGACGACGGTGGCAGAAGTCTATGCCCTGCACAATCTGTTCGTGGCCGCCCTTCTCTACGCAGCTGTCGCGCTGGGCCGCTTGCCCAGCGACCGCCAAATCGCTCTGCTCTGCGCTCTGGCTGGGCTTTCCCTCACCCACCACCGCACAGCGGTTCTACTTTTGCCCGCTCTGGCGCTCTATCTGCTGTGGACCCAGCCCAGCCTGCGCCGTCCCCAGCGCCGTTGGCTGGGTTGGCTCGCTGCCTTTTTGCTTCCTCTGCTCCTCTACCTCTATATTCCCCTGCGCGCGGCGATGGGTGTGGTCGATTTGGAGGGCGACTATGTCAACACCTGGGCCGGTTTCTGGCGGCATGTGCTGGCCAGCGGCTACACCGGCTTTTTCACTGACAACTCCCTGGCTGTCAGCCGGACAGCCAGCGATTGGCTGGCTCTGCTGGTGGCCCAATGCGGCTGGCCGGCGCTGGCGTTGGGTGCGGGCGGACTGGCGCTGGGGCTGATCCATCCCAAAG
The DNA here is from genome assembly GCA_945897075.1 of Litorilinea aerophila. GTDB lineage: Bacteria > Chloroflexota > Anaerolineae > Caldilineales > Caldilineaceae > JACQGT01. The sequence continues at coordinate 14,502 of CAMDEX010000142.1, forward strand.
AGCGGGCCGAATGGGGATTGGTCTGGCTCACCCTTGCCGCCAATCTGCTCTTTGCCCTCAGCTACCGGGTGGCGGATGTGGAAGTCTTCTGGCTGCCCGTCTTTCTCTGCCTGGCGCTGGGCGTGGGCAACAGCGGGCATTGGCTCTCCCGACTGGCGGCGCGCCTGGACTTTGGCAAGCGTCAGGAGGGCAATTGGTTGGAAGTAGCGCTGCTCCTGCCACTGCTGGCCCTCGTCGTCAGCGGCTGGGGCGGGCGGGGCGCACCGGTCAACCGCAGCAACGATTGGGATGCCCACAACTACGCGCTGGCGCTGGCTTCGGTTGACTTTCCTCCCAACAGTCGTGTCGTCGGTCTGCGCGGCCAGATGACGGCCCTGCAATTCATGCAGGCCAGTGCGGGGATGGCGGCCAACGCCCAGGCCGTGGCACTGGACAACCCGGACGCACGGCGCGCCTTTGTGGTGGACGCTGTGGCCGCCGGGCTGCCGGTCTATCTCACCCAGGAGGTGGCGGGCATCGAAGACGCCAACAGCTTCAGCGGGGAGGGTGTGCTGGTGCGGGTCTGGCCGCGGGGAGAGGCCCAGGCGGGCGCGCCCGTACACCCGCTGGAGATTGCGCTGGTTGATGGCGCGCTGCGGCTTACCGGCTATGACATTGAACGGTTGAGCCAGCCGGGTGAGCCAGCTTTGCGTGTGGCCTTCTATTGGCAGCCGACTGCGCAACTCGCCCAGCGTTTGAAACTTTCCCTGCGTCTGTTGGATGGCGCGGGCCAGGTGATCCGGGCCGAGGATCGCTATCCTCTGCGCCAGGTCGCGCCCACCAGCGCCTGGCTGCCCGCCGAGGTGGTGCGGGATGTGCATGATCTGCCCCTGCCCGCTGCTGCGCGGGAACTGCTGGTGATCGTCTATGACGAAGCGACCGCGACCGAAGCAGGCCGGGTGACAATACCCCTGCCCCAATAAAATGGGAGATTGGGTGATTGGGAGATTGGGAGATTGGGTAGTACGTCGGTATGATCCAATACCCAATATCCCAATACCCAATACCCTGGACGAACATTTGTCAACGAACCGAAGCCGTGCGATAATAGCGCGTGCGCCTAGCGCACCCTTGTGTTTTGATTTGGCCTACGATTTGGGCTGTTCTATCTCTTTATTCGCTCGTTACTTTGTAGCTTCATCGCAGAGGAGGAAGTATGCGTAATCAATTGCGGGCATCCTGGCTTGGGGTGATTTTGGCTGTGACGCTCACCTTTGCCGGCTGTTATCCGTTTCAGGGGGATGTTAGCCTGCTCCTGACACCGGTTCCTATCGATCCGGCCCAACAGGCGGAGATTGCGGCGGCTTTGGCCGGGACACAAGCCGAAGCAGCGGCCACCCCGGTAAGTGCAGAAGCCACCCCGGTAAGTGCAGAGGCTACCCCGGTAAGTGCAGAAGCCACCCCGGTAAGTGCAGAGGCCACCCCGGTAAGTGCAGAGGCTACCCCAGTAAGTATGGCGAGCGAGGGGGAGATGGCTGCGCTGACTGCCACTGTTGTCTCCAATTCTTTGCGGGTGCGCCAGGATGTAGATGTGAATTCGCCCATTGTGGCTGGTCTGCGCCGGGGCGAAAGCGTGCAGGTGGTGGGCCGCACAGAAGATGGCACGCGGCTACAGGTTCAGGTGCCGGATGTGGGTACGCTGGGCTGGGTCTCTGCCGAATTTGTAACGGTGGAGGGCGATGTCATGACCCTCGCGGTTCCTGGCGCAGAGATGGCCGAAAAGCCCGTGGCTGCTGAAGCGGCCGCCGCTCCTGCTGCCAGCGCTGAGACGGCGATGGCAATGGCCGGTATGACACTGAATGTTGACCCGGTCACTTTGCAGATCGTTGATGGCGTGTTGACCGTTCCTTCCATCACCTCCTCCAGCGCGGGTTGGCTGGTTGTCCACGCCGATGACGGCGGGACATTTGGCCCGGTCATCGGCTATGCCGCGATTGCCGAAGGCGAAAATACCGATGTTGTCATTCCTGTTGATACAGCGGCTGCGACCGAAACCGTCCATCTGATGCTGCACGAAGACGGCGGCGTTGTGGGTACTTACGAATTCCCCGGCGCGGAGGCCCCGGTGATGGCTGAGGGCGCACCGGTCAGTAGGGCGTATGCGGTGGGCGCGCCTGTCGTATCTGCTGGCGCCGCCGCGGCGGTGCCAGCTCCCGCTGCGGCTGCTCCCGCTCCTGCTGCGGCTGCCCCTGCTCCCGCTGC
>CAMDEX010000143.1 GCA_945897075.1 Litorilinea aerophila
GAGCGAAGACGGCTTCAATCATTTGTTGCATCTCCGGCTGGCTTGGGTCAATGGGCGCTTCGACTCACTCTTCCTCCCCGATCTCTCCCCTAACTGCTAAATGCGCCCGATGCAACCCGTTTCCCACTACCGACGAAGAGGAGCCGTCAATGGCGACGATGGCAGCACAAGCCTATTTGATTGCCTCCTTCAATTTTCTAGTTGCCAGCCAGCCAGTGGGTCGCCAACTATCTACCAATCAGATTATTGAGGTTTTGTATCAAATGGCAGAAGCGGAAGATATTCGCTCATTCCAAGCGGAAAAACGCGCGGCGCTTGTCGAGACCAGCGAACGTAAATTTTACCGCGGTTGATTTCCGGCGTCATTGATCGTACCGCCGCCCACAGCCCGGCAGAGAGATTGTCAGCCCGAATTTTTTCCAGCCACTCCCCAGAAAACCGCCAAGGGTGTTGTATGCAGACGCAATCTCCATTTTCGCAAAGATCGAGTACAGTTTTCATCGCCCCCGCCGTTCGCCTGTTCTGCGCAGTCTTGTTGCTGGGCAGCTTAACGATAGGGGCAGATATCAGCTTCGCCCAGAGCGGCGGGGCAACCCACACCGTCGGCGCGGGAGAAAGTCTTTCCTCGATCGCGGCTGCCTACAACGTTTCCGTCTCTGCCTTGATCCGCGCCAATGGGATCAGAAATCCAAATCTGCTGCGCGTCGGGCAGGTACTGGTCATCCCTGCCGCTGCTGCCCCGGCTTCAGTAGAGACGCCAATCTCCGCGCCCTTGCCACAAACCGCTCCGCTCTCTCCGGCCGGTGCAACGCTTGTGCCGACTCCTACTGCCCAGTATGTGCCGCCGATTCAGGTGGCTCCCCTCGCATCAGATTCAGTTTATACAGTCCGCCCTGGCGAGAGCCTGTCGGCCATTGCCCGTCGCTACGGCACTTCTGTGGATGCCATTGTCGCCCGCAATGGCCTGCCATCCTATACCATTTTTGCAGGACAACGCCTGCTTATTCCAGCGGGTACGCCGGCGGTCAACCCTTTTGTAACGCCCAAGAGTCCACAGCCCGCACCCGCGTCGCCCCGATCTTTGGCAACCCCGACGCCGAACGGGATACAAACGAATCCCGAATTGCTTTTGCTGCCCACCGCCGCGGCAACACCCAATCCCTCGCGCTAACAATTGCAGACATTGCTCTTATCATTTGCTAATTTTGCGCATGTGTAGCGCTAACAGAGACCCCCTATACTGATAATTGTTGACAGGGCAGGGACGCTCCCTGCGAATGTCTACATTGTCGGGATTGTTGTTGAGTTATCAGTTTTCACCTATAAGGAGGGACATTATGAGCAGGATTGTACGGTGGGACCCAGTGCGCGAGATGGTTTCCATGCGCAACCAGATGGATCGCCTTATGTCAGATGTCTTCAGCGCCCCTGCGACCTGGCAGAACGATGAGTATGCTGGCTACACACGTCTGGCACTGGACGTGACAGAAAACGACGAAAATTACACTGTCCACGCCTCCGTGCCCGGCATCAACGCCGAGGATCTGGAGATCAGCTTCATTGAGAACACGCTGACCATCAAGGGGGAGACGAAGGACGAGCGGGTGGACGAGAACGAGAAATGGCATCTGCGCGAGCGACGTTTTGGCAGTTTTATGCGCTCGATTTCCTTGCCCACGTCCGTCAAGGCCGACGCGATTGACGCTCACTTCGAGAATGGCGTGCTGACGCTGACCCTACCCAAGGCAGAGGAAATCAAGCCTCGCCGCATCGCCATCAAACCCAACGGACAGAAGATGGCGGAAGCTGTCCCGGCATAAGCGCAACGCTGAGTTGCCAAGCCTATTGTATCGAAAGAACGCCCCGGCCCAGCAGAGCCGGGGCGTTCTCTATTGGCATACTTGCGCAGTGTGTGACAGATTGCAGAAAGGATGAACCTGCGGCCCTGTGAAAACACAGGGCCGCAGGTCGAGAAGAGGGAGGAACGGAGAAACACAGAATGGAGGAATAGGTGAGTATTCTTTCGGAAACCACCCCACGCGGCTCCCGTACCCGTCCTATCTGAGAAAGAGTCTACCACGGCTGCTGTGCCAGTTCATTGTGCGTATTGCACAATGTTTTTCGATGTTTGTCGGATAATGTGCATTCACAGATTCCGCAAGAACACAAAAATCTCAAAAACATAATCGGTTTGCTGCGGCGAATGTGATACAATGCGTCTATTCCCATTCCCATCCTGGGTCAAAGAACTTACAAAGGAACACGACAATGGCAAGCGATGCCCGTCTTTTGACTTCGATGGTGGCCTGCGCCGGTTGAGCGTCCAAGCTCCCGCCAGGGACGCTGTCGCAGGTCGTGCGACAAATCGCCGGACTCTTCCCGGCACATGAATACCCGGACATGCTGATCGGGCTGGGCGAGCCGGACGATGCGGCTGTCTACCGGCTGGACGACGAGCGCGCCCTCATCAAAACCACCGACTTCTTCACGCCGATTGTAGACGATCCCTGGCTCTACGGCGCGATTGCCGCGGCCAATTCCATGAGCGACGTCTACGCTATGGGCGGCGACGTACTCTTCTGCCTGAACATCGCTGGTTTCCCCGAAGATCTGGGGATGGAGACGGTGGGGCAGATCTTTGCGGGGGGCGCGGCCAAAGTGCGCGAAGCCGGTGCGGCCATTGCCGGGGGACATACTGTCACCAACCCGGAACCCTTCTACGGGCTGAGCGTCACCGGTATCATTCACCCGGATCAGGTGATGCGCAAAGGGCGGGCGCGCGCGGGCGACCGTCTCTTTCTCACCAAACCGCTGGGCACGGGCATCATCACCACTGCGGCCAAACTGACCGGCGCGGGCGAGAGCGCTGCCCACCGCCTGGCGCGCAAAGCCCAGGGCAAGCCCGATATTGACCAAAATCATCTGGACGCAGCGGTGGTCTCTATGACCCGGCTCAACCGGGCTGCGGCCGCGGCGGCCCGCGCCGGGGGCGTGCGCAGCGCCACCGACATCACCGGTTTTGGTCTGCTGGGCCACGCCAGCGAGATGGCCGTGGCCGCGGGCCGGGAGGCGGGCGTTGGTTTCCGTATCGAAGCCGCCGCGCTGCCTGCGCTGCCCGGCGCGTTTGCCTACATCGCCGCCGGCTATCTGACGCGGGGCAGCAGCCGCAACCCGCAACACTTCCACCAGCACGTCACCTTTGCGCCGACGGTCAGCGCTGCCCAGCGCACACTGCTCTGGGAAGCGGAGACCAGCGGCGGGCTGCTGGTGGCTGTGCCCGCGGCCGGTGTGGCGGCTTTCTGTGGGGAGTGCGCGTCCGCGGGGCAGGCGTATTGGGAGATCGGCGCGGTTGTGGCGGGCGTGGCGGGGATTGAGGTGGTTTAATCAACCTTCCGGGAAGGGGCAGGACAACTTTCCTATGCCCTTGAGTTTGTGGTCGCTTGCCGGAAGGTTACCGATTGTCGGAGACTCAAATGAATGAAGCAAGAGTACTGGAACGCATCACACTGAACCCCAAAATCATGACTGGAAAGCCTGTCATTCGTGGGACTCGACTGACAGTTGAGTATATCCTCAACCTGTTGGCGCATGGCACTACACCTGCCACAATTCGAGAGGAATATGCGGGCCTGGAAGAAGCCGATATCCAGGCTTGTCTTCTGTTTGCGGTCAAAGCGCTGGAAACGACAACTTTTATGCCTCTCTCCTTGGAGCCTGCATAAAATGCGCTTTCTCGTTGATGAGTGCGCCGGTCCTGCCCTGGCAGCCTGGCTGCGTTCGCACGGATATAACGTCTTTTCTGTCTACGACGAAGCCCGCGGTATGGATGATATCGATGTGATACGCCAGGCATATCAGGAAGAACGCATTCTTGTGACAGCGGACAAAGACTTTGGCGAAAAAGTCTACCGCGAAAGATATCCCCATCGGGGGGTCGTATTGATGCGGTTGGAAGACGAAACAGCCTCCAGCAAAATCAGCGTGATTCAGAGACTTCTCAATGGATATGGCGAGGAGCTACAGGAAAGATTTGTTGTCGTTACGGAGAAGCAGGTCAGATTTGCGCGCAGTTGATTACCGCACCACCCCAGAATCCCAATGCCCCACCTTTCCCACACACCCACCTTCTCCCCCGCGGACGCCGCAGCCCTGGCCGCGCACCTCTACGGGATCGCCGCCACCGCCACGCCCCTGCCCGGCGAACGCGACCAGAACTTCCGCCTGCAAACCGCAGCGGGTGACAGCTTTGTCCTGAAGATTGCCAACGGGCAGGAAGACGCTGGACTGTTGGCAGCCCAGACGGAAGCCCTGCGCCGGGCAGAGCAGACCGGCATCTGCCCGCGCGTCTTGCCCGCGGCAGACGGCGGGTGGATGACGCAGATCGCCGGGCCAAACGGCAGCCGCCATTGGGTGCGTCTGCTCACATTTTTGCCCGGCACACCCCTGGCCCAGCAGCCGCGCCAGACGCCCGCGCTCCTGCGCGATGTGGGCCGCCGCGTGGCCCAGGTGGACGCGGCCCTGGCCGATTTCGACCCTTCGACAGGCTCAGGACACCGCCACCCAGCCATCCACCGCGACTTTGAGTGGGATTTGGCGCGGGGGCTGGCGGTGATCGAAGAGTACGCACCGCTGATCGCCGACCCGCAGATGGCCGCGCTGGTAGCAGGATTGAGCGCAGACTTCCGCCAGCAGACCGCGCCGCGCCTGCCCGCTCTGCGCCGTCAGGTCATCCACAACGACGCCAACGACTACAATCTGCTGGTGGGGGGCGGGGACGATCTCTACACCCACAACCAGCAGGTGGTGGGGCTGATTGACTTCGGCGATATTGTGTACAGTTACGCACTGGGCGGGTTGGCTGTGGCCGCAGCCTACGCCGTGCTGGACAAAGCCGATCCCCTGGCGGCGGCGGCGGCGGTGGTGGCGGGCTACAACGAGACGACGCCTGTGACGAACGATGAACTGGCCGCGCTCTGGGGGCTGATCCGTCTGCGCCTCTGTGTCAGCGTCTGTATGGCCGCGCATCAACAGAGCCAGCGCCCGGATGACCCCTATCTCGCCATCAGCCAGCAGCCGATCCGCCACACGCTGCCCCGGCTGGCGCAGATACACCCCCGCTTTGCCGAAGCTGCCTTCCGTCACGCCTGCGGGCTGTCACCGCTCCCGGCCAGCGAACGGCTGGCCGCGTGGCTGGGCAAGCAGACTTTTGCGCCGGTGATGGCGGCAGATGGCTATACTGTCTTTGACCTGGGCGTGGGCAGTCCGCTGCTCAGTGGGGACGAAGCCGAAAATCGCGCTGAACTGTTGGATAGCCGCCTGACCGCGTCTATGCGAGCTGCGCGCGCGTCCGTCGGCGTGGGCCGCTATGACGAGGCGCGGCTGATCTACACGGCGGCGATGTTTGACACAGCACCCCACCCCAACCCTCCCCAGATTGGGGAGGGAGTCGCATCGGTGCTTTCCTCAATTGAGGGACGATCCGCATCTGCTCCCTCCCCGCAGCGGGGAGGGCCGGGGTGGGGTGAACGACGCACCATCCATCTGGGCATTGACCTCTTCGCACCGGCGGGAACACCTGTCAGCGCGCCCCTGGCGGGGATAGTCCATGCCTGCGCCGACAACGCCGCGCCCCAGGACTACGGCCCGGTGATCGTCCTGGCGCATACAACCAGCGACGGTGACGTTTTCTACACCCTTTACGGCCATCTGATCCGGGCTTCTCTGGACGGGCTGCGCGTCGGCCAGACGATTGGCGCGGGGGAACGTTTCGCCACACTGGGCAGCGCAGAGGTGAACGGCGGTTGGCCGCCCCATCTACACTTTCAGATCGTCAGCGACCTGTTGGGGCTGGGCACGTACTTCCCTGGCGTGGGTACGGCCAGCCAGCGCGCGGTCTGGAAAGCCTTCTGCCCGCACCCGAACCTGATTTTGGGCATCCCCGCCGCACTCTTTCCCGCGCCAGAGCCGACGAAAGCCGCGACGCTGGCCGCACGTCGCGCCCGCATCGGCGGCAATCTGAGCATCGGCTACCGCGAGCCGGTGAAGGTTGTGCGCGGCTGGCGGCAATATCTTTACGACGAGACGGGCCGTCGCTATCTGGACGCTTACAACAATGTGCCCCACGTCGGCCACTGCCACCCGCGCGTTGTGCGCGCGGCGCAGGAACAGATGGCCGTCCTCAACACCAACACCCGCTACCTGCACGACAACCTGACCCGCTACGCCGAGCGGCTGGCCGCCACCCTGCCCGCGCCGCTGGACGTCTGCTTCTTCCTCAACTCGGCCAGCGAAGCCAACGAGCTGGCCCTGCGTCTGCTGCGTGCCCACACGGGCAGGCGCGAGATGATTGTGTTGGAGGGGGCCTATCACGGCAACAGCAGTGGGTTGATTGACATCAGCCCCTACAAACACGACGGGCCGGGCGGTACAGGCGCGCCCGATTGGGTCTACACCGCGCCGGTGGCGGATGTCTACCGGGGCGCGTTCAAAGCCGGGGATGCCCAGGCCGGGGCAAAGTACGCGGCGGGGGTGCAGGCGGCCATCGAACGTATGGCCGCAGCGGGACGCAGACCGGGCGGCTTCATCGCCGAATCCTGCCCCAGCGTGGGCGGGCAGATCTTCTTCCCGGCGGGCTATCTGGCCGAAGTATACCGGTATGTGCGGGCAGCGGGCGGGCTTTGCATCGCCGACGAAGTGCAGACGGGTTACGGGCGCATCGGCACGCATTTTTACGCCTTCGAGGAGCAGGGCGTTGTGCCCGATATTGTGGTGCTGGGCAAGCCCATCGGCAACGGACACCCGCTGGCCGCGCTGGTGACGACGCGGGCCATTGCCGACTCTTTCGACAACGGGATGGAGTTTTTCAGCACCTTCGGCGGCAACCCGGTCTCGTGCGCGGTGGGGCTGGCCGTGCTGGATGTGGTGCAGGAGGAGGGTTTGCAGGAGCACGCGCGCCGGGTGGGGGAGCATCTGCTGGCCGGTCTGCGCCCTTTTGTGGAGGGTTTCCCGCTGGTGGGGGATGTACGGGGGTCGGGGCTTTTCTTGGGCGTTGAATTGGTGCAGGATCGGGAGACGCTGCAACCGGCCGCGGCCGAAGCGTCCTACGTCGCCAACCGGATGCGGGAAGAGGGGATTCTGCTGGGAACGGACGGTCCGCTGCACAATGTGGTCAAAATTCGCCCGCCGCTGCCCTTCGATTATAGGGACGCCGAGCGGCTGGTTGATAGGTTCGGGCGGATATTGGGGGAATTGGACGGATGAGCGCGGATTTCTCTCCTGAATTTCTCTGCACATCTGCGGGAGAATTTCCCCTGCTTGCAGTGGCGTCGCTCATTCATCCCGCGTAGAGGAGGTATTCCGTGCAGAAAATCGATCTCTTCACAGCCCGCACCGATGGCTATTGGAATTACCGGGTGCCTGGCATACTTTGCACCACGCGTGGTGTCGTCCTGGCAACGGTCGAGGCGCGGCGCGGCACCGGCGGCGATTGGGACGGCAATGACATCCTCCTGCGCCGCAGCCTGGACGGGGGCATCACCTGGCAGCCGCCCCGACAGGTTGTCAGCCACGCACAGTATGGCCCCGGCCCCGTGAACAATTTTGTGCTGATCGCCGACGCCGATGGCACAGTCCACGCCCTCTACTGCCACAGCTACGCGCGGGTTTTCTACCTGCGCAGCCACGACGACGGCACCACCTTTTCCGCGCCGGTGGAGATTACCGAAAGTCTGGCCGGTTTTCGCAACGAATACCCCTGGCGTGTGATCGCCACGGGGCCAGGCCACGGCATCCAACTGCGCAACGGACGCCTGCTCGTGCCGGTCTGGCTGTCTGACGGCAGCGGGACGGAGTTTGGCGCGGGCAAGCTGGGCCACCGTCCATCGGAGGTGGCCACGATTTTCAGCGACGATGGGGGTGCAAGCTGGCAGCGGGGCGCAATTTTTGCCCACTCGGACGGGCGCATCCTCAACCCCAGCGAGGCGCTGGCTGTGGAACTGGACGACGGGCGGGTACTCTGCAACATCCGCAGCGAATCACCCCAGCACCGGCGGCTGGTGGCTGTCAGCCCAGACGGGGCGCAGGGTTGGAATGAACCCGCTTTTGACGACGCGCTCTTGGAGCCGGTCTGTATGGGGAGTCTGTTGCGCTTGCACGATCCGAATCCTGCTGGTCGTGGCGTCTACCTTTTTGCCAACCCGGACAATTTGGAGAAGGAATTGACGCCGCCAAAGTGGGCTGTGGCCTACGACCGCAAGCGGTTGACAGTCAAAATGAGCAATGATGACTGCGCCACCTGGCATTTCAGCCGGGTGTTGGAGGAGGGGCCAGCGGGCTACTCCGATCTGGCCGAAGCGCCCGACGGGGCGATTCTGTGTATCTACGAACGGGGGATGCTCAGCCGTATGACAGACAGCGCGGCAGTCGTCGTGGCCCGCTTGGATCGGGCGTGGCTTGCCGCGGGCGCATTATGATTGCCACCTCCCCTAATCCACGACGCCGAACATCAGCCCGCGCACAATCGAACGCTCGAAGAGCAGACCCAGCACAACCATCGGCAGTAGACTGGCCAGGGTGAGAACGGCCAGCCCCTCATAGCCTGCGCCGCTGAGGACGAGCGGCACTGTGACTACTTTGATGAAGAGAAGGGTCAGGGCGAAGAGAAATTCGTTCCACGAAGCGATCATCACCAGCACAAACGAAGTGGCAAAGCCCGGCAGCGCCAATGGAATCGCAATGCGTAGGAGGACGCCAACCCGGTTACAGCCGTCAATCAGCCCGCTCTCCTCGACCTCAACCGGCAGCGAACGGAAGAAGTCGCGCATAATCCAGACAACGAAAGGAATGTTGAAGGCACAGTAGGCCAGGATCAGCCCTGACCGGGAATCGAGCAGATTGAGCGTGCGGTAGAGCAGCAAAAAGGGGATGAGCAGTACAGCCGGCGGGAACATCCGCTGGATCAGAAAGGCAAATGCAATCTGGTTGTTCTGCCACGGCCCGATGCGGAAGCGAAAGCGTGCCAGGGCATAGCCGGCCGCGCTGCCGATGAGGGTGGATATCAGCGCGGTGGACAGGGCTACGATTGTGCTGTTGAGGAAGGGCAGGTTGTAGAGATCGCCCTGCTCCACAAAGACGGCGTGGAAGGCTTGCAGCCCCCGTTGAAAATCAATCCAGGGGAAGAGGGCCGCGCCGCCATTCCCCTGCCGCTGCCCAAATGCCCTGACGATCAGCCAGTAGAGCGGCAGGCCAACAAAGAGAGTCCAAAGCAGCAAGACCGTATAAGCGACCACCGCGCGTAGCCTGCGCTGCTGTGCCATCGGTTCAATTCTCCCAACAGTTTCCTATGTGCGGATTCACGCCACAGAAGATGAAAAGCGGACGCAGATTAGCGCAGAAACCACAGATTTACGCAGATTTTAATCCGCGCTAATCAGCTCAATCCGCGTTCTATTTTTCAGGGCAGCGTGCGCGCTTCCAGATGGGCCAGGATGTCGGCGCGGGTGCGCCAGGCTGGGCGCAGCTCTTTCTGCGCGGCCAGGCGCAACTGATCGCCGTTGTGGGGCGAATCGGGCTGGCTGGCGTTGCCATAGGCGGTGAGTACCCAGGCCCGCACCGGATCAGCGAACTCGACCAGCGCCAGATAGGCAGGGCCGCCCACTGCTTCGAGCCGTCCATCCGCGCCGGGCGCGAAGTCCAGCGCCCGCACAATGCCCAGGTCACCGCTGCCGCCCGCCGCGGGCAGGTCAATCTGGCCGCGGCGGAAGCGGGCGACATCGCCCCAGGCCACGTCCAACGGCAAACCCATCTGCTCGAGCTGGAGGGCCGCAGTCTCCAAGGCTTTCACGGCTACCGATGGGATCAGAAAGCCCGTGGGTGTGTTCAATGGGTCTGCCGGATCCCAGAGAGTCTCATAGAAGAGCGCCCTGCTGGTGAGCGCAGGAATGGGCGTGAGCATTGGATTGGAAGCCGTGACCCGCATGGACATCAACGGTACCCAGTGCTGATACCAGAGCGCAAAGAGCGCCGTACCTTTGCTCTCTGCCTCTGCCTGGCGATCCCAGCGCGCCAACACAGCCGCGGCCCGCCGCGTTGTGGGCGTGCTGGAACGGCGCGCGGCGGCAATCAGCGTCTCCAGGAGACGATCAGCCATTTCAGAGCGGGTCGAGTTTGTGGCGCTGAGTATCTGGTCAACGCTCAGCTTGTCGTGCGCCAGCAACAGTTTGATCCCAGCCTGTTCGCGCAGAAAGTGGCGCGCATCGGTCATTATGCGCGCGGCCGTATAGACCGGATAGTCGGCGGGGTCTAGTGCGGGCAAAGTCATAAACCAGGGCAACCCGCCCGCGCTCTGCACCCATCCAGCGGGCGGGTTGATGGCTTTGGGCAGTTCGTCGTAGCCGTGGGCCTCTGTCCAGACCAATGTTGATGAGTCGCCCGGCGCGGGCAGTCTCCAAAAGGAGAGATCGCCTCGGGCGCGCGCGGGCAGATTGCCCGCAAAGAGCGAGAGAATCTGCCCGTCGCGGTCAGCGTAGGTCACAGTGAAGAGGGGCAACTGCATATGGCGCAGCGCGGTCTGAAATTCCGCCAGATTGTGCGCCTTGCCCATCTCCCACCACTGCTCGGCCAGCCCGCCAACGGGAAGCTGCTCTTGCCCGGCCATACGCATGGCAAGCGCCCGACCGCCCTGGACAATCACAGGGCCTTGTACGGCGCGGCGGATTACGAACGGTTCGACACGCAGAGTGCCGTCTGGCTGGGCAATTTTGATGGTTTGGGTGACAGTCGCAAAGGCGCGTATCTGGCCGTCAAATTTGTAACCGGCGTCCAGCGAGGCAGCGACGGGGGAGAGCAGGTAGAGATCGCAGACATCAATGGGGTTCAGCGTATGCGTCCAGCCCAGGGAATCATTGAAGGCGATGGACAGAGTAGGGAAGCCCACCAGCGCGGCCCCATAGACATCCACACCCGGCGCAACGATCTGCGCTTCGTAGAAGGTTTGCGCGTCGCCCCAGGGCATAGACGGACTGGCGAGCAGCAGTGCATGACCGCTGGCGGAGTGGGATGGTGCAACCGCCCAGCCGTGGCCGCCAGGTTGCGCATCCATCTTGAAGTTGGGCAGCATCGCGCCGCACTCCGAGCTGGCAGCCACAAAGATCGCCATCACGCGCGCAATGTGGGCCAAGACATCTGCCCCGGTGAACGGTAATAGTGCGCGACCCGTTGCCAACTGATCGGGATGCTCACGCGCATATTTGTTCATCCCCACGACAAAGGCGTCGATCTTGCTGCGGAAGGCTGGCGGCTGGGCCAGATACCACTCCTGCCCGCGCTCTGGAATCCCCAACAGCCGCGTCGCCTGATCGCCAGCCAGGTATTCCTCACCGTAGAACTCAGCGCCGCGCCCACGCGCCTGGGCGTACAAGCGCAAAATCAGATCGCCGTGGCTACGCATCTGCGCCCAGCCAAAGGCCCGCAACGCGCTTTCGGCATCTTCGGCAAAGATATGCGGCACACCCCAGGTGTCCCATAAAATCTCGACTTTTGCTTTAGGCGGAGCCGCGGAGACCGGCTGGAGCAGAGTGTGAATGAGCAGGACGACAATGGCAACTAGCGCCAACCAGCGCTGGCTGCGCTGACAACTTCTGTTTTGCTGTGCAATCGACATGGAGAAACCTATCCGCGACTGACAAAAGTGACATTCACCCAGTCACCTTGTCAACTATCTCTGGCGAAGCCTATTTGACCGCGCCGAAGGTTAACCCACGCGTAATGTAACGCTCCAGGGCCAGACCAGCGATGACGACCGGCAAGACGCTGAAGATGGCGATGACCGCCATATTCCAATACTCGGTGCCGAGTTGGAAACTGGTCTGCAAAGTGAGGAAGAGAGGAACTGTCACGGCTTTGTTGAACATAAAGGTAAGGGCGAGCAGAAATTCGTTCCACGAGCCGATCATCACCAGCACGAAGGCGGTGACAACCCCTGGCGCGGAGAGCGGAATGGCGATGCGAAAGAGAACCCCGACCCGGTCACAGCCGTCAATTAAGGCGCTCTCTTCGATCTCCACCGGTATGGTACGGAAGAAATCGCGCATCATCCAGACCACAAAGGGAATGCTGAAGGCGCAATAGACCAGCACCAGACCGCTGAGGGTGTCGAGCAGGCCGAGTTTGCGGTAAAGCAGCAGAAAGGGGATCAACAGCACGGCTGACGGAAACATGCGTTGGATCAGAAAGCCGAAGGCAATCCGATCATTGGTGAGCCGACCCATCTGAAAGGGAAAACGGGCCAGGGCGTAGCCGCCAGCGCCGCCGATCAACGTCGAGATGGTTGCTGTCAAGAGGGCGACAACGACACTGTTCAGAAAAGGCCGGCTGTTGACCAGCCCTTGTTCGATAAAGACATCCCGGAAGGCGTGCAACCCCGGTGTGAAATCCACCCAGGGAATGAAAGTAGCCCCAGCGTTGATGTCCTGGGGAAGTTTGAAGGCGGTGATGATCAGCCAATAAGTGGGGAGACCAACCACCAGCGTCCAAAAGATCAGGATCGTGTAGGCAATGATTTTTTTGAGTCTGCGTTGTCGCGCCATAATCGTAATTCTCCTTCACTCGATTGTCAATCCGTTGCCCGCCGTACCCAGCGGCGCATGACCACCATCAACAAGAAGGCAAAAATTGCCATCATAATGAGCAACACATAGGCTGCCGCCGAGCCGAAGGCAATGTCTCCGCCTTTGACGCCCGTGCGATAGACGGTCAACGTCACCGATTCGGTGGCCTGCCCCGGCCCACCCCCGGTCAGCGCATAGATAATATCCACCACTTTGAAGGCGTCCAGCCCGCGGATGAGCGTGGCCGTCATCGCCACTGGCCCCAAGAGGGGCAGCGTAATATAGCGAAAACGCTGCCAGGCGGTCGAGCCATCTACAATCGCGGCCTCGTATGGCTCCTGGGGCAGCGATTGCAGCGCGGCCAGAAACATCAGAATCATAAAGGCGGTGGACTGCCAGACATCCACGAGGACGACGGTAAAGCGGGCGATCATCGGGTCGCTCAACCACATCACACGCTCGAAGCCCAGCTTCATCAGAATCGCGTTGACTGCGCCGATGTCTTCATTCAACATCATGCGCCCGATGATAAAGACAACCGCAATCGGGCTGATCATCAGGGGCATAAGAAAGAAGACACGGAAAAAGGAGCGACCGCGCGTGGCTTCGTTCAAGGCCAGCGCCACACCCAGCCCCAATAGGAATTCAGTGGGGACGGCCAGGGCCACAAAGCCAAGTGTGTTGAGGGTCGTCGTGTGGATATATTGGCTGCTCAACACACTGGCCCACATCTTGAAGCCGACAAAGTTGATCGGCGCGCCGCGGTTGAAGAGATGCCAGTCGGTGAAGGAGACCCCCAGCGTAAAGAGAAAGGGGAAGATGAGCAGGGCAATCACAGCGATCACCGCTGGCAAGAGGAGAATCCACTTGAAAACGACATCGGATATTTCGAGACGGCGACGGGTCTGCCGGACGCTTGCCGCTTTCGCCTCGACGAGGGTTGTTTGTTGCATGTATACTCCCACAAAGACAGGACTTACGCAGCCGGGAACGCCGCCATCCCTGGCGGCAGCCAGCAGGATGCTGGCGTTCCCAGGAGTAACTGCGTAAGTCCTGAGAGAGTCAAGGGAGGCGCGTGACCGCGCCTCCCTTGACCAGCCAATACCATTACATGCCCAGAAAATCTTTGTACTGTTCCATCTGCTTTTCGGGACCGCCAAGACGATCCGTGATCTGCGTCCAGGCGTCGGCACAGTCATTGAGAGCCTGCTCCGGGCTGGCTTCGTCGGCCAGGGCGCGGGAGACAGCCAGCTCCACAGCGTCGCGATATTGTGTCCAGCCGGGTACGCGCAGGTCAAGCACCAGGTTGGGATGGGACATCGTCTCGTTCAGGGCGCGCACATAGGTGGTGGCGCTGCGCTCGCCAAACTTCAGTGTTCCTTCCACCCAGGGCTTGATGTCGGTCACTTCGCTGGTGCGGATCGGGTTGCGATAGCCCTCGAAGCAGAAGCGATTGCCCCACTCTTTGTTGGTGAAGTGCTTGGCCAGCGCCCACGCAGCGTCTGGAGCTTGCGACTTGGCGGCTACGGAGATCTGCCAGCCGCCCGCAGCCAGATAGGGCGCATAGTTGATCTCGTCGTGGGTCTCCCATTCACCTGATTTGGCGTTGTAGACGTCGTTGGAACCGGGCAGAACCGAGAATGAAGCCTTGCCCTTGCCCTGCGACGCCTCGGTGGCCATGACAGTCCCATCCCAGCCGATGTTCATGGCTACCTTCAAAGCCTGGCTGGCCTGGATCACCTCGCCCCACCCCATGGAAGCCATACCGGGCGGCCCCCATTGCAGCTCCTCTTTCCATTCGGTCAGCGCACGCACAAAGGCAGGGCTGTTGAGGCGCGACGCACCCGAATCCACATCAAAGAAGAAGCCCGGGTCGTCGGGATGCTTGGCATAGGCGCAGGAGCGGGAGACAAAGCCCCAGAAGGCCGTATCACCGCGCTTCATCATGTGGGCGAAGCCGTAGTCCGGCTCGCCGTCGCCATTCCAGTCCCAGCCGGTAAAGAACTCGGCATAGTTGCGATGCTCCACCCACGTCTTGGGGCCGCGATCCGGATCGAGGTCATAGCCGTACTTGGCTTTGAACTTGCTCTGGTTGTCGGGGTCGTCCAGCAGCGTGTGGAGGAACATCAGGTGGTGGGTGTCGCCGTCGAAGGGCATACCGAAGATCTGGCCCTGGTAATCCAACACCTTCTCGCGGTAGATCGGCAACACATCGTCCCAGACCATCTCTGGATCGTCCACAATCTCCTGCGGCACCGGTGCGCAGAAGCCCGACCCCCAGACATCGGCGGAGTCATTGCTCAACACAGCGATCAGGTCGGCCAGAAAGGTGTCGGTGGCCACGGCCTGCATCAGCTTGTCTTCGATCTCCTGCTGGCCAAAAGAGGCAACATCCACCTTAATGCCAGTCTCGCCCAGGAATTCTTCATACATCGGCTTGGTGGACTCCCACATCCAGGACATACCAGCGACGGTCAACGACTGACCTTCAAACATTTTGCCAGCCGGGGCTGCGGGCGCGGCTGCGTCCGCAGGTGCGGCTGGGGCTGCGGGTGCAGGGGGGGCACAGGCAGCGAGCAGCGCAATACTGGCAGCGCCGCTGCTAACACGCAGAAAATCACGACGACTCATTGTACGCATGGAATTGGCCTCCGTTTTCAAGTCTGAGAGATGGATTGGAGCAAACACAAGGAGAGAGCAACAAGGAATCTGTACTGGTCGGCGCGACGTTGGACAGAAAAGGGGCGCAGATCGGGCAGATGAATGAAGTATACCGATCTATGTTTGTGCTGTCAATTCGCCAAAAAATGGCGGGCACTCCCAAACAATGGCGAAATTCCGCCTCTTTTTCGTGTCAACCATCTGCAACGCGAGCGCGTCATCAGCGGCAGGAAGATGGGATTGCCGGCAACTACCCCGAATGCCACCTGCGGCGAGATGCTCTCCTGCGCTGAAAGTCACGTCTTATGTGGCGGTGACGACAGCGGGTCCCGGGAAACTTTGTGCCAGGAGCGCCGACCACACTGCGGACAGCGCATAAACCAGCGCGGCTCCCCCACGGCCTTGTACCGGATACCGCCCAACTCCCAGACGGAGCGCGCGCAACCGCACGAACAGCGCACAATCCACAAGCGTGAATCAGCCTCCATCGCTTCCATCCAGCGCCCTGGCAGAAGTGCTGCAAAAAATTTCTGGGCTGAACTCATCGAACTCATTGCGGTTTTTCCTTTCCTGCTGTGCGATTTCTGTGCTGAGTGGACGTGATGCCGCCTAACCTAAGTTTTGTGCAATCAGATGCGATTCGATGAAAAACGGCCTCAAATTGAAAGATCTCTTGCACCTTACCAATTGAACTCAGACCTTGTAAGTTTAGACCATTTCCTCATATGAAAGGGAAGGGTCACGAGCGGCAACTTTGCTGCCAACTTTAATCGATGGCTTCCCACTGGTTGGCTGACCAGTCCTAAGCAACCCACTGTACTCTTGACGTGGCAATTGGGTGTCAAACGACAGGTCTACGTCCCTGCTCACGTCTCGGCACAAGTGATCCTCAGTTCAGAAGGTCGATTATTAAGGTTCAGCAAGCAGAGTGCCTTCGCCGACGAAGTGTTCTGGCTACCATACGCCGGTCATTTACCGAACTCATTTAGACTTTTATAGAGGGAGAAGGGTATATTTCAGAAAAACTCGTCACCCACCACCTGTGCTTGTAGGCGCACTTTTTTTTACCGTTGATGCTATTTGAACTCAGTAATCGTGGTAAATTGAGGTCAAAAGTACTTCAAATGCCCTTATGGACGTGAGGAAACCTCTATAAATCCATTCAGACAAGGGTAAAAAGTCTAAATGACTTCGATGATCATCCAGCAGCCACACTAACACCAGGTGGAAAATGGAATCCGCCCTCCTTACCAGGTTTCAGGGCTACAACGGCAACTCCGCTTGGTGACCGAATTTTTCTGAAATCCGCTCCTTTTCCCTCAGAGCCTGAATTATTCAACAGGCTCTTGGCTAACCACAGAATACACGAAACACACGGAAGGGAATACAAAAGAAAATTTTCCGTGTGTTTCGTGTATTCCGTGGTTGTTGGTTTGCGTCGCTCGTGTCTGAATTATTCAACAGCC
>CAMDEX010000144.1 GCA_945897075.1 Litorilinea aerophila
CTTGTACACACAGCTTGAGAAGACGGCGACGCTCTCTCGTCAGCCTATTGACAAAATTATCGCGCAAAGTCTGACCCACAGTCTGCCGCCGGTGCTGCGGGACATCCCGCCCCAATACCAGGCAGATGTTTTTCCTCTGTTGGAAATGGATTTGGCGGGATTATTGGCTGAGACAAAACGCAACTTTCCATCGGATCAGTGGGAGGAATACGAATCCCTGCTCGACAAGCAGAAGCAGACTGTTCTCTCATCAGCAGAAATAGCCCGCCTGGATTCTCTACGCTACGAAGCTGATCTGCTCACTTTGCGCAAAGGATATGCCGCGGTTTTGCTCAAACGGCGTGGGTATAAAGTGCCGCGCCTTGCCGAAAAGCAGACAGTTTTATGATCGGGAAACGACTGCGCCAGCGAGTGGCACGACAAGCCCAATTTCGCTGCGGTTATTGCCAGACACAGGAAATCGTCAGTGGCGTCCCCCTAACTCTGGAACATATCATCCCCAAAGCACGCGGGGGCAAAGATGTGGAGGCAAACCTGTGGTCTTCTTGCCGCCTGTGTAATGAGGACAAGGGTATACTTACAGAAGCGATAGATCCCGATACGGCAACTACTGTACGAATCTTCAATCCGCGCCTGGATGATTGGAATGTTCATTTCGCGTGGAGCATTGAAGGGACGATTGTCATCGGTCTTACCGCTATCGGTAGAGCGACTATCAACGCATTGGATTTGAACAGTTCTTTTCGGGTCGCCTCGCGGAAACTCTGGGTAGAAGCCGGATATCACCCTCCTTCAGAATAGAAAGCGCGTCGCTTGATCGACTGATCGAACTGGTCGAGACACTTACATAACCACGAAGGCACAAAGACACAAAGGAAGAAGAATGTATCGGTCTTTCTTCGTGTCTTTGTGTCTTCGTGGTTCAATTTCTTGTACGAATGAGCCGAATTTTGTATCCGCTCATATCCGCCCAATCCGGCCCAATCCGCGTTCTATTCTTCAAGGCAAAAGATTGAAAACTGATCCCCTATCCGCGCCCTCCCTCTGGCAACAGCGCGACTTCCTCTGGCTGTGGGGCGGGCAGAGCGTCTCGCTGCTCGGCTCGCAGATCGGCGGCACAGCCCTGCAATTTGTCGCCATCCTCACGCTGGGCGCGTCGCCCGTGCAGTTGGGCTGGCTGACCGTCGCCAACGCCCTGCCGGTGCTGATCTGCGGTCTGCTGGCCGGCGTCTGGGTGGACCGCTTACGCCGTCGTCCGCTGCTGATCGCGGCCAATCTGGGCCGGGGGCTGCTGCTGCTCACGATTCCCGCCGCGGCTCTGCTGGGGGTGTTGGGGCTGGGGCAGATTTATGTGGTAGCGGCGCTGGTCAGTCTGCTGGGACTCTTCTTTGATCTGGCCTGGCCTGCCTATCTGCCCTCGCTGGTCAAGCCGGAGCAGTTGGTGGAGGGCAACAGCAAACTGAGCATCAGCGATTCGCTGGCCGAGATCGCCGGGCCGGGGATCGGCGGGCTGCTGGTGCAGTTGATCAGCCCGCCTCTGGCCCTCCTGGCCGATGCGGCTTCCTTCTTCGTTTCCAGTCTCTCCCTGGCCGCCATCCGCACGCCGGAGCCAGCGCCCCCGCCGCCTGACCTGAGCCAGCACCCCGTGACTCAGCTAATTATTGATGTGCGCGAAGGGTTGGCCGTCGCCTTTGGAGAGCCGGTTCTGCGTGCGCTGCTTCTCAGCGCGGCCACGCAGAGCATCACCGACGGCATCATCGGCACGCTCTACGCCCTGTATATGGTGGGGACGCTGGGCATTTCGCCCCTGGCCGTGGGGCTGATTGTGGGTGTGGGCGGGGTGAGCGCGCTGGGCGGGGCCTTCCTGGCCGAGCCGGTGACGCGGCGCTACGGGATTGGCCGTGCGCTGATTGGGTCACGGCTGGTTGGCTTCGTCTTCAACAGCCTGCTGGTGCTGGCTTTTGGGCCGCAACCGTTGGTGCTGGTCTTCCTCGTCCTCTCCCAGGCCGCCGACGCCACCTGGACAATCTACGCCATCACCGAGACGAGTCTGCAGCAGAGCATCACCCCCAACCGGCTGCTGGGCCGTCTGCACGCCAGCATCCGCTTCATCACCGCGCTGCTGCTGCCGGTGGGCGGGCTGCTGGGCGGTTATCTGGGCCAGACAATCGGTCTGCGCGCGGCGATTGGCGTGGGGCTGCTCATCGGCGGCGCGGCGACGTTCTGGCTGATTTTTTCGCCTGTGCGGGGGATGAGGGGGCTGGAGACTGGCGATTAGCGACTGGGGATTGGCGACTGGGGTGTACACTGAACCACATTGAGATTGCGGAGGCGCAGAGAGTCTTTCTTCCCTCTGCGCCTCCACGTCTCTGCGTTAAAAATCTCTATCCCCGCAGGCCAACCTCCCACACACGCGGGTTGCAGACATCCTTCGGCCGCTGCCCGCTGAAGAACTCCAGCACCCGCTCCACAGCCATACGCTCGATGCGGGCGCGGCCAGCGTCGGTGACAGAGGCGCTGTGGGGGGTGACGACAATTTTGGGGTGGAAGCGGATGGGCGCATCCGCGGCGGGCGGCTCCGGGTCGAAGACATCAATGCCCGCGCCGGCCAGTTTGCCGCTGTCCAGGGCTTCGATCAGCGCGGCGTCATCCACCAGCGGGCCGCGCGCCACATTGATCAGATAGGCCCCGGTCTTCATGCGCGCGATGGAACCCCGGTTGATCAGCTTGTGGGTGGACGGGATGCTGGGCGCGTGCAGGCTGAGGAAGTCGGCCTGGGCGATCACCTCGTCCTGGCTGAGCAGTTCCACCCCCATCGCGGCCGCGGCTTCGACGGTAACAAAGGGGTCCGAGCCGACGACGCGCATGCCCAGCCCCACGCCGCAGATATGCGCCACCCGGCGTCCAATCCGCCCCAGACCGACCAGGCCCAGGGTTTTGCCCAGCACTTCTGTGCCCATCAGCGCGCTGCGCGCCGGCCAGCCGCCAGACGACGTGCCCAGATGACCAGGGATGATACGCTTGGCCACGGCCAGCAGCAACGCCACGGCGTGTTCGGCGGTGGATTCGGTGGGGCCGTCCGGGGTGTTGCAGAAGACGACGCCCCGTTGCGCGGCCGCGTCGCCGTCCACATTGTCAATGCCGATGCCCGTGCGCACGATCATACGCAGGTTGGGCAGGCTGTCGAAGACTTCGCCAGTGTAGGGAATGGTGGCCCCGGCGAAGATGGCCTGGGCTGCGTGGGCGCTGGCCAGGGGTGGCTGGCCGGGGATGGGCTGCAGATGCACCACATCCTCTGGCAGCAGAGAGGGCGCATCGGTGAGCATCGGAATTTCGTACCAGACGTGGGTCAGTTGCATCGGATTGTCCTGGGGTGTGGGATTGGTGAGTGCAGAAACCTTCCGGGAAGCGGCCACGAAATCGAGGGCAGAGCAGAGCGGTTGTGGCCGCTTCCCGGAAGGTAGATCATCAAGTTACTTAACATCGTCTCATCAGAGGCTATCGTCCTCAATACCGAGGAGGCGCAATCTGGCGAGCAACTCTTCCCTACGCTTGCGTTCGTGTGCGAGCGCCGCTTCCGCCTGTTCAGCCCGCTGCTGTTCTCGTTCAGCCCGCTGCTGTTCCACTTCAGCGCGTCGCCGTTCTCGTTCAGCCCGCCGCCGTTCCTGCGCGGCCTGGGTGCGCAGGGCTTGCAACTTGAGCAGCACGAAGCCCTGATAGACCGGGTCTTCGGCCAGATCCTCCAACGCGGGCTGCCTCTCCAGGTCGTCCAGGCGGAAGCGGAAGCCGGGCAGCACAGCCGACTCTACCACCCCCGCCACCGGTTGAAGCGCCTCATACGCGCCGAACTCGTTGAGCCGGTAGAAGCCCTGGTTGCCCTCGTCGGTGTGGAGGATGTAGTACTCGCGGATGCCGATGCCCGCGTACTCACCAAATTTTACCACTTTATCCCGCTCCTTATCCTTGCGGGTTAAATCGCTTAACGCCTCCACGGCCAGGTCACAGACGCCCCGGTAGCTGCGGTCCGCGTTGCGGATGGGGGTAGTGTTGTCGTTGCGCACCACAAAGAAGTCTGGTTTGCGAATGGTGGTCTTGTGGGGCAGGGCCAGACGCACACCGAACTCCAGCATCAACACCTTCGCCACGGGATGCGCCTCCAAATAGGCGCGCAGCAGGGTCAGAAACCAGTAGTAAATCGAGACAGTGGCGAAATCGGACACGGGTTTCTCCTCCAGGATGCCGTTGTTCCACTCGTAGCTGAAGTCTGGATGTTCGTAGTAGCTTTCCCAGTATTCCGCCTCGCTGACCCATTTACCCGCCTCGGAGATTGGCTCCTCGCTGTAAGCCTTGCCGTTGTGTTGATCCGGCCACATCTCGGGCGGGGCTGTCAGCGTATAGGCCAGCCTCTGCTCCCCGATCTCTTGCCCTTCTCTCTCCTCTGGCATACTTTTTTCCTCTTTCTGTCAGAGCTTGAATGATTAACAGGCTCTTAGCTAACCACAGAAGACACGAAATACACGGAAGGAAAATTTTCCGTAGCGTGACGCCACGCGCGTCTTCTGTGTCTCTGGGATGCTATCACGCTGCGCGCAGGCTGTCAACCAATCCCAGCCGATAATTTTCCGCTATCTCTGGCTGCTACTCAATCGTCCGAATGGTGTGTGCGTCGATCCAATCCCAGTCAATTTCCATGCCCAGACCCGGCTTTTCCCACGGGCCGACTGTGCCATCCGTGGCAATTTCGGTGGCGGCGGTGTGAATTCCCGGCGGTGAGGAAAAACCTTCGGGCAGAAGCGACTCGAAATATCGCTCAAGTCGCCAATGGCGGCCCGCCGGGGATCGACACCGGTTTGCGCGTGCCCCGATAGGTAGCCCGTTGCGCGGTGAAGCGTGCTGTCAGATACTCACCCAGAAAGACCGAGCCGGCCATCGCATCATTTTCCACCCGCCCGGAGAAGATGAAGAGGACGTTGTCGCCCGGCAGGCTGACCTGGCTACGCAATTTGACCGCATCCCCTTCCACAGTCCCGGCGATCTCCTGGCGCGAGAAGTCGCTGTGGTGGCTGCCCTGCACCCAATTGCCCTCCTGCTCCAGATAGAAGAAGTGCTGGCTGGTGCTGGTGAAGTATTCCAGCGTCACCTCCCAATGGCCGCCGATCTCCACCGCGACAGGCGCAAGCTGGGCAGGCTGCGGGCTGCGCGGTTCGCTCAAAATCCGGTAGACGCGTTCGGCCACCACCTCGGCGTTGCCCGGCTGCATCTGGCTGGGGGTGATGCGGATGGCGGCCCGGTCTGCGGAATCGCCGTTGCCCACGGCAACGCGGGGCTTTTTGCGGGCAAAGTCTTCGGCCACCTCTTCACCGGTGATATGGAGGGCTGCGGGATCCCAACTGATGACAAGCGTCGGCGCGCGGTTGTTGAGACCGACCGGCTGCTCCACATGTGTCTCCACACCGGCCACCTGCTCGGCCCGCTGCGCGATGAGCGCCAGCCGATCCAGCCAGACCTGCCACTCGGCCGCGTGATCCCGGATTACCCAGGCTTCCACCGCGGCCAGCATCCCCATAATCTCCTCGCGGCCGACTTTGTTGTCCCGGTTCGGGCCGTGGTGGGGCGAGCTGGCCTGCCAGGCGGCCATGAGGATATCTTTGCGGCCCAGCACCAGCCCCGCGCCCTGGGGGCCGCAGATGGCTTTGCCGCCGCTGTAGACCACCACATCCGCGCCCGCCTCCAGGTGAACGCTGGGGATGGTGAGGTCTTCGGCCGCGGCGTCCACCAGCACGGGGACACCCGCTGGCCGGGCAATGGCCACAATGGCTTGCAGAGATAGCCCATCATCCCGTTCTGCCCGCCACCCTGTCACCGTATAGATCAGCGCGGTTTTGGGGTTGATGGCCGCGGCCAGTTGTGCCGGCGTGTCCACTGTCACCAATTCCACGCCGATGTTGCGCAAGGCGTGGTCGTAGGCGTTGCGGGCGAAGCCGGGGACGATCACCTGTGTCTTGGCAAAGCCGGTCAGGTCGGGGATGCGGATCAGCTTTTCCGGGTTGCCCCCGGTGACACAGGCCGCGGTGACGTGCTTCAGACCTGCCGCGCAGCCGTCGGAAATCAGCCCCCACTCAGCGCCAGTAATCTCCGCCAGCCGCCGACCCACCCCCTCAGCCAGTTCGTCGTATTGGACGAAATGGCGCGAGGCTTCTTTGTAGGCGGCCAGGGTCTCTGGGCGTTCCACCGAGCCGCCGATAATCGTGAAGGTGCCCCGACAGTTGATGATCGGCTCCACGCCAATCGCCCGGTAGATGCTGGGCTCCTCGCTGGTAGACTCTGGGCTGGCGTTGTTGAGGTAGTGCAGAATCGTCAGTTTTTGTGAAGGTTTAATGGGTTGCACAGGTGTACTCCTTGTGGGGGGAAATGGATTATTCGTTGCCTACGGCCAGATCACGGCGCAGAGGATCGCAGAGGAGAATCATCGGTGTTCCTTTGTGCCGGGTCAAGATGTGCGGGTATTGTATATGTTCAGCGGGGAAGTGGCAAGGCTTCGACAATCCCCGGCACTTTCGGCCTGGACGTGAAGTGCCGGGGAGCTGCAAACAGAGCTGAATCGTGACGTGATTGGATGAATTCGGCATTGGCCGCTTGCCAAACTACGCCATCTTCGTCCATACTCAAATCGTGAAACAATGGACACCGCCGTGTGCCATTTGACACGGATCTCTTATCGCTGACTACCACCAAACGGAGTGCAGAACGACGTGAAGAATTATCTACTACGCATCCTCACCGACGACGGCGGTCTGCGCGGCGTTATCGCGGTGACCAGCGCCCTGACCAGTGAAGTAGCCAGCCGCCACCGAGCGTTTCCCCTGGCGACGGCGGCCCTGGGCTATGGCTTGACCGGGGCTTTACTGCTGGGCGCGCTCCTCAAAGTGCAGCAGCACGTCGTACTCAAAGTGACTGGCGACGGACCACTGGGCAAAATCGTCGCCGAGTCCGACAGCTATGGACACTGCCGGGCCTATGTGGGGGAGCCGCAACTGCCCTCCTATGGCGCGATTACGCCCGAACTTGTGGCCGAGGCGCTGGGCAACAGCGGCTTCCTGACGGTTGTGAAGGACATCGGGCTGGCGGAGCTATACCAGAGTACAGTCCCGCTGCAGACCGGTTTTCTGGACGCGGACCTGACCTGGTATCTCAACCAGTCGGAACAGACGGCTTCGGTGGTGGAGATCGACGCGCTGGTGGACGCGGGGGGCACCGTTCTGGCCGCGGGCGGTCTGCTGCTGCAAACCCTGCCCGCGGGCAGCCTGCAAACGCTGATTCAGATCAGCGAACGGCTGGACGATCTACCGCCCATCGGCAAGCTCCTCGCCGACGGCCAGACACCCGAAGCGATTGTGGACGCGCTCTTTGCTCCCATCGGTTACTCCATCACAGAGAAACGGCCGGTCGAATTTCGCTGTGGGTGCAGCGCGCAACGCTCTTTGGCCGCTTTGGCTCTGTTGGAACGCGACGAATTGGACGAATTGATCGCATCTGAATCGGCGCAGGTGGATTGTCACTTTTGCGGGCAACAATACACTTTTTCGCGGGCAGAGTTGGAAGGGTTGCTATGAAAGCGGGTACTTCCCGCGGCGCGGGCGCTGCTTCTCTTTGGGCGCTCGTCCCGTAGCGATCCTGCTGGATTTCCCCGGACTTGACGCGCTGGATCAATCCTTGCCAGAGTTCATTGTCGGCATAGTCCAAGAAGCGCAAGATGACCTCTTTGGGCAGATTTACCGTGTGTGGACAATACTTCTTTTCTCAATGGGGCGCAAGTGTCGGGCAGGTATCAGCGGTCTGTCGTCTGCCGGCTGCGCTCTGCCAATTCTACCCCAACCTGCGTACAACCTCCACCAGCGCGTCATCCCCCCCCACATTGCCGGGAAAGACGACATAAGCCAGCCCCGGATGGCGGCTCTCCCCACCCGTGCGCCAGACGGGGACGCCGGGCAGAATCTGTCCGGCGACAGTGGCGCGCACGACGCCCAGCCCGGCGGTGGCTGTGTCGCTGCTGGTGATGCCCCCTTTCGCCACCAGATAGCGGGGACGGACAGCGATCTTCTGCACAATTTCGATCAGCCCGTCGGAGACCCGGCGACCAATCGAGAGGCTGCCGGCGTGGTCATCCACTGTGACCAGCTTGCGGCTGGTGAAGACCGCCACTGTCTCTCCCGCGGCCAGGGCTGCATCTATGGCGCGGATGGCCGCGGCCAGGGTAGCGGAGCGCCGTTCGTCCAGCAGCGCGGCCACGTCAACCTCCACCGGCACAATCTGCGGCTGGGCCAGGAGCGCGGCCAGTTGGGTGGTCGTCTTGGGCACATACGAGCCGACGACAAAGAGACCGCCGCCGCTGGCGGGCAGAGCCAAATCGTCCGCGCTGAGCAGCGGGCGGGCGGGCAGCCCGGCGCGCACCTGCACGAAGGAAGCGGCTGTGCGGTAGAGAAAACGCTTGCCCGCTGCCTCCGCAGCCAACAACCCCAGCACAAAGACCTCCATATCCCGGTAGCTGGCGCAGTTGACAATGCAGACCTGTCCGCCGGAGACGCCCAACAGCCGATCCCGCACTGCGTTCGGCCCAGCCACGCGCAGATCGTCCAGTGTCACACTAACCACATCCGCGGCCTGCACGCGTCCGCCCGTCTTTTCTTCCACCCAGGCCCGCAGGTCAGAATTGGCGTAGCCAAAGGCTTTGTCGGCCGCGTAGGGCGTCTGGGCGGCAGGGACGAGAGTATCGCCCTCGGCCACCCAATGGATATTGTCAATCGTATAACGCCCGCCTTCCAGAAAGAAGGGGACGATTATCTGGCCGTCGAACTCCTGGCCCAGCCCTTCGGCCAGCGCCGTGACCTCCACCGGGTAGTGGCCGCGCAAGGTGGAATCGCTGCGGCTGACCACTGCCAGATCCCGGCCTGCCGCTGCCGACGCCGCGGCCAGATTCTGGCCGATCGTGCGGGCCAGCGCGGCTGCTTCCGGCGCGGGCAGGGCACGCGAGTTGGTCAAAATGTAAAAACAGGCGGGCTTTTCGGCCAGCTCGGCAGCCAGGACATCCACGCCCCAGCCGGTCAAGACCGGCACGTTGTACACAGTCTGTGTGCCGGTGGGGTCGTCGTCCAGCACAACGATTGTGCGCCCGCTTGCCTCCACCTGGCCGCGGATTGTGGCGCGCAGGTCGTCCGGCCATTCGGAGGGGAGGGAGGAGAGGGTGGTTGATTTGTTGAGCGATTGGATTGGCATGGCGTCGTTTCCAGGGAGAGAAAGGGTGATTGGGAGATTGGGAGATTGGGTGATTGGTTGATTGGTTGATTGGTTTTTCATGCTATCCCGTTGATTGTTATCCACACTCATCGAATGAACCAATCAACCAATCAACCACTGAACCAATTACCGACAAATCAGTACTGGCAGGCTCGTCTTCCGCAAGACCTCATCCAGCGCGCTGCCCAGGACGGCTTCGACGACGGGGGTGTGGCCGTAGCCACCCAGGATGAGGTGATCGGCGTTGTGTGCGGTGGCAGTGCGTAAAAGTGCGGCCGCAACCGGCCCCTCGGCGCGCAAACATTCGGCGGCCACGCCCCGGCGACGGGTGTATTCGTAGGCCGTGCCCAGGATTTCGTCGGCGACACGCCCGGCTTTCATCACGACCAGAACGGTCAGTTGGCCCTTCCAGCACGCGGCCAGATAGGTGGCGACAAAGAGTGCTTCCTGTGCTCTGGGGCTGCCGTCGTAAGCGAGCAGGCTGTGCTGCATAGATGTCTTGGGGCCAGGCACCAGGAGCAGAGGCCGGGGCGAGCGGCGCACGAGCACGCCAATGCCGGAGTTTATGCGGGCAACTAAGGGAAAAAGGCGCGAAGGGGGACGAAGCGGTGGCGGGTGGTTGAGGGGCAGAACAACAATATCCGCCCAGCGCGCCCGCTGCACCAGCGCATAGCCGACGGGATGGGCGCGCTTGGCCGCCACCTGCACACGCAGATCGCCCTCAATCCCCAGCGCCCGGCAGCGCCGCCCGAATTCTGTGCGGATGGCGCGCACTGCCTCCCCGATGCGCTCTCCCTCGCTGGCGACAATGTGCAGGCCGTGGAGATCGCCCGCGTCGCGCTGCACCAACAGCCCGGCCTGTTCCACCGCCTGCCAGCTCTGCGCGCTGCCGTCCACCGCCACCAGCACATCCTGAAAGAGACGGCGCAGGTGGTGGGTGGGCAGCCACTCCTCCCGCCAGACGCCGGGGCGCGGGCCGGGATCCAACGCGGGGGGGAGAAGTCGATCGGTCAGGCGCGCCCAGAGATCACCCGCCAGCCGGGTCGCCACTTTGTCGCCGCGTTCGCTGAAACGCTGCACCAGGTCCTGGGCCGCGGCTTCTGTGCCCACGGACCAGCCCATCTCGCGCGAAATGTCGCCCCGGTGTTCAGCAATCCAGGCGTAGAGATCGGTCTCTGTGCGACCAGGGAAACTGCGCAGAATCTCCCGTTCCCGCACCAATTCGACGACGGGCAGATATGCGTTGTCATACCAATCGCTGACTGCCTCGTCGTAGGGGATTTTGCCGTTCGCCTCGCGTGACAGGTAGTAGTGATGGATATCAATCATCTCGATCAGAAGTGTATACTGGCCGGGTGCCGTGACTGTCAGTTCGTGATCCGGGCGTAACTGGGCCAGAGATGTATATTCGAGAAATTCGGCGTATTCGGCTTTGATGATCACCGCATCCAGACTGTCGCCCGGTTGCAGGGGAACGCTCGTCTCGATCTCAGTGACGTAGGCGTCGATGTCCTCGGCCTGCATCTGGCGCGCCACAGAGACCCGGTGGTTGCCGTCCTGGACAAAATAGACGTCGCCCAGTTGATAGACTTCAATGGGGGGCAGGGGTTTGTGATCCAGTCTGGCCCGGCGCACACTGGCCCAGCGGCGGCGGTCGCTGTCGCGTTTGGGCAGAAAGCTGCGCGTGAAGTCCTGGTAGCGGCCCACGCTGCCCACAATCGAGGCCAGCGGGATCGTCTTGCGTACGCGCTGGCGGGGGGTGTTGGCCTTGACGTAGGCGCGCACCTCCTCGAAGGGGAGCAGATCCGCGGGTTTCCCGGTCAGCCGCGCCCACAGCCGTTCCAAATCCGCGGCCAGACGGGCCGAGCGAAACTGGCCCAGGGCGATATTGGCTTGTGGGTCATCGGTGGGGTAAGTCACAGATATTAGGTATTGGGTATTGGGTATTGGGTATTGGGTGTTGCGTCTTCGGGTCGTAAAGCGTGAGATCAGTTGCGTTGATCACTTTTTACGCAGCACGCAGCACGTTTCAGGCTAACCCCGACCGGCAGTCAACACCTTATTCACGGCAACGGCAAAACCAGGCAGCAGGCGGGAGGTGGCCGTCTCGCCCCGTTGGAAAAGGCCCTGTTCGGCGTATTCGTCGCCGTCCAGGTGGAGGACGATAATCGTTTCTGTCTCCGGGTCCACAATCCAGTATTCGGGGATGCCGGCTTGGGCGTACTCCTGACGCTTCTCGATGAGGTCACGCTCCCGATCGCGCGCTCCGCCGCTGACCACTTCCATCACCAGATCCGCGCCCTCCACGTATTGCTCGTGGATGCGCCGGGCGCTTTTCGACAAGAGCAGAAAGACATCCGGCTCCCGGTGCTTGCCACGCCACAAACGCACCCGGGCTGGTGCAACCAATACTCTCCCCAATCTGTGCCGTCTGACATACTTTTTCAACATTTCGTAGAGAAACAGAACGATGAATTGGTGGGAGATGGAAGGCATGGGCAACACCTCAATATATCCGTTGGAAAATTCGACCAGCCGGTTGGTTTCCAAGACCAGATAATCTCCTTCGCTCCAGTGTCCCTGGGCGGGGAAGAGTTCGGCGATCTCCCAAGTTGGCTGTTCGCTGACAAGCGGGTGGGCGTAGACTGTTTGTGTGGGCATGGCGTTCTCCTTTTCACGACGGCGGACCGCTGACGGCTGATGACCGCTGTTTGCTCTATTGTACGTCAACGGAGGGCGGGCGTCTATTCTTGATTATCCTGCCAACTTTCGCTTGATTTGTGTTATACTCTTTTCAGTGCTATAGCCGTTAACCAGAGCGATATTCTGCCGAATGGTAGATCTGCTCGCTGTCTAAGAGAGGAGAATCGGTGAGTCGTCCCCTGCATAAACCCCATCGAGAGAACAATTCGCTCGCCATCCATCTGCATTCACTTGCGTTGATGGGTGACGAGCGTTGGGCAGAAGCGATTGACACTTTACAACGTATGTTGGCTATTGCCGAACACCCAAAGGAGCGGCCAATTATTTACCAAAACCTGGCTGGCTGTTATCGCGCGCTGGAACGTATAGACGAAGCGCTGGCTGCATTGGACCAAGCAGAGCGGCTGTCACCTGATCAGCCGGATATCATTTTTGCGCGGGCTGTCAACCTCGCCTCGGCAGCGCGCATTCCAGAAGCCATCGCGGCCTTGAAACCTTTGCTCCCCGGTTTTCTAAAGCGACCTCGCCACCCCCAGGCAGAGGACTTTCTACGCGATCTGCGCCGAATCCAGAAGAAGGCATCCTCGCCCCATACGGTCCATGTCGAGTACCTTCACGCACAGATTGACGACAACGTTGAACTGGGCGATATGGACCGCATCGAAGCGAAAGCCAGACGCATGATTGAACTCGATCCTGGGCGCGCAGAAGGACACTTCAGTCTGGGGAATGCCTTTGAAGAGCAAGAACGCCGTCAGGAGGCGCTGGAGGCATTCCTGACGGCCGAGGCTCTGCAACCAGACAACCCGCCCACACTCTACAATATCGGCTTCTGCTATGTGAAACTGGAGCAGCCAGCAGAGGCCCTCCCGTGGCTGGAGCGCGCCCTACAGCACGACCCTGAACACAGAGCGGCCTGCCTCTATCTGGGCATTGCCAATGAGCAGTTGGGCCGCCGTCAGCAGGCAATCGAGTGGTGGCAGCGGGCGCTTCAAATCAGCCCCGACTACTACGCAGCGCAAGATCACCTGCACAAAGTCGGTGCCGGACCAGAAGCGCAGGATGCGCCGCCCTCACCCAATAACCAGCAGTATCGCAAGATGGCGCCCCTTGTCAAGGGGCGCATGCGCCAACGGCAGGTGGCGCGCAATGGCTCGGTCACGCTCACCTGGGATCCCACCCTGGGCTATGTGCTGGAAGACAAGGAAAATCCACACAATTTCTCACTCTACGCTGGCGGCCCTTTTTTCCAAGGGACCCCAGACGACGATGAGATTTTGGATATAATGGGGGCGATGAAGCTCTTCCTCACGCAGCTCTATGCGTCCAACACCCGTGAGGTGGCCATGCTTGTCTATTACGCGGACGGCTCGATCTTCAACTACCAGGCCCAGTTCGATGGCAACGAACGCACTGACTTCACCACCGACGGGCGATTCGACGTCACAACTGTGCCGCTGCTCTTCAAGCTGCGTATGGACAGCGATCTGATCACCCCTCTGGGCGACCCCATGCATGGTGTACTCATCTATCTGAACCGGCAGCGCAAACCCGGCATTTTACTCAGTACGCTGGGTATGCTTCCCAAAAAGTAGGGGCGTGTCTGTATCTCGCCAGGATGAATAGAAGGATATTCTCTCATTGGTATGACTTGACAGAGGTGTATATCGGCGGTATTCTATAGCCGTACCAAATAGCCGTCTTTCAATTCCGTCTGTATTGTGTGGAGGAAATCCATGACAGTCGAAACCCGTAAAGTGACCATCTCACTCCCGACCCATCTTTTGGAATTTGCCGACAGTCTGGCAGCCCAAGTCAAGACGAATCGCAGTCAGGTGATCAGCCAGGCATTGGCCGCGGCCCAAGCCCAGGAAGAAGAAAGGCTGGCTATCGAGGGCTATCGCTTCTACGCCAGCGAGTCTGTGGACTTTGCCCAGGCTGCGGTCACAGCCAACGCGGAAGCATTCGCCGCAGCGTCCGCGGAGGTGAGCGATGGCGAAGCGTGGTGAAATCTATTGGGTCGAGTTTGACCCGGTGAAGGGCAACGAACAGAGCGGTCTGCGCCCGGCGCTGGTGGTGCAAAACGATACGGGCAACCGCTTCAGCCCCACAACCGTTGTCGTCGCCATCACCAGCCGCGTGCCACCCCAGCCCTATCCCTTTGTCGTTGTGTTAGAAGCGGACGAGAGTGGTTTGCCTATGCGTAGCGCGGTTAACTGTGCGCAGATTGCCACGATCCAGCAGAGCGGCGAGCAGAGCCGTCTGCGCCCACCCCGGGGCGAAAGCGCAGTGCGGCCCATCGGGCAACTCAGCCGAGAGCGTATGGCGGATGTAGACCGGGCGCTCAAATTCAATTTTGCGCTGGAATAGAGACGGGCGCAGCAAGCAAGCGCCCCTACGTATCCCCACACGGGCGCAGCAAGCAAGCGCCCTACGCATCCCCACACGGGCGCAGCAAGCAAGCGCCCCTACCGCCCCACCCGCGGCATCCAGACCCGGCTCTCTGCCGCGGCCTGGGGCAGAGTCAACGGATCGCCCAGAATGACGAAAGTGCGCAGACTCTCCTGGCAACAGAGACCCTCGGCAAAGAGCGCCAGATAGCCCGCCTGGGCCAGCGCGCCCAGCCGCCGGTCGCTGCTCTGCGGATGCCAGAATTGCCGGTAAAAGCCCCGTTGCAGCGCATCGTGACCGTAAGCCACGCCAAAGCCAGTGGAGGCCCAGATGGCCGCCGCGCCCCCGCTGCTGTGCAGGAGCAGACGCTCGTCAATGGTTGTACCGCTAAACGCGGGCTGCTGGAACATCCCGGTCAGACAGGTCATCTCCAATAGAACCGGCAGACTGCCCCCGTTTGTCAACCCGTCCGCATCGTACAGCCCCAGCAGATAGGGCGGATCCACATTCAGGTCGGTGGAGGCCCACTGCCAGTGGTGGGCGTGGCCGGTATACGTGGCAAAGCCGCCGCCCCGCTTGAGCGCGGCCAACGTCTTGCGCCAGGCCGTCAGCGCGTCCGGCTCGCGCCATACGTCCTGGCTGTGGGTGGGCGAGGGGTCGTAATAGATGCGCTCGATCTGCGTGCCCGCTGGCTGTTGGGCCACGGCTGCGTCGGCAGAGATGGTGAAATCCCCCGCGCCGTCCACCCGCCCGGATGCGTCGCGGAAGTTGTCGGCCACAAAAAGCATACGCGAGCGGTCGGCCAGGGGCGCGGGCGTATGTTCGTAGGCCAGCAGCTTCGCCACATACAAAGTCACCTCCGCCGCGTTCTTGGCCGGGATGCGCCCCACCGCCACATCGGGCAGGGGATCGTCCAGGGGCGACGCGCCGTCGATCTGCCCGAAGCAGCTTTCGCAGGCCGTCTCGCCCAGCCAGGGGTCCACGGGCAGCAGGTAGGGCGGCACAAAATTTGTGTTGTTGCGCCCGGTGAAGTTGTGGGGATCGCTCGTGCCGTCGCCGACGAGAACGAGAGCCTGGGGCGGGCGACTGCTGTTGGCCGCAGCCCAGCGCACAAATTCCCGGATGGCTGCCGGGTCCACCTGTCCGCCGCTCCAGCCGTCGTAGAGCGCGGTCACATCCAGCAGCGCCACCCGGTAGCCCTGGCCGCGCCGCTGTTCGAGCAGCGGTTGCAGGGCGTCGTGGAAAAGGGCAGGGGCCACGTAGAGCGCGTCCGCATCCAGCGCCGCGGCAAAATCCAGGGGCGGGCGCACTTCCAGCGCGGGGCGCGTTGTGGCCGATTGGGAACGCACACGCTTTAATCCGTGCAAATCCATTGCATCCGTGAAAATCCGTGTCCCTCTGTTCCCTCCCCCACCCGCAACCAGCGGCAGGTGCAGCCGCGTCTCGTCGGCCAGGAGCAGATAGCGGCGATCCCCGGCGCTCGCCACCAGCAGAGACCCGGCGGTCTGATCGCCGAAGAGGACGCGCACGGGCCGCTGCGGATCGCTGATGTCATAAAGACGGGAGACCGCTGCCACCTGTTCTAAGCGCAGACGGGCGGGCGGGCTGTCGCTCTCGAATGTGGCGGAGGTGAAACCAAAGCGTAGGGCCACTGGTCGCCGCCAGCGCAGATCGTCGAGCAGCAGGCCATCGGCGGCCTGTCCCTCTTGGGTGGCGATGCGGATCTGTTGGCTGCGGCCATCCAGGCTGAACGCGGCCGCGTGATCCCCGCTGCCTGCCCAGGTCAGCAACGTCGTCGTGGGGGCAGGCTCGGTTGTGGAGATACGCAGGTTGTGAGCACCCTTCGTGTAGCCAGATGTGGAGAGTGTAAAGACGGCATTCTCGGCCAGCGCAGGCAGCACAGAGGAGATGGGCAGCGTGAGGGTGATGGGTTGCAATTCCGGCCCGCTGCGCAGATCCGCGGCGAACCAGTGATCGCCATCCAGCCCGGCCAGGGTGGAGTCGTAGAGGGTGGGTGCGGACCAGCGCCCACTCTCCCAGCCCCGCTCGCTTACGGGCAGCGTGTCCGCGCCACTGCTCAACGCGGGACGGCTCGCCATCCGCAGCCCCGCGCTGTCGCCCAGCAGCAGCCAATAGGTAGTCAATGTCATTAAGTTAAGGATTTGGTTCTCGCAAACCAGGCCATTCTACTCGAAAACTAGGCCATTCTATCAGATAAATTGACCCAAAACTGGTTCAAAATATCCATCTTCGGTTATTTTCGAGGCTTTCACAACCTCGTCAAAAC
>CAMDEX010000145.1 GCA_945897075.1 Litorilinea aerophila
CCTCCTCCAGGCCTTTTTGCGCCTTTGCTGGCGGGGTGGCGTCGTTTTCGACTCGGCAACGCCCGCTTGACCTCTGCCTTCCTGTCGTCTCTCTTTCCCCCTACCGTCCCTTTCCCTGCCCGTTTCGTACCTTCTTTCAGGGGACTCAAAGGTATTCCGCCCAGAATAGACGGAATACCATTCCGCCCTACGCTGGTGTTTTATGCGCGCAATCATCGTTGACTTTCTGCTCTGGTATCTGGTCGTGCAACTGATCTCTCTGGCTGCGCTGCCGTTGGCGTTGCGTCTTTTCGGCGCGCTGCCGGATCGGGGCTATGCCTTCGCCAAAAGCCTGGGCATTCTGCTCGTCGGCGTTCTCCTTTGGCTGGGGACGAGCTACGGGATTCTGCGCAACGAGGCGGGCGGTGCGTGGCTGGCTCTGGCGCTGGTGGCAGTTCTGGGTGCTGTGGCGGGCCGCGAGCAGATCGCCCAACTGTGGAAAGAGCGAAGGCTACCCTTTGCGGGCGGTGTCCTGAGCCTGTCGAAGGGCGGCTGGCGCTATCTGCTGGGCGTGGAAGCACTTTTCCTGGTCGCTTTCGCCCTGTGGACGCTTGTGCGTGCCTACGATCCCGCCATCAACCACACCGAGCAGCCGATGGACCTGATGTTCATGAACGGCATCTGGAGCAGCCCCACCTGGCCGCCGCGTGACCCCTGGCTGGCGGGCTATGCCATCAGCTACTACTACTTCGGCTACTGGCTGCTCACCACCCTGGCCCATCTGAGCGGACAGACACCGGAAATCGCCTACAATTTGGGGCAGGCCTGCTGGTTTGGTCTGCTGTTGTTGGGCGCTTTTGGCGTCGGGTATAACCTGCTGGCTGCGGACAGCGGACGGCAGACGGCGGACGGCGGACAGAAGTTCGCCCTCTCCGCTGCGGTCGGCGGTCTGCTGTCAGCGGTCGCCATCGGCATCACCGGCAACTTGCAGGGAATTTTGGAGTGGCTGTACGCGCAGGGGGTGGGGATCGACGGGCTGGCGCGCTTCTTTGACGTGCGTAACTTTCCGGCTGAGGCCCGCCTTACAAAACTTTGGTACATTGACGACGGCTGGTGGTGGTGGCGCAGCAGCCGGGTCTTGGCCGACCGCACGCTGCTGGGCGATCACATCGAAGTCATTGACGAGTTCCCCATCTTCAGTTACATTCTGGGCGACAACCACCCCCACGTCCTGGCTATGCCTTTTGTGCTGCTGGTCGTAGCGCTGGCGCTCAATCTCTTTCTGGGGAGACGGGAGGAAGGGAGGACAGGAGGAAGGGAGGAGGAAACGCAGAATACCCAATACCCAATACGTGACCTGCTCGCTCTGATCCCCTTTGGATGGCCGGGTCTTCTCCTTCTCGTCGTCGCTGCGGGCGGGCTGATCTTTCTCAATACGTGGGATTTTCCACCCTACTGGCTGTTGCTCACTCTGTGCGTGCTCTGGGTGGGACGACGAGTCTACGGCGCGGGCCGCGCTCTGTGGATGGCGGCGGGGCTGGCCGCGACGCTGCTGGTGGGCGCGCTGCTCGTCTATCTGCCCTACTTCCTCACCGCGCAGAGCCAGGCCGGTGGGGTGTTGCCCAACTTCTTCAACCCGACCCATCTGCCCCAATTCCTGCTGATGTTCGGTCATTTTCTGCTCGGTTTGGGAAGCCTGATTTTGCTGGCTTGGCGCAATCGCCCGCCATCATTCCGTCTGTTGGCTACCGTCGCGGCGGTTGTTCTGGGCTTGCCGATTCTCTTTCTGGTGGGTAGTCTGGCGATTGCCAATGCAACGGAAGCCGGGCGTTCCCTGCTCGAACGGATGCCCCTCGCCCCGGAAATGACGAGTTATCCTGCGGCGATTGCGGCGCTCTGGCTGGCCCGCCCGTGGACCTTTCTGCTGCTGGGCGGGTTGACGGCGCTGGTTGCGGCGCTGCTCTGGCAACGCTTCACTAACGACGAAACTACTCCCTCCCCTGCTGCGGGGGAGGGCCGGGGCGGTGTCCTGAGTCTGTCGAAGGGTGGGGGTAGTGACGCGACTACTTTCGTTCTGCTCTTGGCTCTGATCGGGCTGCTGCTGGTCTATGCGCCGGAATTCGTCTACCTGCGCGACAACTTCGGTTCGCGTATGAATACAGTCTTCAAGTTTTATTACCAGGGCTGGCTGCTGCTAGGACTGGCAGCAGTCTTTGGGATCGTGCGTTCGTGGCAGGCTGGCCGGGGTAGCCGTCCATTGGCTGCGCCAATTCTCGGCGCTTCTGCGCTTTTGCTGATCTGTGCCGCGCTGATTTATTCTGCGGCGGGTGTCTACAGCAAAGCGGGCCATTTTGCTAACCCCGCACCCACCCTCAACGGTCTGGCCTATGTGGGGGAAGCTGAACTGGCGGTAGTTGACTGGCTGCGCGCCAACACCAAACCGGACGATCTGGTGTTGGAAGGTAAAGGGGCCAGCTACCGGGCCGAGACCGCGCGCCTGAGCGCGGCCAGTGGCCGGGCTACCCTCCTGGGCTGGGACGGTCACGAGTCCCAATGGCGGGGGGAAGCTTACGGGCAGATGGCGCAGGGGCGGCCAGAGGCGTTGGATGGGGTCTATCGCAATTCGTCGCTGGAGCAGTTGCGGGCCGTTCTGGAGCAGTGGCAGATCGCCTACGTCGTCGTCGGCCCAGCCGAACGCACCCAATACGGCATCGCGCCGGGGGTGGAAGATCGTCTGGGACAGGTGATGGAGTTGGTTTTCCAGTCGGGTGATTTTCGTGTTTATCGGCAAAGAAAATAGCAAAACCGTTTTTCATAGAAGGACCTTTCGTGAGCAAACCGCTTGCGGCTGCACAGCCGTCTGAACCGAGTTCCATCACCGGGCCGACAGTGGAGCAGGCGCTCTACGGGCTGCTTTTGCTGGCAGCCCTGCTTCTGCGCTTTCTGCGTCTAGGCTTTGCCACACCCCTCAACCCGTTGGAAGCAGGACAGGCGTGGGTTGCTTGGGCCGCTGCCTTTGGACACGACGGGATGATCCCGGCGCTGGCCCATTCACCGCTGCTTTACACCGGCCAGCGCTTTCTCTTTTGGCTGACGGACGGGGGCGGCGATGGCTGGGCGCGGGCCTTGCCCGCGCTGGTGGGCGGGCTGCTGGTGTTGCTGCCCTGGCTACTGCGCGAAACGCTGGGCAAACCCGCTGCCCTGGCCCTGGCCCTGCTTCTGGCTCTCGACCCCTGGCTGCTTACCTTTAGCCGACTGGGCGACGGCGCGCTTCTTTCCGTTAGCCTGGGGTTGCTTCTGCTTGCCGGATTCACCCAGCCGCAAAAGCTCTCGCCCAACGGACTGTGTTGGCTGGCAGGCGTGGCTGGCCTTTTTCTGATCAGCGGACCTCTGGCCTGGCTGCTTCTGCCGGTGCTGGTCGGCGCGTTTGTGCTGTTCGGCAGCGCCTCCCTGTGGCCGCGTGAACAGAGCGAGCGCGCCCAGCTACTCACCATCGCTGGGGTAACGATTGTGGCCGGCTCCACTGGCTTTCTCGCCCACTGGGAGGGGCTTGGTGTCATCAGCACAAGCCTGACCGTCGCCCTGGATTCCCTACGCTCTGCCGCGGGCTATTCACTGGGCTGGGCCACCCTGCGTCTGGCCGTAGACCAGCCGCTGCTGCTGCTGGTCGGGCTGACCGGTCTTGTGGCGCTCTGGCTGCAAGGTAATACTTTCTCCTCCGAGATAGGAGAGAGTGACGACGAGGCACCTGCCCCCTCCCCTGGCACGGGGGAGGGCTGGGGTGGGGGTGATCCCTGGCGTCTCCTCCTCACCGGCTGGTTTGTCTGGGGATTGCTGCTTCTGCTGCTGCCGGGGCGTAACCCGATGACGCTGCTGCTTATCGGCCTGCCTCTGCTCATCAGTGCGGCCCGCACCGGTGCGCGTCTGTTGGACTACGCCACCCGTCAAGTCAATTGGCAAGATGGATCACTGATCGGGGCGGCGATGGCTGTTTTACTGGTGACGACCGCCTTTTGGACCAATAACTACAGCGACGAATGGGGCAACGCGGACTTCGACCGGCTGACACTGCTCTTTTATGGGATTGTGCCGCTCTTGGCCCTCTTTTTTATCTGGTGGGCGGGCTGGCGGACGAGTAGCCAGATTTTTGTCCTGCTGGGGCTGCCGTTGTTGCTATTGGCTGCCTTTAGCAGCGGATGGGCGCTCAATCTGCCGGGCGATACGACGAAGGGCAGCGCGCTCTTTGTCCAGACTGCCCAGCCCAGTTTGATGACGCTGGCCGAGGACGTGGCCCGTCTTAGCTCGCTGCGTGCGCTG
Source organism: Litorilinea aerophila (assembly GCA_945897075.1). GTDB lineage: Bacteria > Chloroflexota > Anaerolineae > Caldilineales > Caldilineaceae > JACQGT01. The sequence continues at coordinate 4,297 of CAMDEX010000145.1, forward strand.
GACCCCCACGAGGCGCTGGTGCTGGTGGATGTGGGTTCGGAATTACAGCCGCTGTTGGGCTGGGTTCTGCGCTCCATGCGCCAACTGCGCTTTGTAGATGGGATCGATCCAGCTTTTCTGACTGACCAGCACGCCCTGGTGATTGGGGATGAGGCTGCCCGCGCGCTCTTGCCGGGCGGTTATGTGGGCAGCCGTTATCCTCTGTTGCAGAGCTGGCTGCCTACGGATTTGAGCGGCGCTGGCCCCCTGGCCCGCTGGATTTTGTTGCGTGAAGTGAAGACCACCCCGCCCACCACAAGCGTTGTGCTGTGGGCAAGAGAGGAATAGCAATGCTACGCGAAGAACTTTCCCCCCTTTCGCCAAATCGCCCATCCCTGCTCGAACGCCCTCTGTCTGCGTTCTTACGCATCAACTGGGAGAGCGCGGCCTGGATTCTGCTCTTTGCGCTGGCTGTGATCAGCCGCTTCTACGATCTGGGCGCGCGCGCGATGAGCCATGACGAGAGTCTGCACGCGGTCTATTCCCTGGACCTCTACCGCCAGGGAACTTACCAGCACAATCCGATGATGCACGGCCCCCTGCTCTTTCACGCCAACGCCTTCTTCTATGCCATTTTTGGCGTCACCGATGCCACGACACGGATGTTCCCCGCTCTGATCGGTATCGGCATAGTGATGATGCCCTGGTTCTTCCGCCGCTGGATTGGGCGCACAGGCGCACTGTTGGCTGCTTTTATGCTATTGATCAGCCCCAGTCTGCTATTCCACAGTCGCTACATTCGCGATGATATCTACACTGCTTTCTTTGCCCTGCTGTGGACCTACGCAATGTTTCGCTATCTGGAGGATCGCCGGGTCAAATGGCTTTACCTGATGGCGGGCGGCATGGCCTTTGGTCTGATTGCGATGGAAAACCACTTTATGACCGGCGCGATCTTTGGTGCTTTTGCCGGTGTATTGGCCCTCTGGCGCAGTCTGGGCAAGCGGGCTTTTCTCATCGGCGGGCTGGGGATTGTGGCCGCGCTGGCCTTTCTCTTTCGCCCGGAGGAGGGCATAGGGCACACAATTGCCCTGGTCGTGGTCGGGCTGGCGCTGCTGGCCGCGGTCTCTCTGCTTGTGATTGATTTGCGTCAAGCGGGCTGGCGGCGCTTCCTCTCTCTGCCCGAAATGGACCTGGCGGTTGTGATGCTCACACTGGTTCTCCCCTTCACCGCGCCCTTTGGCTATCTGGTGCTGGGCTGGGAAAAGGTGGACTGGTCCGCGCCTTCTATGACAAACGAGTCGGTGGCGCGCTGGGCGCTGTTGGTGGGGGTGATGACCGTCGCCGCCATTGCCATCGCCTGGTATTGGTTCTCGGCGGTAGAGCGGGATGAGGACGACGACGCCCACCCGACTTTGGCAACCTGGGCTGGTCTGATGCTCTTTTTCTGGGCGATTGAGATTGTCTTCTATACCACCTTTTTCACCAACCCCCTGCGCGGGCTGGCGACGGGCATTGTGGGCAGCCTGGGCTATTGGATCGGCCAACAGGCAGTGCAGCGGGGCAGCCAGCCCTGGTACTACTACGGCTTCTTGACACTTTTGTATGAGTTCCTGCCCGCACTGCTGACGATAGGCGGCGCGGGGGCAGTGGTGAGCGGTCTCTTGCGCGGTCAGTGGGTGGTAACACCCCCAGGGGATCTGCCCCCCCAGCGCGAAACGCCGGGCACGGGGGAGACTCCAGAACTCGCAATACAAAACAAAGAACGTCAAGTCGCCCAATCTTCACTACGTAACTCGATTCCCCATTCTGCCTTGTCAATCTCGCACTACTTTGTGCTTTTCCTGGGCTTTTGGGTGGTCGGAGCGTGGGTGGCCTACTCCTATGCCGGCGAAAAGATGCCCTGGCTGCTCACGCACATCACCGAGCCGATGGCCCTCTTCGGGGGCTGGTGGCTGGGCACAGTTTTCAGCCGCACGGATTGGGGCGAAGTGCGGACCAAGCAGGGCTACTGGCTGCTGCTCCTCTTGCCCGCGCTGGGCTTTGCCCTGCTCAGCCTGGGCAAGGCTGGTCTGCCCTTTGCTGGGCGGGATGTGGAGAGTCTGGGCGCGACGGTGCGCTTCTTCCTGGCGCTGCTTGCCAGCGGTGGCCTACTCTATGCGGGCTGGCGTTGGATCGAACGGGGTGGGCTGGCCCCGGCTTTGCGCCTCTCGGCCATCGGCGTGGCCGCCATTCTAACCCTCCTCACCATCCGTTTCAGTTATATGCTGACATACGTGAATTACGATATGGCGACCGAATATCTGGTCTATGCCCACGCTGGGCCGGATGTGAAACGGGCGTTGGCCGAGATTGACAGCATCAGTCGCCGTACAGTGGGCGAGCGCGATATCCGCGTGGCTTATGACGACGACGTGGCCTGGCCGATGAGCTGGTATATGCGTTTTTATCCTAACAATGTTTTCTACGGCAAAGCTCCCTCGGCTGATTCGATGAGCGCACCGGTTGTTCTGGTGGGCAGCGCCAACTACGATAAGGTGGAACCGTACCTGCAGCGGGACTACGTAAGCCGCAACTACCGGCTGGTCTGGTGGCCGGAAGAGAGCTACAAAGGCGAGTGGGACGCCGAGGCCGGCCGTTCCAAAGGGTTGACCCTCTCTCAAATCTGGGGTGCGCTGACCGACCCGGTTCGCCGCTCACGCCTCTGGCAAATCTGGTTTTACCGCAACCATCCGGGCGAAACGGTGACGGCCTGGCCGCATCGTCACGAGTTCCGTATGTATGTGCGCCGGGACATCGCCGAGATCGTCTGGGATTTGAACGTCACACCGACTGCTGTTACCTCGACCGTTGCTCCCGCCTTTGATTACAGCGAAATCGATCTGTCAGCCCAAATGGTCTATGTGGGCGTCTTTGACAATCTGCCCTTGCTCCAGCCCCGCGATGTGGCTGTAGGCGCGGACGGCACGCGCTACATCGCCGACACCGGCAACAACCGCATCGTTGTGCTGGATCAGGCGGGCAACTTCGTGCGCGCCTTTGGCAGCACCTGTTTCCTTGCGGACGGGGCCGCTGGCAAGTGTGTGGACCCCGACGACGCGGGGCCGCTGCTCTTGGGCGACGGCCAATTCCGCGAGCCGTGGGGTGTGGCTGTGGGCGCGGACGGGACTGTTTTCGTGGCGGACACCTGGAATGGCCGCATTCAGGTCTTCGACGGCCAGGGCAATTTCCTGCGCACCTGGGGCGTTTTCAACATCATTGACGGCGACAACCGCGACCCCAACGCACTCTTTGGCCCGCGCGGGCTGACGCTGACGCTCAACGGCAATCTGCTGGTGGCGGATACGGGCAACAAACGCATTCTGGAATATACGCCGAACGGTGAATATGTCAACCAGATGGGCGGCGGCGGGGTGGTCTTGGGTCGCTTTGAGGAGCCGGTGGACGTGGCGGTGGACCCAAACACGGGCACAGTCTATGTGGCCGACATCTGGAACCGGCGCATTCAAGTGTTGACCCCGACTTTGGAACCCATTGGGGAGTGGCCCGTGCCCAGTTGGGAGAGCAAAGACATCTGGGACAAAGCCTATCTGGCCGTGGACGCCGATGGGACGGTCTACGCCTCGGACCCACAGTTTTCGCAAATCTACGTCTACACCAGCGACGGCAAACTGCAGACCGCTTTTGGTAAGTACGGAGCAGAACTCAACCGTTTTGGCAAACCCAACGGTCTCGCCATCGATCCAGTGGACAATTCCCTGCTCGTCGCTGATGCAGACAACAACCGGGTGATGGTCTTTGCGGGGCAGTAAGGATCGGCGCTCAACGCAATCGTTTCACATTCCAGGGACAAAATGCAATGGCAAATCAACCAAAACTCTTTACACCCGGCCCGGTGGATGTCTTTGAAGAGACGTTGGCTGCCCTGGGAAATCCCGTGCCTTATATGATGCACCCAGAGTGGCTGGCCGCCCAAGCGGAGACAGGTCAGATGCTCAAACGGGTCTTTCAGACGGAAAACAGCGTCTTTGTGGCTACTTCTCCCGGCTCCGGTGCGATTGAGACGGGGGTTGCCAGCCTCTTCCAGGCCGGGGATCGGGTGGTGGCTGTGCGCAACGGGATGTTTGCCGAGCGGCTGATCCAGATTCTCAACGCCTATCGCTGCGAAGTGATCGCAGTGGAGGGGCCGTGGGGACGGGCGATTGACCTGGACAGAGTGGCCGACATCCTGCGCCAACGCCCGGACATTGACGGCATCGCGGTGGTGGGCAACGAGACCGGTACAGGCGTGCGTAATCCCATCCGTGAACTGGCGCAGATGGCCCACGAACGGGACGCGCCGATTTTTGTGGATGCGGTCTCCGGCATGGGTGGTTATGAGATTCCCACGGACAAATGGGGATTGGATGTGGTGGCTACCTCCAGCAATAAGGCCCTGGAGATGGCACCGGGACTGGGCATCATCTCGGCCAATGCCCGCGCCTGGGAGATTGTGGAACGCAAGACGCCCACCGCCCACCGGGGCTGGTATTACAACCTGCATACCTGGCGCGAGGCCCTGGAACGTCCGGCCTTCCCCTTCCCCACCACGCCCGCCACCACCAACATCGCGGGTCTACACGCCAGCCTGAAACGCATTCTGGAGGTAGAGACGCTAGAAGGCCATTGGGCGCGCTATGCCTGGGCACAGCGGGTGGTGCGCACGGGGATGGCTGCCATTGGTTTTGAGACGCTCGCCCCCGATGCCGTTGCCTCCCCCACTGTCTCCACCTTCTGCAAGCACCCGGCGCTGGGGGCCATCGAGGAGCTGCGCGACTACCTGCGCGATCAGCACAACACCCTCATTTCCACCTCTGGCGGCCCACTGTTGGGACAGGTGGCCCGGATCAGCCACATGGGCAAGGCGGGGACGCAAGAGTATGTGGTGCCCTTGCTCCTGGCAGTGGAGGAGTTTCTGCGCACGCAGAAGGGCATCGCCGTGCCGTTGGGGGCCAGTCTAGTGGGGCTGGAAGCAGAAGCCCGTTGGTACTAAAGTAGGGCGGAATGGCATTCCGCCCGCAAGAAACCCAGGGCGGAATGGTATTCCGCCCGCAAAAAACGTAGGGCGGAATGGTATTCCGCCCGCAAGAAACCCAGGGCGGAATACCGTTCCGCCCTACATAGGAGGAGATATGCCCACACTGTTTGGCCGTAACTACACAAAACGGGAGTTGCTCGATCTGGTCGGGGATATGTCCCAGGTGGCCCACACGCGCAAGGCCGAAATGACGGAAGGTATCGAGCGCGGCGCGGATCTGATCGAAGTCTTCGACGCCTCCGGTCTCTGCTTTTCTGTGCTGCCGGGCCGCGCGCTGGACATCGCCTCGGCCCACTACAAAGGCATGTCGCTCTGCTTTCGCAGCAATACCGGCGATGTGGGTCCCGCCTTCTATGAACCCGAAGGCAACGGCTGGCTGCGCGGTTTCTTCGGTGGGTTGACCACCACCTGCGGTATGACCTTCACCGGCCACCCGGAGGTGGACCCGGAGGAAGAGAATGTGGAGTTGGGTCTGCACGGGCGGTTGGCCTACCTGCCCGCCAAAAATGTGGTGGCCGAGAGCAGCTGGGAGGGTGAAGAATACGTCACGCGCATCCGGGGCAGAATGCGCGAGGCCGTCGTCTTTGGCACGAATCTGGAGCTACGCCGGGAGATCGTCACTGTGCTGGGCGAAAAGCGGCTGCGCATCCACGACCGCATCGAAAATCTGGGGGTGAACCCCTCCCCGCTGATGTTTGTTTACCACACCAATCCGGGCTTTCCCGTGCTGGACCGCGGCACGCGCCTGTTGATCCGCAGCGAAAAGACGACCGAATGGCTGGCCGATGCCGAAGTTGGCCCAGAAGTCTATACCGTTGCCCAGCCGCCCCAGACCGCAGCCACCAGCAACGTATTTGTCCACCGCCCCCTGGCCGACAGCGAGGGCAACGCCCACATCGGGCTGGTCAACGACCAATTGGGGCTGGGGCTGTATTGGAAGTTTGCCGTGGCCGAAATGCCTCTGCTCAACCACTGGCAGCACTTCCAGCGGGGCAGCTACGTCACCGGCATCGAGCCGGGCAATGTCAGTATGTTGGGGCGGGCCTGGAACCGCAAGCACGGCTATTTGCAGCACATCCAGCCGGGCGCAGTGCGCGAATTTCACCTGGAAATCGGCGTGCTGGACGGCGCGGCGGAGATCGCCGCCTTTGCAGAGCGGGTTTGAAGGTATTGGATATTGGGATATTGGGTATTAGCTCAGCCCAATATCCCAATCACCGAAGGATTTGCGAAGAATTCTATCCCCTCGCTACAAGCCATTTTGTCTGCGCCAACTCATTTCCGAAGACTTTGCGAAGAGTAATCGGATATGCTCTTATCCGCCACACACGAAATCATCAACCGATTGGCCCTGTCACAGCACAGACGTTTAGGGCCGATTCTCAAGGCTGTTGCGCATGGTTGCTACCTCCGTTGCATCCGCACTCGAATTGGACTATAGCCACCGCCATCTCTATGCAGAAATGGCGCGCGTGGATATTCTTCTCCAAAAGAGTGTGACAGCCTTTGAGTTGCCCAGAAGCGCGGAAAACCAGATGCATGGGCTGGTCATTTCCAGCAGCGATATAGACCAGCTTTTCACGCGCAGGCCAGATGAGGCCGTCGCTTCAGCGATGGCCGCATTTGATGTGAGCTACCGGCAGGCCGAAGTGGCGGTGCAAGAGGCCGAGGAGACGGCAGAGGCCGTGGGTCTGCTGCCCCGCCTCGTTCGGCTACGCAAAGCGTTCCGCCTCAACACGTTTGAGTACGATTCGTTTTTGCTCTGTCTGGCCCCTTCCCTCGACCTGCGCTACGAGCGGATTTTTGGGTACATTCAAGACGATGTGACTGTGCGTCGCCCCACCGTCAACGCCATTCTGCAAGTGATGGTTGGCGAGTCGGAAGATCGTCTGCGGCTTCTGCCCGCTTTCTTGAAGAACAGCCGGCTGCTCCAACACCGGCTGGTGCGCACGAGCCACGACGCCGACGACCCCGGCTCCCTGCTCTCCCGGCAACTGGTGGCGGATGAGTGTGTGGTAGCCTGGCTGCTGGGCCAATACGAGCCAGAGGCCCGTCTGCAACAATTCATCGAACTCCATCCGCCCGAGCCGACGGAAGAAGACCGTCTGCTCGCCGGGGCTGCCTGGGAAGCGGTTTTCGGGGCCGTCAACGGCCAGACCGTGACACTCTTTCACGGGCAGGATATGGGTATTCAGATTGCCACGGCGCGTCTCTTGTCCGCATCTGTCGCTCTGCCTCTGATGACTTTTGATCTCGCCCTGGCCGTGGCTGCCGGTGTCCCCACCTACGCGGCGCTCTCGACCGTCATCCGCGACGCCTGTCTGACCGGCTCGATGCTCTTTATTCAGGGCTGGGATGTCTGTCTGACCTCCATCACACCCGCGCCAGACCTGGTGAAATTGCTCTTTGGGGCAGGCTGCCCGCTGATTGTAAGCAGTGAAAAGGAGTGGCACAGCAACGGCATCGAACGGCCTGACTCGATTATGCGTTTCACCCTGCCGCCGCCGACCTACCGCCAGCGTCTGGAATTTTGGAAATACTATATTAACAACATCCATTTCCCGGTGGTCGAGGGGTTGGATGCGCAGCCCATCGCCAGCCAGTTCGCCCTCACCAGCCGCCAGATTCAGGACTCCGTAGCCACGGCCAGAGATGCGGCGCTGCAACGCAATGAGATCATCCAGCGCCGCGACCTGATTGCGGCCGCCCGCACCCATTCCAGCCCGAATCTTTCCGGTCTGGCCCAGAAGATCGAACCGCGTTACGACTGGGATGATCTGGTTGTGCCCGACGACCAGAAGGCGATGTTGCGCGAGATGGTGCAGACGGTCAAAGGCCGGGGCGTGGTGATGGAGGAGTGGGGCGTGGGGCGCAAGTTGAAGACCAGCGCAGGCGTGACTGTCCTCTTTGCGGGGCCGCCAGGGACGGGCAAGACGATGGCGGCGGAGGTCATTACCAGCGATCTGGGGCTGGACCTCTACAAACTGGACCTTTCGATGGTGGTGAGCAAATACATCGGCGAGACGGAGAAAAATCTGGGCCGCATCTTCGACGAAGCCCAGAGCAGCAGCGCCGTCCTCTTTTTTGACGAAGCCGACGCCATCTTTGGCAAACGCTCCGAAGTCAAGGATTCCCACGACCGCTACGCCAATATGGAAGTCAGCTATCTGCTGCAACGGATGGAGCAGTACGACGGGGTGACGATTCTAGCCACCAATCTGCGCGCCAATATGGATGAAGCCTTTACCCGGCGTATGCAATTTATTGTGGACTTTCCCTTCCCGGACGAAGACGAACGGCTCTACATCTGGAAAACGCTCTTCCCGGTGGATCTGCCCCAGGCGGCGGATATCGACCTGCGGCTCTTTGCCAGCCGTTTCAAACTGGCGGGCGGCAACATCCGCAACATTATCGTCAGCGCCGCCTATCTGGCCGCGGCCAATGGCGGCCAGGTGACAATGGATCATCTGCTCCACACCACCCGGCGCGAGATGCAAAAAATGGGGCGGCTGGTGACGGATATGGACCTGACTTATTGAATAGCGAATGGTGAATAGTGAATTGAGAATTGTGAATGAGTCGTCGTATGTCACCTGCAACCTGCCACTTGCCACCTGCAACTCCCAATGTTTGACGACGTAGACGAAGCCTTGCGCCGGTTGCTCATCGAAGAGATACCGATCCGCAGCAACGAAATAGAGATCGCCTTTGATCAGCCCCGCCGCGAATGGTCCGCCCGGCTGAACCGGCCCACCCTGAACATCTTTCTCCACGATGTGCGGGAGAATGCCCAATTGCGCCAGAGCCACACCCAGCGCCAGCAGCCCCACCCAGACCGGCGGCAGGTGGCGTTGAAGCGACCGGAAATCCGGGTGGACCTGCACTATATGTTGACGGCCTGGGCTGCCGAGCCGGAGGATGAACACCGCTTGCTGGCCCGCATGTTGCTCGTCTTTCTGCGCCACCGGGAGCTGCCCGTCGAATTTCTGCCCAACTCGCTGCGCAACCAGCCGCGACCGGTGGCGGTGAGTGTGGCCCAGTATGACACGACCTTCAACCCGACCGACCTGTGGGGCGTGATGGACAACGATCTGCGCCCCTGTCTGAACTGTATGGTCACGCTGACGCTGGACCCCCATCTGCCGCTTACAGTGCCTCTGGTACGGGTGCGGGAGTTGCGGGTGGAGGATATGGTAGTCACTTCTCTGCGTCGTCAAAATGCCCGGCTTCCCAACGGCTCCACATCTACGGTGGAGTTGCCGACCCAAGAGAAGTGGTGGACTGTGGGCGGTCGTTTGCGTTTTTCTGCTCTGGAAACCATTCATCTCTCTGTTGTGGAATTGGATCGGGATGTGCCTGTAGCCGCAGACGGCACATTCGTCATCGGCAATCTGCGGGAAGGAGCGTATACACTGGAAGTAAGCCGAGGCACGGAAACAGCCGTGCGCCACACAATCACCGTCCCCTCGGGGCAGTATGACATTGAAGGATGAAGAAGTGAACAGTAATCAGTGAGCAGTAATCAGTACTCGTGACACACGACTGATAACTGATTACTGATAACTGAATTCCTAATCGCCAATCTCTAATCGCCAATTTGCAGAAAGGGAAGACCAATGCCGGAATATCTATCACCAGGTGTCTATATCGAAGAAGTTGACACCGGCCCACGCCCGATTGAAGCCACCAACACATCCACCGCTGTCTTCGTCGGTTTCACCGAAAAAGCGGAAGATGTGCGTGTGGTGGACGGCGAGACGATCGTCAACGATCTGACCAATCGCCCGACTTACATCACCAACTGGATTCAGTACACCCAGAAGTTTGGCGGGCTGGTGGACGGGGCCTATCTGCCTTTGGCCATCCAGGGCTTCTTCACCAACGGCGGCACGAAATGCTATATCGTCAGCCTGCGCCAGATTCCACCGGCCCAGGCTGGTCTGCTCAACGCCAGCAGCGAACCCACACTGATCGCCCGCTCGCGCAAGTCGGGTCTGGGCGGCATGGACTATCGGGTGCGTATCGCGGCTTCCAGCAACGGAGCGGGCGGCGCGGGCGAGGCCGATGAAAACGCAGATGGGCTGAAGCCTTTCGATGTGATCGTCGAGAAGCGCACCACCACCGGCGACTGGCAGGTGAAGGATGTGCGCAAGGAAGTGCGGCTGGAAGAGGTCGAGAGCGAAGGGGCCGCTCGTCAGGTGCGCGTGGCCTATCGCAGCAACAAAGCCTCCGAGTTGATCGACATTGTGATCCCGGATCAGTCCCGCTCTCTGGCCGAACTCTGGCCGGCCGAGCAGCAGCAATCCCTCGCCATCGAGCAGAAGCTTCTGGCCGCGCCCACCCCCAGCGAATTCCGCGGGGATATGGCCGCGCGCACGGGCGTGGAAGGGCTGGAAGTCTTGGACGATGCCCGGATCATCTGCGTGCCCGATCTGATGACGACAATGCCCGGCGAAAAGCTGGACCTGAAAATGGTCAAGGCCGTGCAGACCTCTCTGGTGGCCCACTGCGAACGGCTGGGCGACCGCATGGCGATTCTGGACACGCCGCCCAACCTCAATCCCCAGGAAGTCAAGGCCTGGCGACAGGATATCACTGGCTTCGACAGTGCCTACGCCGTGATGTACTACCCCTGGGTCGAAGTGATGGACCTCTCCACGGATCGCTCCATCCACATGCCCCCTTCCGGCTTTATGGCTGGCGTCTGGGCACGCACAGACAATACCCGGGGCGTTCACAAAGCCCCAGCCAACGAAGTGGTGATGGCTGCCACTGGTCTGGCTTACAACGTGACCAAAGGCGAGCAGGATATGCTGAACCCCATCGGCGTGAACTGCATCCGCTCCTTTGCCGGGATGGGTATCCGTGTCTGGGGCGCACGCACGTTGACCAGCAACGCGCTCTGGCGCTACGTGTCTGTGCGCCGTCTCTTCAATATGATCGAGACGACCATCGAGAACAGCACCCAATGGACCGTTTTTGAGCCGAACGACCCCCGGCTGTGGGGCAAAATTCGCCGGGATGTCGGCTCTTTCCTCACCACGCAGTGGAACGCAGGCGCACTCTACGGCGCGTCGCCATCCCAGGCGTTCTATGTGAAGTGCGACGAGCAGACCAATCCGCCGGAGTCGCGCGATTTGGGCCGGGTGGTGGTGGAGGTGGGCATTGCGCCCGTCAAACCCGCCGAGTTCGTCATCTTCCGTATCAGCCAGTGGAATCCGGAACTGAGCGCGTAAGGCTATGCAAGTCCCTGAAACTCCCCGGCACTTTCTGAAGCGCCGGGGAGTTGCGGACACATTATCAACATCTGACAAAGGAGATAGTACACTATGGCAACAGAATCCCCATTGGTCCCCGAAGGGACGCGTACTGGGAAAGGCGCAGGGATTACCGACGATCCGCTGATTGTATTCAACTTCGGGCTGGAAGTAGACGGCGTACTCGAAGGCTACTTCTCGGATTGCAGCGGCATCGGTTCGGAACACGACATCGTGGAATCCCAACTGGTGAACAAGAATGGCAAGTCGTTTGTCTTCAAAGCGCCGGGCATCATCAAATACAACGATGTGAGCCTCAAGCGCGGCATCACCGCGGATATGCAGATTTGGGATTGGCGCGCCGATGTGGAGCGGGGCGATTTCAAGGCCATCCGCAAGAATTGCTCGATTATTATGTATGACCGCAACTTCCGCGAGGTGGCGCGTTGGAACTTCTACAACGCCTGGCCCTCTAAAGTCAGCGGCCCGGACCTCTCCTCCAGCGGCAACGATTTCGGCATCGAGGAAGTGACCCTCGTCCACGAAGGCTTCTATCGCGAGAAGTAAGTCAGTAAGACAGTGGGACAGTCACTGTCTTACTGTATACTGTTGAGAAATCCGTGGTGATTACCCATAAGTCTGCGCTACCCCTGGTAGAAATGGTTGATTCGTAGGGGTAGTTCCAGAGAGAAACCCGATATATGGGTAATCACCACACTTTCACACTTTTTACGCAGTAGCGCAAAAGTTGCTATGAGATGTCGATGGGAGCGAGGGCTTTCTATCGCTGCTCCAGTTATGTGAGTTTGGGTCAGCGAGCGCTGGGTAGAATTCTCGTGAGGTTTTCAGTACCCGCTCCTTTCTGCGCAAAATTGTGAGGTG
>CAMDEX010000146.1 GCA_945897075.1 Litorilinea aerophila
AAGCAGCGCCCCTACACATAATTACCTGTAAAACTATAGCACAAAGACGCCAAAAGGCAAATGGGGATTGGGGAGTAAGGAGTAGGGAGTAGGGCTTGGGGATTGGGTCATCCGATTGCCAGTCCCCAGTCCCCGTTCCCCGCTCCCCAGTCTCGCTCCCCAGCCCCTACTCGTTACTCGCCAGAATACGGTTGAGCAACCCCAGCAGCGGGCCGCGCTGCTCCATGCCGTTTTCGCCGTAATCACTCAGCCCCAAATAGATTTCGCGCCGGGTGCGCCGCACCAGCCCCATCAGCAGACGACGTAGCATCTCCTGGCGCTTCTGAAATTCGTCCAGATCGCTCCAAATGGCGTTGGCGGGCCACTGCTGCGAGAGAACGTAGGGATGGGTCAGGGGCTGGTAGAGCCGTTCCCACCAGCCCGTGGCGCCGATGTCCAGCCAGAACTGCACGTCCACTGGCCGGTTGCGCATTAAATAGGTATAGGCGGGCGCAATAAAGACCACATCCTCGCGCTCCTCCCAACCGGGCACATAGAGCGCACCCAACGCGCCGTTTGCCACCAACTCCACGTATGCTTTGCCGATGGCGACGCGTTGCAGCGGGTTGCTCTCCGTCTCCTCCACGGCCCAGCGAAAGTTGCGCGCCGAGACGACCAGTTGGTTGGCCACCCGGGCCGCGTCCACATCTTCGTGGAAGCCAAAACCGGGCTGGCTGAGTAGCTCGCCAAAGAGCCGGGCGAAGAATTGGTCCAGCGGCGTAAAGTCGGTCTCGGCGCGGTAGTCATAGAGCCAGCCGCGCAGCCGCTCGTAGCGTTCGCCCAGCGCATAGGTGATGCGCCCCTGCACCGCGCCCTTCTGCCCGGCGAAAGTCGCCAGCTCCCCGGCCCGGTTGCCGCGTGTGCCGTAAGCCACCTGCGCCAGCAGATGGGCGCGCACCGGGTCCAGCCCGGCGATGGCGATGCCAAAGGTGAGGGTGACATCCGATGGCTGGGGGTAGTGCTGCCAGGTGGGGTGGGCCAGGGCTGCCAGTGTGAGCAGCGCGCGGGCCGCGGGTTCGGCGTTGAGGGCGCGGCTGGGGCGGTGGGTGGTGGAGGGGATGCCCCGCTCCTCCAAACGGCTTTGCAGGCTGAAGCGCAGCGCGTCACTGACAAAGGGGGCCAGCACAGCGATTCCGCCGGGCGCGACGCCCTCGTTTGTCACCAGCCGCTCGATTTCGTCCACGGCCCAGTCAATCATCTGGGGGTAGAAGCGGTGAATCTGGTAGTGGAGAGGCAATTTTGTGCTGCCCAATTTGCCATCTTCTGCCGGAACGTCATCGGCCTGGGGCGGGCGCTGGCCGCGGATCGCCCGATCCACCAGCGCGGCCATGCGCACCAGCGACGGCGGGGTGACGTGCTGATCGACTAGACGCAAGCGCAGGTCGCAGGCGTCGGCCAGCGTCGCTGCATCCTCTGGGGCCGCGCCCAGAAAGATCCGGTAGCCAGCGTCGTCGTCGCTGAGGATGAGGCTGCTCTCCAGATGGGGCAGCCAGCGGCGCACCAGTTGGTGGCTGGCGAAGGTATCCTCCTCTGCGTTGTCCATCACCAGATGGCGGTGGGAGCGGAAAAGGTGGGTGCGGCTCCATTCGTTGTTCAATACCTGTTCGTTGAAAAGCCCGATCCACAAACTGAAATCAACCAGCGATTGTGCCAGACAGTGCGCCCGGTATTCGCGGCTGATGCGCGCCGCGGTACGCAGCACATTGATGCGCGCCGCCATCTGCTCGCCTGCGGGCACGCTCAGTTCCAGCCGCTGGTAGGCCTCCTCGATGGAAAAGCCGTGTAGCGCGGCTTTGTTGAGGTTGTCCAACACCTGGCTGACCACCCGGCCCGGCTCGAGGCGGATGGCGTCGAACTCGCCGCGCTCAAAAGCCGCTGTCACAAAGCGCTGCATCTGGTATTGGGAGGTTTCCAGGTTGAGGAAGGTCGGCTCGCGGCGCGGGTCGGCGAAACCGGCCTGGGGCGCAACCAGCGGCCAGTAGAGTTCGGCCGCGGCGCGGGCCAGACCGGCGTAGGTGGTTACACGCACGGGCGGGCCGGGCGGAATCTCCGGCCCGCGCAACTGCTCGGTATAGGGGCGGCCCAGGCTGCGCTGGGGCACCAGCACCAGAATATCGTCGCCGCGCATACGTTCCTGGCCCAGCAGCCAGCGGATACGCGCCAAGGCCGCGCTCGTCTTGCCCGTGCCAAATGCACCGGAGATGTGCAGGCAGTTGCGGGCGCAGATGGCCGCGGCCAGCGGGCTGTTTTCGCTTGGGGCAGAGTTGAATGGGGTCATTGGGTGGGCAGACTCTTGCCAAAGCGCCGCGGGCGGGCTAGAAAGTTGACGCCCTTGTTGTAGCGCACGAGTTCGTGGATGGTACGCGTCTTGTCCACATAGACAAAACCGCCGGCAATGATATCGCGGAAGGTATAGAGACTGGCTTGCACTGGCTTGGGCATAGCAATCCTCCCAGACGAATGGGGCGGTGGCATTTTTCTCCTTCTCAGTATACCACGCGCTGAGGGAGGAAGGGAGGAGGGGGTTTCGGATTTTTCGCTACGAATTCGCTGCATCCTCTCTACATTTCAGCCCGCCAATAACAAAAAGACGCAAAGGTAGACCCGACCCTCTGCGTCTCTTTGTTATTGGCGACTGAGAAACATTTCTCCAAATCGTTGTTCCCCAGTCGCCAGTCGTCAGTCCACCGTTCGCTAATATGCAATCGTGCGCGGCAGATCCTTGGCCTGGGCCACCCACTCCTGCACCGAGCGCAGGGTAGGCAATTGGCGCACCAGATTCTTTTCGGCGTTGACTTCCACCATTTTGGCGTGAAGATTCTCCGCTTTGCGCTGGGCCAGTTCGGGCACAGTATCCACGCCTGCTGCTTCTAGCAGATCAGAATATTGGGTGCCGATGCCTTTGATGCGGAAGAGATCGGCCCGGTTGGCCCAGCCCAGCAGCTTTGACGCCTCCAAGCCGGTCTTGGCAGCCAGTTCCTTGCGCCCGGCAGGGGTGGAACAGGCATCCAGCAGCGCTTCGGTGGTACTCACGCCGGTCGCGGTCAGTTTCTCCACTGCCGCTTCGTCAATGCCTTCGATTGCAGCAATTTTTGCCATTGGTGGTTTCTCCTCTGTGTGAATAAGAATGTGTGATTACAGCCTGGGTTTGGACCACGGATTGACTGCAACTCCCTGGTTTGGCCCCACCATCAGTATACCCGACATCTATTATAGAATTTATAACAGTCTACTACAAATAGCCAAAGAGTAGGGGGTGTGGGAGAAAGGTTCCTGGAGTGGGGAGTCGGGTAAGACGGGTAAAATGACAACGCATACCTCTGGGCCATCTGGTTTTCGACGCCTGCGCAGAAAAATGGTAAAATTGGTTGTTGTTTTTCGTCGTTTCTTCACCATTCAGATAGGAAAAGTCGATGAGAGTCGGCATTATCGGTTTGCCCAACAGCGGCAAAACCACCATCTATAACGCTCTGACGCGCAGCCACATTGAGACCGGCCCCTTTTCTACCGGCCAAATGGAGATTCATACCGCCGTGGTCAACGTCCCCGACCCCCGCATCGATGCGCTGACGTTGATGTTCAAACCCCGCAAGACCATTTACGCCCAGGTCACCTACAGCGATATCGCCGGATTGGCCAAAGGCGGAACAGTGGGTGGCCCTTTGCTCAACGCCATCGCTGCCAACGATGTGCTGATGCTGGTAGCCCGTTCCTTTGCCGACGAAGACGTGGCCCATCCCGACGATCGCATCGATCCGGGCCGGGATTTCGCGACCATCGAGACCGAATTTATCCTCAACGATATGTCGGTCATCGAAAACCGGTTGACCCGGTTGGTCGGTCAAAAGAGCCGGGGCAGCATCCTGGAACGGCAGAAGATGGAGAAGGAAGAAGTGTTGCTCAAACGTCTGGCCGCCGTTCTGGAGGAAGAAAAGCCTCTGCGCGGGGTCGAGATCAGCGACGAGGAGCGTAAGATACTGGGCGGCTTTGGCCTGCTCTCGATGAAACCCCTGCTGCGCGCGATCAACGGCGGAGACGACGACGACGAAAGCGCCTTTGCCGACCTGCTGGACGACAACACCTTCTTCCTGCGCGGGCGCTTGGAGGCGGAGATCGCCCAGATGGAGCCGGGCGAGGCAAGCGAGTTTCTGGCCGATTTCGGCATCGCCGAGCCAGGGCTGAACCGGGCCATCCGGCGCTGCTACAATCTGCTGGGCGTGATCAGCTTCTTTACAGTGGGCGAAGACGAGGTGCGCGCCTGGACAGTACGGCGCGGTGCGCCCGCCCCGGAGGCGGCAGGGATCATTCACTCGGATTTGCAGAAGGGTTTTATTCGGGCCGAAACCATTGCCTACACCGACCTGATGGCCGCGGGCAGTATGGCCGAAGCCCGCAAACTGGGCAAGTTGCGGCTGGAAGGCAAGGAATATCCCGTGCAGGACGGGGACATCCTTAACATTCGCTTCAATGTGTAGCAAGTCGAAGGTGGCAGGTGGAAGGTGGAAAGTTGCAGGTGAGCAGTCCTACACTCTCCACCTGCCACCTGCCACCTTTGACCCGCCACCTGCCACCTTCGACTTGCCACCTGCCACCTGCCACCTCCTCCTTTGTGAATTTCGGCACAGGGTTTCTTGTGCTATCGTAGACTTGTGGGTATACTGTAGGACGCATCGGCGTTGCGCAGGGACAACGCCGTCATCAATTGGAGCAAACAATGACCGAGGAAACCCGTATCATCGAGGAAGTTGGCGCTGCTGATGTGGCCGCCATTGTGGAGGCTGCTGAAGCTGAGTCCACCGCCGCACCGATTGCCGAAGCGGTAGTAGAAATGGCTGCCGACGCAGCCGCGACAGTAGAGGGGCAAGCAGAAGCTGCACCGGGAAGTCTTACCGCTGCTGTGGCTGATCTGGTAGAAGCTGCCAGCATGACCGCCAAAGTGGTTGCAGAGAGTGTGGCCGACGCAGCCCAAGCCGTCACCGGTAAGATAGCTGAGGTGGTTGGAGATGTGAGCGCAGCAGTCTCGGGCGCTGTGTCTGCCGCGCTCGGCGGCGAAGACGACGACGAGCGCGCCGAATTTTCGTCTGGCAGCAGCGGCGACCGCAAAGTTGTACGCCTGAGCGAGGGCCAGGAAGTCAAGGGTGTCATCAAACGTGTCACCGAATTCGGTGCCTTTGTTGACATTGGTGCTGGCCGCGACGGGTTGATCCACATCTCAGAGCTGGCCGTAGGTCGGGTCAATCAGGTCTCGGATGTGGTGCAGGCAGGCCAGGAGATGACCCTTTGGATCAAAAAACTGGATCGCGCCCGCAACCGGATCAGCCTGACGCTGATTTCGCCCGACACCAAAACCATCAAAGATATCAGCGACGGCGATATTGTGCCGGGCACTGTTTCGCGTCTGGTGCCCTATGGCGCATTCATTGATATCGGTGTAGGCACAGACGCTCTCTTACATGTGCGGGAGATGAGCAGTAATTATGTGGCGAAACCCGAAGATGTGGTGAAATTGGGTGAGAAGCTGGACGTGCGCATTCTTACCGTCAACCGCCGTCGTCGGCGGATTGATTTGACCCTGAAGGGGGTGCGCGACGAGCCGGAGCCGGAAATGGCCCAGATCGCTGCCGCTGCTGTCGCGCTGGGGGTGCAGGAAAATGTTGAAATTGTCGATCCCTTCGAGAATGTGCAGGTACTCTCTCCTATGGAATTGGCTTTCAAGCGGGCAATGGAGGCCGAGGGTGTGGAACTCGACACCGACGCCGGCAGGCGTCGGGGCGGGCGCAGCAAGAAAGCCCGCTCCATGCAGGATGAGATCATTCGCCGCACTCTGGAGACGATGCGGGAATAGGCTGGAATTTCTTTGTATGTGATAAAGAGGTGATGGGAGGTAATCCTATCACCTCTTTTTTTTACCATTTCAGATATGGTAGAATAGAAGTCTGTTGATGTAGGGTATTTTTTATGGAGGTGATGATTATGTTGACTGTTGATCGTCAATATGTACATGAGTTGATTGACCGCTTTCCCGACCCATTACTGGATGATATCGCCCGACTTCTGCGCACCGTTGAACAGCTTGCGTACCCAATAAATGGCAAAAAACCACCCTATTACCCCGTGCAACTTGGGGGGCTATGGGCTGGCGTATCGGTCGCGGATGAGGATATCGAATCTGTACGCAAAGAGATGTGGCGAAATTTTGGCAAAGCGGAGGATATTGATCAATGAGTGGACGCTACTTAACTGATACCCATCCGCTAATATGGCATCTCACGGACAATCCACGAATACCAGACGCAAGTTATCGCGTTGCTTCTCTCGATCAAGCGACCGCAAAGACAATGCTTGAGGATATTCCGTGGGCTGCGATTCCTGAATTGGCGGACCGGATTATCAGTTCGACTGCGTGGTCGCTTGCAATTCCTCTGATCACAAAAGACCGCCGGATCATTGACTCCGGGTTGGTCGAAACAATTTGGTGACTCGATGAACATTCAATCCAAAACCGCACTCGTTACCGGTGGGGCGCACCGGGTAGGCAAGGCCATCGCTCTGGAACTGGCCCGGGCCGGGGCCAATACGGTGATCAACTACAACTCATCCGCCGCCGCCGCGCAGGAGACTGTGCGTGAAATTGAGGCATTGGGTGCGCAGGCACTCGCCATTCAATGCGACATCGCCGACCTGGCCGCGGTGCAACGGATGGTAGCCCAGGTCGCCGAGCGCTTCGGCGGGCTGGATATCCTCGTCAACAACGCCGACTACTTCGGCAAACATCCTTTCCCCTCCGACGACTACACCGTCTGGCGGCGGGTCACAGAGATCACCATCAACGGCAGCTTCTATGTAAGCAACGAGTGCGCGCCTCTGCTCTTGGCCGGGGAGGGTGGCGCGGTGGTCAATATCGTGGACCTCTCCGCCTGGCAGCCCTGGAAAGGCTTTACCGCCCACGCCGTCGCCAAAGCTGGGCTGATGGCCTTGACCCAGCAGATGGCCCTGGAACTGGCCCCTACTGTGCGCGTCAACGCCGTGGCCCCAGGGCCTGTGTTGCCCCCGCCCGATTACAGCCAGAAGCAGTTGCAGGCTGTGGTGAATGGCACGCTGCTCAAACGCTGGGGGCGGGCCGAGGATGTGGCCCACGCCGTGCGCTTTCTGGTGGAGGCGGAGTACATCACCGGGGATGTGATTTTTGTGGACGGCGGCGAGCGCTTGGCGCGGCGTTAGGCGAGGTTACGACCGCCACCTGCCACCTGCCACTTGCCACTTGCGACCTGCCACTTTCCACCTGCCACTTTCCACCTGCCACTTGCGACCTGCCACCTGCCACCTGCCACTTGCCACCTGCCACTTTCCACCCTTCCGAGGAGTTCCCCATGCGCATCCAATCCATCGAAAGTTTTCTGCTCGAAGCCCCCATCGCTGTCCCCTTTGGCTGGTCGCAGGGCTGGACCGATCGCCGCCATTGTGGGCTGGTCAAGATCACCACAGACGACGGCGTTGTGGGCTGGGGCGAAGGGCTGAGTAGCCCGTCCGCCGCGCTCCTCCACGACGGCTTTGCGCCGCTGCTTCTGGGCGCAGACCCGATGCCGCGCAACGGTCTGTGGGAAAAAATGTTCCATCACCTCTACAACGCTGGACTGGCCGGTGGCTACGGCGGCAGCGCCATCAGCGCGGTTGACATCGCCCTCTGGGATATCGCGGGCAAAGCCGCGGGGCTGCCTGTGTACGAACTCCTGGGCGGGCGGGTACGTGACAAAATCGCGGTCTATGCCACCGGTCTCTACTACACAGAGGGCGAATTCCCCGACCGGCTGCTGGACGAAGCCCGCCTGTATGTGGCGTTGGGCTTTGGCGGGATGAAGACAAAAGTGGGTGGGCTGTCCGTGCGCGAAGATGTGGAGCGGGTAGCCGCCATTCGCGAGGTGATCGGGCCGGATATTTTCCTGATGGTGGACGCCAACCAGTCCTACAACGCCACCACCGCCATCCGCATTGGCCGGGAGCTGGACGATCTGGAAGTCTTCTGGTTTGAGGAGCCGGTGGGGGCCAAAGATGTGGATGGTTATTTGCAGGTGAAGAACGCGTTGCCGATGGCGATTGCCGGGGGCGAAAATCTGCGTACCCGTTTCGAGTGCAAAGAGTATATCGGGCGGCGGGCCGTGGATATCATCCAGCCCGATGTGGTGATTGTGGGCGGCGTCACCGAACTGCACCGGGTGGCCCAGATGGCCAACGCCTTTGGCATTCTGTGCAACCCCCACGTCTGGGGTTCGCCGGTGATGATCGCGGCCAGCCTGCACGTGGCCTCGACGATCCCGCCCTGCCCGCCGGCGCGCAACCCGTTGCCCTATCAGCAGGAGCCGGTGATGGAGTTTGACCGCACGCCCAGCCCCATCCGCGAAGGGATCGCCACGCCTTTCGAGCAGAGCGGCGGCTTCCTGGCTGTGCCCACGGCTCCGGGGCTGGGGGTGGAAATTGACGAGAAGGCGGTGGAACGGCTGAGTGTAGATCGGCGTAAGAGCGGTTAGGCCGGCGCAATCACAGCAAAGGCTTCGTCCATCTCCAGCCAGGCCAGGTCAAAGTCACCGTAGGGGACGGCGAGTCGAACCTCTAAAGCTGTCTGAGTTCAGGGATAATTCCTTGCGGATTTTTGCCGGATGGGATTGGCGTAACGAAATCTGCCAGTTTTCCCCGTGGTTCAATCGGGGTTACGGGAATCTCTTTCGCCAGATATTCCGGGGGAACTTCACGCAGTTTGAACGGTGGCAGCGTCTTTGCCAACTCCTCGATACGGCAGTACATATCTTCAATATCGGCGGTCTCGGCAAGGACTTCACCGCTTTCGATGTCTACATCCACTGACCCAATCCTGCCTACCGGCCCGACGTGGGTTGCTGTAAAAAGGATCGGCACGCGCCACACCACCCGCTCCGCCACAACCAGCGACGGGGTGTCGCCCAGCATAGATGTAGAGACTTTTAAGAAGAGCCAGCCGTTGACCGTGCGCCGGGCACGGGTGGCGCTGATGCCGATTGTGAACGAGCGTTTGATCTCAATCTCGACGGGGCCGGATTCGGGCAGGTCGATTTCGTCGAGTAGGATTGTTGCGTTCATTTTCTGTGTCCATTGATATACTGTGGCACTGATGCCAGTGTAGCACAATTTGAGCCGCTGAACAACCAAACCAGCGAATAGACCTTCCGGGAAGGGGGTAAAGTCACAGTGGACTTGCGCTCATCTTCATCTCTCTGACCCCTTCCCGGAAGGTCGTTGCCCCAAAGCTGGACTACACCCACAGAAATTCCCGAAAGGTATCCCAAGATGATCTACCGCAAACTGGGCAAGACAGACATTGACGTTTCCGTGATGGCGCTGGGCTGCTGGCCCTTTGCCGGGGGCAAAGTGTGGGGCGAGCAGAGCGATGACGACTCCATCGCCACCGTTCACGCCGCGCTGGATGCGGGTATCAACTTCTTCGACACGGCCGAAGGCTACGAGGCGGGCCACTCCGAGCGGGTGCTGGGACGGGGCTTGTTGGGTCGCCGCCACGAAGCCATCATCGCCACCAAAGTCAGCCCCTCCCATCTGGCCGCGGCGGATGTCATCGCCGCCTGCGAACAGAGCCTGCTCAATTTGCAGACCGAAACCATAGACCTCTACCAGATTCACTGGCCCAACTGGAATGTGCCGCTGGAGGAGACTGTCGCCAGCCTGGAAACGCTGCAACGTCAGGGCAAAATCCGCGCCATCGGCGTCAGCAATTTTGGCGTGCAGGACCTCTCGGCCATCCTGAAACTGACCGATGTGGTGACGGATCAGTTGCCCTATTCTCTGCTCTGGCGGGTGATCGAAGATGGCGTGCAGCCGCTTTGTCTGGAACGGAATGTGGGCATCATCTGCTACAGCCCTCTGGCGCAAGGGCTGCTCAGTGGGCGTTATGCGTCCGCCGACGAGGTGCCCGGCGGTCTGGCGCGCACCCGCCACTACGCGGGCAGCAGCCCCCAATCCCAGCACGGCGAGGCGGGTTGCGAGGCGGAAGTCTTCACTGCGCTGGCCGAGATTCGGCGTATCGCCGCGGGGTTGGGCCAGCCGATGGCTGCGGTGGCGTTGGCCTGGGTACGCCAACAGCCGGGGGTCACGTCGTTTCTGGTGGGGGCGCGCAAACCGGAGGAGTTGGCCTGGAATCTGCCCAGCCTGCAACTGGAACTGTCGGCGGATGTGGTGGCGGAGTTAAACCGGGTCACGCTACCGGTCAAACAGGCGCTGGGCAACAACCCGGATATGTGGATGTCGCCGTCGCGGATGCGGTGAAACATTGACGGTAGACGACGGACGACCGACGGACTTGTTTCCGGGTCGGTTCGTCGGTCGTTTTTCGTCCCTCGTCGATCTGCGAAAGTGACTGAACATTCCCCTAATCCTCAACGAATGAGTCTCTCCATGAAAATCACCGCCATCAAAACCTTTCTTGTGGACGGCGGCTTCCGTCCGTGGACTTTTGTGAAGGTGGAGACCGATCAGCCCGGTCTGGTGGGCTGGGGCGACTGCACGGATTGGGGATCGCCTGGCCCGGTGGCGGCGACCGTCGAGCGTTACAGCGAATGGGTGATCGGGCGCGACCCGATGCAGGTCGAAGCCATCTGGTGGGATTTGGCCGCGGCCTCTGTGCGGCATACGGGCGGGATTGCGTACAAGGCGATGGCGGGCATAGACTCCGCCCTGTGGGACATTCGCGGCAAGGAGCTGGGCGCACCGGTCTGGCAACTGCTGGGCGGCAAGATGCGCGACCGTCTGCGCCTCTACTGGTCGCACTGCGGCAGCCTGCGCGCGGCCCACGCCCAGACTCTCGGCTTGCCCCCGGTGGAGACGACCGACGATCTGCGTCGTCTGGCCGAGGTGGTGCTGGCGCGGGGCTACACCGCCATCAAAACCAATCTCTTCCCGCTGAAAGACCGCGCCGACGCCCAACCCGTCCTCAACCGTTTCTGGAACCGGGCCGGGGATTGTCCGCCCGCCACCATCCGCAGCGCCGAGGCGATTGTGGGCACCTTCCGCGAGGCGTTGGGGCCGGATGTGGGCATCGCGCTGGATGTGGCTTTTACTTTCAAACTGGGCGGGGCTATCAAGCTGGCCCAGGCGCTGGAACCCTACAATCTGATGTGGCTGGAGACGGAAACCCTGGACCCGGAAGCCCTGCGCACGATTCGGGAATCCACAAAGACAACGATCTGTCACGGGGAGAGCCTCTTTGGTACCCACGGCTACAAACCCTACCTGCAACTCTACGCCCAGGATGTGATTATGCCCGACTTCGCCTGGAACGGGATTACGCTGGGCAAGAAGATTTGCGACTTGGCCCACGCCTACGACGTGCTGGTCTCGCCCCACAACTGCCACAGCCCCATCAACACCCTCGTTTCGGCCAATGTCTGCGCCACCATCCCCAACTTCTACATCCACGAGTTAGACGTGGACGACGCACCCTGGCGCGACGATCTGATGACCCACCCCTTTACGATTGAGGAGGGCCATCTGCTTCTGCCACAGCGACCGGGACTGGGTTCGGATTTGATCGAGGAAGAATTGCTGAAGCACCCGGCGGGCCACTATCCACATGCGCGGTAAGGGGGATGTGATACAATCAGACTAAAGTCCACTCCAGCCGAGGACCGTCGAGGGTGACGCGTAGAAGGTTGAGGAGGTTGCGTCCGATGATTCCCGTGGGGTGGTCTAGCACGAGAAACTGGCCACGGAAGATACGCCCGGAAAAGGTCAATTCCAGCGCAACGGGAAAGGCGAAGCTCTCCTGACCGTCGAAGCCACTGAGTTCGTACCCCTGCTCAACATTGGTGCTCAGCCCGATCTCCGTTACAGTGGCTAAGGGCACAAGCGTGACATCCGCTCCGGAATCGATGAGCATCAGCGCCGAAGCGACCCGGTTGGGTTGCTGGGGATTTCGCAGTTGGGCCTGGGCGACTGGTGCAGGTGGATCAAATTGAACGGCATCATAGCGCGGCATAATCGGTTGACGTTACCTCTTTTAGCTGGAAGTCCGCTGCATCTTTTGGATTGACCAGCCGGGGCGAATAGATATGCCGCGGTTTATCCCCTAACTTCTCGTCAAATTCTGGAACGACAATAAAAACCCGGGCACGGATTGGCAGAGCCACTGGCTCTAGTAAACGCACCTGCCCTAACTCATCGATAAATCCTTCGTATGTTGCGACGCGCATTGAAGACCTCCGTTGACATTTACTTCCTGACTTTCTCGTAGTGGATGCTGTTACTGAATGGGAAGATACTCAGCCAGGGGGCAAAATCGGCGGTTCAATCACAGCAAATCGTTCATCCATTTCCAACCAGGCCAGATCGAAATCGCCATAGGAGACTGGCAGCGGATGCTCTGCGAAATCCGGATCGCTGACGAAAATCTCGTCAGCGGTCATTCCTATAACCGTGACCGTGTGCTGACTTTCCACACCCTTCCAGTGGGTCAATTCTCTGGTTTGCACAGCCGCAATGACAGGCCAACCCGAAGCCAACAATCGATAGGTATGCGCTGTCGAATATGCGGAACTCGCAGGATGTGGGGGTAGGGGGCCGAAAGTACATTGTCTAGCGCGGTTGCTGTTGGACTGATGCGATGATGGCTGCTGGATCCCCGGTGGGTTTGATATCCGAGTAAGGAACGTTTGTCGTCACCCGATAGCCTTCCGGCAATTCTCGCGTTTTGTACGGCGGTAAATCTTCCGCCAGCTTCTTCGCCTCACAGAGCATTGCCTCCTCGATCCCCTTTGGCCGAATTATCTCCCCCGATTCCACGTCTACGTCAATCTCTCCCACATCCCCAACCACGCCCACGTGGGCGGCTGTGAAGACCACCGGCACCCGCCACACCACCGGTTCACTGATGACTAGGGACGGCTCCTGGCCCATCAGCGTCATTGTCACCTCCCACACCAACCAGTTGCTGACTCGGCGTCTGGCTTCTGTGGCCGAGATGTGGATGGTGAAAATCCGGTCGAGTTTTAGTCTCACCACTCCTGTTTCGGGCAGAGACAATTCGTCGAGTACAATAAACGCTGTCATTGAACACCCCGCATTGCTCGTAAGAATCATACATTGTGGTTCACCGACCCCAGTGTAACACAAGTATCTCTGTCAATTCAAACCATTCTTGAGGAGAACCAACCCCATGCCCCAGACCCACCTTTCCATTGCTGGCGAGAAGTTTGCGATCAACGGCAAACTGGTCTACAGCGAAATCCCCGGCAGCAAGCCAACGGCGCATGGGCTGTTGATGAACGCCCGCTTTATCCAGGGCATCTTCGACGACAAAGCCGACCCGACCCGCTTCGCCCGCTTTGGCCGCGCCGCTTGGGACGCGGAACGCAACACCGACGACCTGATCGCCGCGCTCCCGGAGTGGTATGGCTACGGTCTGCGCGCCTTCACCGTCGGTCTGCAAGGCGGCGGCCCCTGCTTTACGGTCAACAATCTGACTATTGACAATAATCCCTTTGGCGAGGAGGGCGCGCATCTGGACCCGGTCTACGCCGCCCGGCTGGACCGACTGATCCGGGGCGCGGACGCGGCGGGGATGGCGGTGATTGTCAGCTATTTCTACGGCGATCAGGCGCGCCGTCTGCGCGATGGCCGGGCCGTGCGCGCCGCAGTGATCACAGCTTCCCGCTTTTTGAAGGAGGGCGGCTACACAAATGTCATCATCGAAGTTGCCAACGAACACGACATCCCGCCTTTCCAGAAACACCCCCTGCTTTTCTACCCCGAAGGCGTGGCCGCGCTCAACGACCTGGCCCGCCAGGAGTCGGGCGGTCTGCCTGTGGGGTGCAGCGGCAAGGGCGGTTCGGTCTTCCGGGAGATCGCCGAGGCCAGCGACGTGATTCTGATCCACGGCAACGGCTGCACCCGGCAACGACTGCACAATCTGATCCGGGAGGTGCGCGGCTGGAATCTCAACCGGCCTATCGTCTGCAACGAGGATTCCCAGGCCATCGGTCAGATAGCAGTGACCTTCAAAGAGCAGGTTTCCTGGGGTTACTACAACAATATGACCAAACAGGAGCCGCCCGCGGACTGGTCTGTGCTGCCCGGCGAGGATCGCTTCTTCGCCTGGCGTATGGCCGAGGGCATCGGTATCGGCGTTGACCCCATCCCCGCCGACGAACAGTATTACCTGCAAGGGTTGGAGCCGCTGATGACCGACATCGGCCAACGCTGGTTGCGTGTAGCCAGTCTCTACCCAGAAAGCATTGATTTCGTGGACTTCTTCCGCAACGGCGCACTCTACGATAGCGCCTGGGACGAATCGTTTATGGTACACTACCAGAGCAATTGGCGGCAGGGCGGTGTGGCCGCGGTCTCCGGCGACGAATGGCGGGCTGAGATTCACCTGCGTGATGGGCAGGTGATCGAGCGGGGCGGGGTGGTGGTTTAAGGGTATTGGGTATTTCGTTGGGATGGGTGAAACGTAACGCGTACCGTAAGCGTCAACGCGTAGCTGTGTTCTTTTTCCAGGGCAGGAGGCATATACAATGCAAACACTCAATGAGATCATCCAAGATTTGCACGCTGTCGAATCACGTATTCGCGCTTATGAGCGAAAATACGGGATCACTTCGGATGATTTCTATGCGTTATACGCGCAGGGACTTCTCGATGATGAGGGGTTTGAACAGTCCACAGAATTTGTACGTTGGGCAAGCGCATATTCCCTGCGCAAGAAGCGTGAAGCAGCATAAACACGCGCCGCCGAACATCAAACGCAATCGCGTCATCGCACCAGGAATCAGTTTTTCGCAACCAAACTTGCCATTACTCATTCAGGAAATCGAGCGAGATCTGTTGGCAGTGACCCAATAGTTACTCACGTTTCACGTTTCAAAAACAGGACAGGCACTCTGTATGCTCACATCGTTGCGGGGCACATTGCACCTTTTCAGCCGCAATGTGCGTCTCTTTTTGTTGACCGCCTTTCTGGTCGGTTTCGGCTTTGACGGCGGCGTTTTGTCTGTTCTCTTCAATCTCTACCTCCTGCGTCTGGGCTACGGGCCGGAAGTGGTAGGGGTCATCAATTCTGCCGGGCTTTTTTCTTTTGCCCTTTTCAGCCTGCCTGCGGCACTCTTTGGCAACTGGTGGGGGCTACGCCGGATGATTCTGATCGGGCTGGGGGTGGTTCTGCTCGGCGGCACTCTGTTGCCCGTGGCCGAGTTGTTCGTTGGAAGCTGGCAGCAGGGCTGGCTGATGGGCGCGTATATTGTCATCCTGCTGGGAATGGCCTTCTTTTTTGTCAACGGCGCGCCCTTTATGATGGCAAGCACCCCACCGGCCCAGCGCGATCACCTCTTTTCCATGCAGACCGGGCTGATGGCAGTTGCGGCTTTCCTGGGCAATCTGGTGGGGGGAATCCTGCCGGCTGGCTTTGCCCGCCTCTTGGGGACTACGCTGGACTCGCCCGTGCCCTATCGTTTTCCCCTGCTGGTGGCTGCTCTCCTCATCGTGCCGGCCCTGCTCTTGATGTTCAATACAAAAGCAGTGGCAACCGACGACAACGAAGAACAGACAGACGATGCGGACCCCCGTATGCCCGCCTCGGCAGGCTCCAAACCGCTGCCAACCGGCCTCTTTCTGCTGCTCCTCTTTGTGCGTATGCTGCAGGTCTGCGGCGTGGCAACCCTCTTTGTCTTCTTTAATGTCTATCTGGACACCCATTTGCAGATCGCCACTTCCACCATCGGGCTGGTTTCGGCCGCCGGACGGCTGATCGCTGTGCCTGTGGCTCTGCTTACACCCTATTTTACCCGGCGCTTTGGCAACCTGAATGTGGTGGTCTGGTCTTGTCTGATTGTCAGTCTGGGCTATCTGCCTATGACCTTTCTGCCTACGCTGGGCGCGGCGGCTGTCGGTTACATTGCGGTGGTAGGGCTGTCGGCCATGCGCTACCCGGCCACGATGAACTTTTCCATGCGTATTGTGGCCCCCAGCCAACGGGGTATTCTGACCGGCGCCGGGGAGATGGGCGCGGGCGTCGCCTTTACCGGTCTGGCCCTGGGCGGCGGCTATGTGATCACCCGCCTGGGTTACGAAAGCCTCTTTGTCCTGACTTCTGTCCTAAACCTGACCGGTGCGCTGCTCTTCTGGTACTTCTTCCGCAACTTCCGGCGCAAGAAGAGCGAGCGCACAGCCACGCCCGTCGCGCCCCAGGCCGCCAAGCCGATGGAGGGTCCGCCGGTGTAGGTTGGGTTCTCGCCGCCGGGGATCGCCGAACGTCCCGTCACGTATGCGGCGAGAACCCAACGGGTCACGGCGCGGGGCGTGTTGGGTGAATGCCTGTGTTGTTGGCGGGGCATTCGGCGTTTGCGGGACGGCATTCACCCAACCTACGATTGGATCGTCGAACGTCCGGTCGATCGTAGGGC
>CAMDEX010000147.1 GCA_945897075.1 Litorilinea aerophila
CTGCGCCCGTCTCTGGTGCGCCGGGCGCAGCAAGCAGCGCCCCTACAAATGATTATCTGAAAAACTATAGTCAACCTCTTTCTCGCATACGGGCTGATCTTCGGCGCGTGGGGTCTGCCGGAAATGGGCGCGGTGGGCAGCGCCTGGGCCACTTTTCTTTCTCGTCTGCTGGCGATGATACTCCTGCTCTGGGCGATGAGCCGGGGACGCAACGGCGTCACCATCGGCGGGCGGCACAGTTGGCTGCCACAGATACCGGTGGCGCGCTCGGTCTTACAGATCGGCGTCCCCGCCGCGCTGGAACAGGTGTTGATCTCCGCCGCCTTTACAGTGCTGACGATTGTGGTGGCGAGCCTGGGCACAGCCGCATTGGCTTCCCACCGCATCGCCTTCAACGCGCTCTCCCTCTCCTTTCTGCCTGGTTTCGGCTTTAGCATCGCGGCCACCGCGCTGGTGGGCCAGTCGGTGGGCGCGCGCCGTCTGGACGAGGGCAGGGACGCCGCGCACACAGCCGCGCGTTGGGGCGCGATCTGGATGGGCAGTATGGGAGTGATCTTTTTCCTGCTGGCAACACCGATTATGCGCGCCTTTACCTCCGAAGCCGAAGTGATCCGTCAAGGCGCAGCCAGTCTGCGCGTGCTGGCCCTTTCGCAGCCCTTCTGGGCGCTGCTGTTTATCTATTCAGGCGGTCTACGCGGTCTGGGCAATACAAACTTTCCTCTGCGCGCCAATACAGTGGGCATTTGGAGTACTGTCCTGCTCGGCTGGTTGGCTGTCTCCTTCTGGAATGGGGGGCTGGTCGAAGTCTGGGCCGCCTTTATCATCACCTCCCCGATTATGGCCTGGATTCTCTTCCGCCGCTTCCGCCGGGATATTCTCAGCGCCCCCGCGCCCCAGCCCGTGGCCGGGGATTGAAGAAAGCGAACAGTTATCAGTTATCAGTAATCAGTTGTCGGCGTATCCGCGACTGATTACTGATAACTGATAACTGATTACTGTTCACTCGACGCAGAGGGATCACCTGATGACCCAACCCATCCCCCGCTACCCCATCCCCGCGGCGCGCCACCGGGTGGAGGAGGAGATTTTGCGCAGTCGTTTCATCACGACGGTTGCCTATGCGCCGTCGGTGGAGGAGGCGCGGGCCTTCATCGAGGAGATGCGCGCCGAATTTGCTGACGCCAGCCACAACTGTTGGGCCTATCTGGTCGGTGGGCCTGCTTCCAGCGGGCAAAACGGGATGAGCGACGACGGCGAACCACACGGCAGCGCGGGCAGACCGATGCTCACCGTCCTTCTGCACAGTGGTATTGGGGATATTGTGGCGGTTGTCACCCGCTACTTTGGCGGCACACTGCTGGGCAAGGGTGGATTGGTGCGCGCCTACAGCGGGGGTGTGCAGTTTGCGTTGGAGAGCCTGCCCACGACGGAGAAGGTCGAGAAGACGCAACTGACCCTCCTCTTCGACTACAGCGCGGTCACAGCCGTGCAGCGGATGTTGCCCGACTACGAGACGGAGCTGCTGGAGGAGAGCTACGGCGTGGATGTGAGCTACCGGGTGCAGATGCCGGTCGAGCAGGTGGCGCGCTTCCGGGTCGATCTGGCAGACCTGACAAACGGCCAGGCGGTTGTCGAGGAGGATGTGGTTGTCCTGTTGGCATGATGATACGGCCAAGTGTAAACCCAGTATTGTAAGAAATCACAGGAAAAAGTTAAGTATCTTTGAACGGACAATGGTTCGCCTTCGGACACAGGAGTATGAACTATGGCAACTCCCCCTCCCATCCCTTTTGACAACGCATTTGCCGACATACAAGCGGCCACGCGCCGCCATCGCGCCCAGCACGGCTGCGGTGCCTACACCTTTGAAGATGGCCCCGCGCTGATTCGTCTGGCCCGGACGCGGCTGCCCAAGCGCGTATTGGAACTGGGCACGGCCCTGGGATATACCGCCTGTTGTCTGGCGCACGGCAGCCCACTGGTTCAGGTGGATACCATCGAAGGCGACCCGGAACACGTCACCCTGGCCCGCGCCCAAATCGCACGCTACAATCTGAGTTCACGCGTCACTGTGCATCACGGCCAATTTGACGCTGTGCTTTCCCGCCTGTCGCCCGGCTACGATCTGGCCTTCTTTGATGGCTTTGCCCCGCCCCTCGATATCATTTTGCGTATGCGCCACCTGCTCAACGACGACGGCGTTCTCGTCTGCTCCAATCTGCAACTGGCAGGCGGCAGCGATGCGCAGCTTCTGGCCGCCGAGTTGGCCAACCCGAAGCATTGGCAACGGCTCGACCCCATCGAGGGCGGGCGCACGGCTGTGCTTGCCAAACGGCCCTCGTCCGTGTAAATCCGTCTAAATCCGTGTAAAAACGACGAAAATGCTGGCTCGACCGCTGCCCGCGCCTATTTGGGTCTGCCCGCCTTCACCTCCGGCGCGCCCGTGGATTTTGTCACCTTTGCCAGCGACCCGCGCCAGAATTTGTCCACCCTGGCTCATCCCGCGGCTGTGATTTTGGGGGGAGATCGCATACAATAAGGGCATCGGCTCCATCCGCGCCCCACACCACAGGAAGAGTTATGCCCAACGAAACTGCCTTTACAATGGACACCAGCAGCATCAAATACGGCCCCGGCGTGACGCGCGAGGTGGGCTATGACATGCGCAAGTTGGGGGCGCGGCGGGTGATGGTTGTCACCGACCCGCGGCTGGCGCGCGGCGAGAGTGTGGCGGTTGTTCTGGACGCCCTGCGCGCCCAGGGCATCGTCGCGGTTCTCTACGATCAGGTGCGCGTGGAGCCGACGGACATCTCCTTTCTGCACGCCATCGCCTTTGCCACAGACGGCCACTTCGATGGCTATGTGGCGGTGGGTGGCGGCTCGGTGATGGACACGGCCAAAGCCGCCAATCTCTACGCCACCTGGCCCGCTGACCTGCTGGCCTACGTCAATCCGCTTGTGGGCCGCGGCCAACCGGTGCCTGGCCCGCTCAAACCGCTGATCGCCGTCCCCACCACCGCAGGCACGGGCAGCGAGACCACTGGCGTTGCCATCTTTGACTATACCGCCATCCACGCCAAGACGGGCATCGCCCACCGCGCCCTGCGCCCCGTCCTGGGCATTCTGGACCCGGACAACACCCGCACCCTGCCCAAAATGGTGGCGGCCAGCAGTGGGCTGGACGTACTCAGCCACGCCCTGGAATCGCTGACTGCCCTCCCCTACGACCAGCGCCCCGCCGCCGAGCGGCCCGAACTGCGCCCGGCCTATCAGGGCGCCAATCCCATCAGCGACATCTGGTCGAGCAAAGCCGTGCAGATGGTGGCGGCCTATATCGTGCGCGCCATCCAAGACCCGGAAGACGACGAGGCGCGCAGCCAGATGCTGCTGGCCTCGGCCTACGCTGGCATCGGCTTTGGCAACGCCGGTGTCCATCTGCCCCACGGCATGTCCTACCCCGTGTCGGGAATGGTGCGCGGCTACAACCCGCCCGGCTATCCCACCGACCACCCGATTATCCCGCACGGCATGTCGGTCATCCTCAACGCGCCGGCGGTCTTTCGCTTCACCGCCGCGGCCAATCCCCAGCGCCACCTGCTCGGTGCGCAGTTGATGGGCGTAGACATCCGCGGCGTGGCGGAGGAAGACGCGGGCGAAGTGCTGGCCGGGGCGATCATCGATCTGATGAAAAAGACGGGCGTGCCCAACGGCCTGAGCGCCATCGGCTTCAGCGCAGCGGACATCCCCGCGCTCGTCGAAGGAACCCTGCCCCAGCACCGGGTGACGAAACTCTCGCCGCGCCCCGCGGGACGCGAAGAATTGACCGCCCTCTTCAGCGATGCTATGCGCTATTGGTAGACAGAGTTTCTGTCCATTACTTCCAGAGCGCATCCGGCAAAGTGTTTGATGTAAAAGTAAAGTTGGGTTGGAGCAACAAGCGATGAAACAAATAGCCAGGGCTATGACAATTCAAATAGAAGACAAAACCGAGATCGAGCGTCTGCTTGCTCTCTTACATATTGGTCTGTGCGTTGCGATTGGACAGGGCATTGTATCGGTTGCAGCGGCAGAAGATTATTTATACAGCCCCTACACCTTAGAAAAACTGGCGGAGTTAGGTGTCTCTCCACAATTGCGGCGTCTGGTGCAGCTTGGCGCTGAGTTGGAGGATGTGGCAAGCCTATTGCCAGAAAAGCTGGATGAGAGCCTGGCCGAAATGCAACAAGCGGCTTTGGAAATTTTGCAGACATTACCTCCCCACAATCCCAATCAGCAATGGGTGCAAACCGTGCCGACTCCCCCTCGCCCAGCGAACGCCCCCAATGGGACGCCCACCCCCACACGACGCGCAAAAATCTATGCTGCCGCCTGATCGATACAGCATCTCGAGCAGCGGACTCTCGATATCAGGCAACAGCCGCGGCGTACTGCAGCACCTGGCGAGTTAGACTGGCTGGCGTAGCGGTATTTTCCGTCAGGACGGGCATCGTATCTTCCAAGACGAAGTGGGCATAGGCCCAACCAAAGGCATCGTGCAAAGGGATCGCTGTCAAGCCGGCTTGCGGTAGATCGAACAATTCATCGGCCATGAGCAATTTCAGCCCCCAAATCACAGCCGGGTAGGTCTTGTGAAAATTGTAGCTGATCAGGGCAAATGGCTGATCAGCGGCAAGGCGGTAATCAATCATCAGATCGGGAATATACGAATCACGATAACCCTGGCTAGGTATATGGGTATTCGTTCTGGGTTGCGCTGGATGGGAGGCAATTGCTTCCAGCATACCCGGTTCTTGAAATAGAAATTTCAGTTGTCTTCTCACTGCACGCGTTTCCGGTCCTTATTGTCAAGAATTGTAATATATTCTTCCGCAGGTGTGGGTTTACGCACCATTTTACGCTCTCGTTCCAATGAATGGATTGGCATTGATTGTACCAAATTTTCTGAGAATTGTATAGCTTATCGTCGGTATGTTGCTGCTGGGCCGTTGGTTTGTGTGGTCGAAGCCAAATGTTGTAGGAAATACGTCTTGACGATCTACAGGATCGTCATTTAGAATGACGATCTTGCAAATTATCATTCCTATTGATAAAATTCTTTCTGTTCTACTACAGGCAAGTATATTTTATCGCTAAGGCGCTAAGGAATCTGCCCATGCTCATCAACCGTACACGCGAACTCGGTTACTTGGATACACGCTACGCCGGGCGGCGGGCAGAGATCGTGGTACTCTACGGTCGACGGCGGGTTGGCAAAACCAGTTTGTTGCATCATTGGGTACAAGCAAAGCCCCATCTTTTCTTCTTTGCCACCGAAGACGACAGCGCTACGTTGTTGCGTCGTTTTTCGCAATTGATCCAACTGGCAGCGGGTCAAGTCGTGGAGTCTGGTTTTTGCTATCTCGATTGGGAAAGCGCCTTGCGAGCTTTGATCCCATTGGCTAGTACCGGACGTTTTGTTGTGGTGATTGATGAATTCCCACGCTTGGTGGCCGCCTATCCGCCGATTACCTCCTATCTACAAATGGTATGGGACATGGCTTTGCAACACACACAGATTTTTCTGATTCTGACAGGTTCGTTGCTCAGCGTCATGCGCCGCGAGCTATTGGCAGCGGATTCGCCGCTCTATTTGCGACATACTTGGCCATTTGAATTGCAGCCCTTAACCGTCAGCGATCTACCCGCCTTTTTTCCAACCTATAGCGCTGATTCACTCATCGAAACATACGCCATCTTGGGTGGGTTACCCTACTATCTGATTTCAGTCGATCCAACCGTCGATCTCTTGACCAATATCCGTCGCGCTGTATTGTCTCCTACCGGCTCGCTCTTGAACGAAATTCCCTTACAACTCCATCTGGAATTGCAAGGGATGGATGTTCGTCTTTACATGCGCCTGCTGCAAGCCATTGCCAAAGGCGCCCACACACGCCAAGCGATTACGCAAGCGGCTGGTTTTCAAGACAAAAATCTTTCTCATTATCTGCATACCCTGCAAGAGCTAGGGCTGATCATTAAGCGTGAACCACTCGAACGGAATTCACAAAGTCAACGCTGGGCGCTTTATCATCTCTCCGACCCCTTTTTGTCCTTTTGGCAGCGTTATGTCGAACCTCATCTGGCCGAATTAGAAATTGGTGTGGGGCAAGATGCGGCTTGGCAGACAATCCGCATGGAGTTGGCACAGGTGACAGCGCCGATCTGGGAACAGGTTGCCCGTCTGCACCTGTTGAGCCAAAGCCGTCAGCATGGCTTGCCACCGAT
This sequence comes from Litorilinea aerophila, assembly GCA_945897075.1. Classification (GTDB taxonomy): domain Bacteria; phylum Chloroflexota; class Anaerolineae; order Caldilineales; family Caldilineaceae; genus JACQGT01. The sequence goes on from CAMDEX010000147.1 coordinate 6,265, forward strand.
CAGCGAAGTTGGCTCGTGGTGGAACCGACAGGCGCAACTGGACATCGTTGGTCTCGACCGCCATAGCCGGTCGGTCGTTTTTGGCGAGGCACGCTGGCGACAGGAACCCTTTACCCGCCAACATCTAGAACACCTGATGGCGCAGAGCCAAGTCTGGCTGCGTGGCAGCGACGCGCACTGGGACGTTTATTACGCGGTCTATGCGCGCAATTTTGCGCCTGGGTTGCAGGCGCTGGCGGAAGAAGAACGCAATCTCTTTCTTTCTACACCGGAGAGAGTGGTTCAGGGAAGATAACGTAACAGCGAATTCAAATAAACTGGCAATATGTCGCCCGAGGGAATTTTCTTGTATGTCGAATAACTTACGCCTGGGCTGGCGGCGCGCCAGCGCGCGCTGGCTGTTGCGGATGGATCATCCCCTCCCGGCGCGCACGGACGCCCAACTGGAGACGGAACGCGACGAGCAGTATGTCTGGAACTACACCGTCAATCTGCTGGATGGCGTCTTTTTCTGGTTTGGATTGAGTTTCATTTCCACAACGACAATCTTGCCCCTTTTTGTCAGCAAACTTTCGGACAGCCCTGTGCCAATCGCGCTGCTGGCCGTGCTGGCCCAGTCAAGCTGGTTTCTGCCCCAATTGTTCGCGGCCGGGATCACCGAACGCATCCCGCGCATGAAGCCGATTGTGATCAACCTGGGCTTCTTCACCGAACGGCTGCCGATTGTGCTGCTGCCGGTGGCCGCGCTGATCAGTCTCTCCAGTCCCCTGCTGGCGCTGGTCCTCTTCTTTGTCGTCTACGCCTGGCACGGCTTCGGGGCAGGGCTGATCGCACCCGCCTGGTCCAATCTGCTGGCCCGCTGCTTTGCCGTGGAGAAACGCGGGCGCTTCTTTGGCATCACCTCCTTCGTGGGCACCGGGCTGGGCACGCTGGGCGCGTTTGTCAGTGGCTGGCTGCTGGACAAATTCCCCTTTCCAACCAATTTTGTCTACATCTTCACGATAGCTGCCCTGGCGGTCTTCATCAGTTGGGGCTTCTTGGCGCTGACCCGTGAACCCGCCGGTCATAACCAAGAAGTGCCGCGGCCGGTCAGACAACAGGGCCAGTCGCGGCGCAAGATGCTGGCGATTGTGCGCGGTGACCACAATTTTCGCCGTTTTCTCTTCGCCCGTCTCCTCTCCAGTTTTGCGGCGATGGGCGAGGGCTTTCTGACTGTATCGGCTGTGCGCCATTGGCAGGTGAGCGACGGCACAGTGGCCTACTTCACCGCGGCGATGCTTCTGGGCCAGACAGTGGGCAATCTCCTGGCCGGTTTTGTCGCCGACCGCTGGGGGCACAAACTCTCGCTGGAACTGAGTTACCTGGGGTTGACGATCAGCTTTGTCCTGGCCTGGCTGGCCCCCAGCCCCACCTGGTACTTTGTCGTCTTTGCGGTGCTGGGCATTGCGATTGGTGCGCGCGTCGTCTCCGGCATCCTCATTCCCCTGGAGTTTGCCCGCCCGGAAAATCGCCCTTCCTACGTGGGGATATCCAACACAACGATGGGCATTGGTTCCGCGCTGGCCCCGCTTGTGGGTGGACTGCTGGCCTGGTCGGGCTACACAACACTCTTTGTTGTGGGTGCGCTGCTGGGTCTGGTTGCTTTCGCCGCCATGCACTGGGGCGTGGCCGAACCGCGCAGCGCAGAGTCGTTCGATCCGCTTGTCCCGGGGAGTGCGGAATAAAGTTGCAGGTGGCAGGTGGCAAGTGGCAAGTTGCGAGTTGCGAGTTGCCACCTGCCACTTGCCACTTTCCACCTGCCACTTTCCACCTGCCACCCTTTTCCCTTCGTTGACGCCATGCCTGCTTGTGACATATACTATCAACAGTGCGCCATACCAATTCATCTGTTTATCTGCCCGATGCGCCTATGCAGCCACTGATCACCGAACTGGCCGACCTCATCCTCAAAGACAATGCCATTCTCTTTGTCGGTGCCCAATTGGGGGCCGGGGGCGACAACTCGCCCATCGTGCAGCAGATTGCCGACGCCCTGGCCACCCGCATTGATTACCAGCGGACAGACCGCAGCCTGCCCGCGGTGGCCCGCGACTACGAGGTCTTGCAGGGACGGCCCGCACTCATCCTGGCCCTGCGCGAGGAGCTGGCCCGTCTGCAAACCGGGCCGGACCCCATCCACCAACTGGTGGCCGACGCGGTGCTGCCCACCACCAAATTGATCACCACCCGCTTCGATCAGGTATTGGAACGCGCCCTGACCCAATTTGAGAAGCCCTACGTGCTGATTGTGCGCGACACGGATGTGCCCTTCTTTGACGAATCCAAAATCACCGTCATCAAAATCCAGGGCGACATCAACCAGCCCGACAGTCTGGTCATTACCGAAGACGACGTGGACGCCTTCATCAACAATCTGCCCACCCTCAGCGACATTGTGCGCTCCTTCTTCGCCACCAAAACCCTCATCTTTCTCGGCTACGACCTCAACAGCACCCAGTTCAAACGCTTCTTCAACCAGGTTACGCGCAACCTGAGCATCTACCGGCGCACGGCCTACGCCATTGTGCCGCCGGATACCGATGGGATGGACGCGGTGGGCCAGCGCTATTGGAAGAACCAGAACGTCGAGATCGTCCTGCACGACCCTCTCTCTTTTCTGGAAGAGCTGGCCCAGACCGTCAAAAAGGCCACGACGACAGCCTCTCGCCCAGAATCCAGACCCAACCCGTTGCCCGCTGCGCCCCTGCCCGCCCAGCCCTACAAAGGGCTGCAAGCCTACGGCGCAGAGGATGCCGCCATCTTTGCCGGGCGCGGCCAGGAGGGTATGCAGCTTGCCAACCGGGTGTTGGCCAACCGGCTGACGATCCTCTACGGCGAGAGCGGCGTGGGCAAGAGCAGTCTGCTGCGCGCCGGCCTCGGCCCGCGTATAGCCGCCCAGCGCGGTCTGCTGGCTGTGGCCCAGCCAGAGGCTGGCGCTCCACTGGTGACGAATCTGCACGCAAGTCTGCTGGCCGCGGCCCGCCGCGCTGGGTTGACCCCGGACACAAGCGGCGAACTCAGCGATCTGGTGCGGGCTGTCCAGCGCGGCTTGGGTGGGCCAGTGGTGCTGGCGATTGACCAGGCCGAGCAGTTCTTCCTCGTCTACACCGGCAGCGAGCAGACGGCAGCCCTGGCCCAGTTGCAGGGTTTTGTGACCGACCGCAGCCTCGATCTGCGCTTTGTCATCGCCATCCGCGAGGACGCGCTGGGCAGCCTGCAACCCCTGGAAGCTATCCTGCCCAATGTGCTGAATGTGCGCTACCGGGTGGAACGGCTGGGGCGGGAAGCGGCCCGCGAAGCCATCGAAAACCCGGCGGCTCTCTACGGCGTGAGCTGGGAGCCGGCCCTTGTCCAGCGTCTGCTCAACGACCTGAGCGATCCCGATGGCGGCGGCGTCGGCCCGCCCCAATTGCAAATTAATTGCGATCGGCTCTACCGGGAGACAATCGCCCGCCAGCCCAGCCCGCCCCAGACCATCAGCCTGGCGCTTTTCGAGTCGCTGGGCAACACAACTTCGCTTCTGGGCGACTATTTGACCCAAACCGTGCAGACTCTGGAGACGTCCCAGCAGCCCGCGGCCCGCAACCTGCTGGGCGCGCTGGTGAGCAGCAGTGGCCTCAAACAGAGGCTGGCTCTGGGCGATCTGGCCCGTTTTGTGGGGATACCCCCTGCCCAGACCCTCGCCATTCTGGACGTACTGGTAGAACGCTCGCTGGTGCGCCGCATCTCTCGTCCCGGCCTGGTCGCGCCGCAGACCGACGGGCAGTCCGTGGCCGAGTTTGAGTTGAGCCACGACTCGCTGATTCCCCGCATCGTCTCTTGGCTGGGCGACGATTTCTGGGCGACGCAAAAGATGCGGGAGATTCTGCGCCAGGCCGCGCCCGAATGGACAAAGCGGGCGCGGCTGCTGCCCGCCGATGATCTGCGTCTGGCCACCCAGCGCAGGGCGCAGCTGCGCGTGACACCAGTCGAGGCAGCCCTCCTTTACGCCTCCGCCGTCACCTACAGCGTTGCCGTGGACGACTGGCGAGAAGCATTGCCAGCCGCAGAAGAGCAGGCGCTCCTACTCGGCCTGCTCGCCCACCCGGACGAACGGGCGCGCGGGCACGCCGCCGCCCTTCTGCCCGCCTTTGCCGACCGCGAGAGCGGAGAACGGCTGGGCCAACTGGCGTTGACCGACCCGGACGCTAGCGTGCGCCAAGCCGCCATCACTGCGCTGGCTGCCCAATTGGAGACGGCGGGCGTAGAGGTGGCCGGGCCGGGCGTGGCCGCCGTACTCGCTGGTCTGGAGCAGCCCGCTACCGATGCCATTGCCCGCCAGGCGCTGGTCACATTGCGCGATCTGGCCCCGGCCAGCGACCCGCTTCTGCCGCCCGCCCGGCGTTCTATCATCCAACGCAAGGTCTGGCTGGCCCGCTGGAATCGCCATTGGGGAGAGATACTGGCTGCCACAATTCGCGGCGTGCAGGGTGGTTTTTGGGGGCTGGGTTTGGGGATGGGCCCCTTTCTGGGGCTGAATATCTTCATCGCTGATGGTTTCAGCCTAGCTCTGCTGTGGCAAAGTCGGGACTCCATTCTCTTTGGCGTGAGCGCGGGGATTCCGATCATGGGGCTGATTGGCGGGCTGACGGGGAGCGTCACCGGTTCTGTCGGCGCAATTGCTCGCTACCTTCCAGACAGAGTAGACTCCCGTCGTGTTTGGCTGGCCCAAACCGGCGCAGGCGCGACGGCTATGGGTTTAGGCTGGTTGATTTTTGCCATTATCAGGCCCGGCGATGTACGGCTCTGGCAGACGCTGCTGGCGGGTCTGTTGTTGGGTGCGCTACTGGTGGGCGCATCGACCGCGCCAGTGGCCTGGCCCCGTATGTTCAGACTGGCCCTCTCGCTGGCGGCCGGCGTGGTCGCTTTTATCCTGCTGGGTCTGTTGGCGTTGATCTACAATAAAGTATTCTGGTGGCTGATTGTGATGGGCCTGGTGGCCGGGGCCGGCTTCTTCTGGGCTATGAATCCCGACGAAAGCGATTGAACCACCAAGACACAAAGACACAAACCTTTTCTCCTGTACGGGCGTGATTCAATCACGCCCGTACCCCCTGCAATTGCGTAAGTCCTGAAAAAATGGAAATGGCCTATGAAAACGCGAATCCTGACTCTCCTTTTTTGTTATGCACTACTGATCGCCGCCTGTGGAGGCGCTGGCGCAGACCGGCGCAACGACCCCGACCAGGGCTTCGCCGAGGCCGACGCCCGCCGCGTCAATGTCTTTTCCCAGATCAGCGGCCAAGAGAGAGCCTTACCGCCCGGCCAGCCCACCCAATTGCGCGTGGGCGACAGCCTGCGCGTGGACGAGGGCGGCTACGCCATTCTGCGCTTCTCCGATCTGGTCAGCGTGGAAATTCTGCGCCAGGGCAATTTGCAGGTGCGTGAACTCTCGCTGGACGAGCAATCGCCGCTGGTTGCCTTTGGGCAGAGCGCCGGTACCTTTACCAACGATCTGAAACCTTCCCAAAACGGCGTGACCCGCCGTCTACAAATCCAGTCGGACTTTGCCACCATCACCGCCACCGGCACGCGCTTTCTGCTCGTGCGCGAGTTGAACACGCCGCTGGAATGGCTGTGGGCCATCGAAGCGGGTGAAGACGATCTGCGCGTCACGGCCCAGGGTGTCACCCGCAGCGCGGCCAGCGGTGTGGCCTATTGGATTGCGCCCATCGGTCCGCCCTCCCAACCCATCCAATTCGACCCGGCCCAAGTGACCGTCTGGCTGGACGCCCTGCGCGCCGGCACCCCCCAGGACGAAGTTGGGGATGTACTCTGGCAACCGGCGGATATGCTCTTGGATGCAGGCAAAATTGTGGGCGACGTTGCGCCGGGCGCGCTGGTCACGCTGGGCGACATTTCTGTAACGCTGGCCGCAGAAGGGGTCAACGGGCCAGCCACCTATACCCAGACCGATTGCAACCGGGACGGCATTCTCGACATCGCCATGACCGACGGCAAACTGATCTTCGATCTGCGCGGCGTGGTGGGCCGCGTGCGCGCCGTGGATGTGACTGTAACCGGACAGGCAGAGCTCCCGGGCGACAGCCTGGCCGTCTTTAATCCGGCCTACGCCGCCCTGGACTACAGCCCAACAGTCGTTCAACGGCGCAACGATGCGGTTTTGGGTGTGCGCTCGCGGGCGGATCGGGGCGAAGAACCCTACCACTACGCGGAATTGCGTCTGGCCGACGGCTGCTTTGTGGGCATCAGCCTGACCCCGCCGACGGTTGACGGCGCGCCCGCTGCGGCCCGCCCAGCCGTCCCCGAACCCTTCTGCGCCGTCAGCGCGGCCGGGCTGAACCTGCGCCGGGGGCCGAGTACGGCTTTTGCGCCGCCCATCCGCCTACTGCGCCAGGGCGATGCACTGATCCCGCTGGGCCGCACAGCAGATGGGGGCTGGCTGCGCGTGCAGAGCGTAGACGACGGCAGCGAGGGCTGGATCAGCGCCAACCCCCGCTTTGTGACCTGTGGCGTGGCGCTTGGCATGTTGCCTGTGCTGCCCGCCCCGCCCACACCGCTGGGGCAGGCTGAACCCACAGCCACACCCGCCAGACCGACGCCGACAGTCCGCCAGTGGGAGAGACCCCAATTGGGGCAACCAGCCAACGGTCAGGTCTTTGATGTCGGTTCTTCTGTCACCCTCAATTGGACTGCCTTTCCGGGGTTGGCCCAACGCCGCGGGCCGGGTCTGGCCCGTTGGCTGCTGCGCGCCCTGGGCGTGGAGACAAACCTGCGCGACGACGAGTATTATCAGGTCAAAATCCACTTCTCGCCCGCGATTGATGCCGTTTGGAGCGATACGCATCTGGTCAAAGAGAACAGCTTCGTCGTGCCCGCCTATCTCAACAGCCGCGAGATGACGTGGGATGAACGCTACATCTGGTCAGTCTCGGTGGTGCAGCGCCCCTCGGTGGGGGAAGTTCGCTTGCTCAGCCCGGAGAGCGAGTCCCGCGTCTTCTACTGGCGTCTGCGTCAGGAAGAGACACCCACACCAGCGCCGACCAGCACGCCGACAGCTATCCCGACGGATACACCGACAGCTATCCCGACGGATACGCCGACAGCTATCCCGACGGATACACCGACAGCTATCCCAACCGATACGCCGACAGCCATTCCAACCGATACGCCGACAGCCATTCCGACCGATACGCCGACGGATATACCCACCGCCACACCGACAGCGCCGCGGCCCACAGCGACGCCGACAAGCGTGATAGTTCCTTAAGGAAAGGACGCAGAGTGCAATGAGGTTTTCCTGGATTGTACCATTGCTTGCCCTTAGCTTTCTGTTGGCCACCTGTCGGGGCAACGCTACCCCGCCGCCTGCTTTTGCCCAGGCCGATGCCGACAAAACGACTGTCACCCTGCGTCTGGCAGGGAGTGAACAGCCCTTGTCGCCGCCCGCCAGCGCCCAGTTGCAAGTGGGCGACGGCGTGCGCGTGGATGGGGCTGGGCGCGCTTTTCTGCGCTTCTCCGACTTTCTGACGGTGGAAATTCTGCGCACGGGCGATCTTCAGGTGCAGGAATTGGCATTGAGCGACCAGTCGGCCCTGGCCGTCTTTGGGCAGAGCGGTGGCACATTTTTCAACGATCTGGCAGCGGGCGCGGGCGGGATCGAGCGCCGGGTGACCGTGCAGAGCGATTTCGCGGTCGTCACAGCCACGGGCACCCGCTTTATGCTGGTGAAGGAGGCCAACTCACCGCTGGAGTGGCTCTTTGGGCTGGAGGCAGGAGTCAACGATCTGACCGTGCAGGCCCAAAACGATCCCAACCGCAGCAGCCCGACGATCAAAACGGTGGGCAGCGGCGTGGCGCGCTGGGTTGCCCCATTGGGTCTACCCGGCCCGGAAGTCAGCTACGACGTGGCCGCGGTTGACAAATGGCTGGCCGCGGTGCAGCGGGGTGATCCTGTGCCAGAGGTGGGCGAAGTGCTGTGGCCGCATGCCGACGCGCGCATGGACACTGCAATGCTGGGGCAGACGCTGCAACCGGGGATGGCCGCGGATATGGGCGGCGTCACGCTGGCGGTGGACGCCGAGAGCGCGTTTGGGCGGGCCAAATACGGGCGCACCGACTGCAACGGCGACGGCATTGCCGACCTGTCAGTGCAAAACGGCGTCATCCGGCTGGACTTTCGCAACCTGCTGCGCCGGGTGCGCGGCCTGGACGTGACGCTGATGGCGAGAAACGTCCCCGCCAGCGGCTCGGTAGCGGTTCTCGACCCGGCGGCCAGCACAATCACCCGGCAAAGTTTCGCCATTGCCGCCGGCCAGGGCGAAGTCGTCTCCCTGCGTTCGGATCTGCCCTACCACTACGCCGAGATCGCGCTGGCCGACGGCTGCTTTCTCGGTTTCAGCCTGACGCCACCCAATGCCGACGGCTCGCGCGGCCGACCTCTCCCCGCGGTGGATCGCTGGCCGCCCCGGCCACCCGTCAGCGCGCCGACCGCCACCCCCACCGCAGCCTATGCCCGCCCGACGCCAATCCCCCCGACCCCAACTCCCCGCGCCGGGAGTAGCGTGGAAGCAGCCGCGGCGACTGTGCAGATTGACGGCAACGTGGACGATTGGCAGATTGTCGCACGCCAGACAGACGGACGCTGGGTTGCGTTCGACACGATTGTCTATGACAATGGCTGTAAGCGGCGCTATCCCAACGCCTACGGCGACCGCATAGACCTCAGGGCGCGTGTTCTCTTGGCTTACGACGACAGCTATCTCTACGTGGCTTTTGTGGTGGAGGACGACGGCTTTGTGGGCTATACCGGCTCCGACCTGAATTTCTTTCAATCCGACGCGCCCCAACTGCTTCTGGATTTGGATCTCGACGGCGACGCCGCGGTGACGACCAACGACGGCGACGACAAGCAGATTGACTTTTTGGCCGGCGTGGACGAGGCGGGTGACAGCCCAGCCAGCGCCTTCTGGGATTTGGGGCCGGGCCGCGCCCGTTCCCGTCTGTTGGATGCGCCGATTGCGGCGACGGCTACCGAGAACGGCTACTTTCTGGAAGCAGCCATTCCCTGGGATGCGCTGGGCGTGCAGCCGGTGTCCGGGCTGCGCCTGGGACTGGCAGCCAGCGTCAGCGACAACGACACACCGGGGACGAACAGTCAAGAGTGTATGATTTCCGCCGCGCCGCAGCGGGAGTGGCAGAATCCGACGACGTGGGGTGTTCTAACGTTGCGCTGAGGTGAGGAAAAGCGGAACGCAGCGCCCAGAGGGCACCCGGCAGAAACCGCAGATTTCGCAGATTTTATCCGTGAATTCTGTCATCCGTGTTCTATTTTCAGAGTAGAGTGAATTCGATGGACCCGACGACACTGAACCTTCTGCTCGACGAAGCCCAGCGCGATAGACTGGCGCTTTTCATCGGCGCTGATCTTTCCGCCGAAGTTACCGGTCTGCCCAGCAGTGGCGAACTGGCGCGGGCATTGGCGGCTCGCTTCGGGCAGGCTATGGCGGACGATCAGCCGTTGGCTCTCTCTTCTGTGATTCAGCGCGCCGGCCGCCAGCGCACGCGGGATGTGATTCAATTCCTCAAAGATCGGCTGGAAGTCAGCCAGCCGCCCCAACCCTTTGACAATCTGCTGGCTCGCCTGCCGGTGGGAACGTTCATCACCACCCGCTACGACAGCCAACTGGAGCGGGCATTCCAGGAAGCCGGGCGCGCTGTCCAGCCGGTCGTTACCGATTTCGACGCGGGTCTGGTACGCCGGGATCAGCCTGTGCTGGTCAAACTCTACGGCGACCTGCGCCAGCCGCAAAGTCTGACTTTGAGCGAAGACGATCTCTACGCACTGACTTCGACCAAACGGGAAGTGGTTCGCCCAGTGGAGAATGGGTTGCGGGATACAACGCTCTTTCTCGGTTTTGATTTCAACAGCCCAGACTTTCTCTCTCTGTGGAATGGAATCGTGCGCGCTTTGGGCCGCTTTGCGCCGATGGCCTATGCCGCGCCGGCCGCGCCCCTGCCTGCGAGCGAAGCCGAGGTCTGGCGCGAGCGCAACATTACGATTCTCGACGCTTCCCCCCTGGCCGTTGTCCAG
>CAMDEX010000148.1 GCA_945897075.1 Litorilinea aerophila
CGCCCGCTGCGTGACGGGCGCAGCAAGCAGCGCCCCTACGATATTTTCATCAACAAACGACCCATACCACAACCCAACCCCCAACCTATGGCAATCGCACTCCTAACCATCGAACTCTATCTTCCCATCACAGACAGCCTGAAGGACAAGCGTAGTGTGATCAGACCGCTGATCGCCCGGCTGCGCAGGGAGTACAACATCTCCATCTGCGAGGCGGACGCCCAGGACCAGCTCAGCCGGGCCGTGCTGGAGGTCGTCTGCGTCAGCGGCAACCGGGCGTTGGCCCACCGCCAGCTACAAAATGTAGCCAACCGGGTGGAAAGCTGGCGTATGGACGCCGAGATGATTGATTACAACATCGAGATGATCGATTAGGGCGTAATCGAAAAGCCAAAGAAACGAAAAAGTCCCCGGCACTTTCTGAAGTGCCGGGGACTTTTTCATTTGCCGTTATGCCTACGCCTGCGCCCCATACTTACTCAGATCGCGCAGCGAATCGTCTGGGGCTTTCTTCACCGGCCAGTTGCGGTGGCGCAAAAGGAGCAGAACGAGACTGATCACAATGCTGACGATGGCGATCCATTGGGCGGTTGCCAGATTCCCCATCACCCAGGCGTCCGGGCGGAACATCTCCACCCAAAAGCGGCCCAGGGGGTAGGCGATGAAGTAGAGCAGCGCGCCGTCGCCCTGGCGCAGTTTGTGGCCGTAGTGGCGGATGATGAGATAGAGGACGACAAACATCAGGATATTCCAGCCCGCTTCGTAGAAGAAGGTGGGGTGGAAGCCGTTGCTGGCGTACCACTCCAGGCTGGCTTGGGAAACATTGCCCGCGCCACAGTAGCCAATATCCGCGGGGATGTTGGGCGGGCGCTGGCAGGGGTGGGCCGGGTTGATGTGAAAGGCCCAGGCCACATTTGTGGCGGGGCCGTAGAGTTCCTGGTTGACAAAATTGCCCATGCGCCCGATGGCCTGGGCGATCAGCACATTCGGGCCGATGTAGTCCAAATAGCGCAGGAAGTTCAGTTTGTTGCGCCAGGTGTAGATGACGATGGCGATCAGACCGCCGACGAGACCGCCATAGATGCCCAACCCGCGAAAGCCGCCATTCCAGAAGTTGATGATATCAATGGGATGCTCTTTGTAATAGGACCAGCCCTGGGCGTCGGCGGGGGAGCTAAAGACGTGATAGAGCCGTGCGCCGACAATGCCCAGCACCAGTGTCCACGCCAGCAGATTCCAGATGTGGTCGGGATTTTCCCCGGCCTTGGCCGCGTAGCGAGAGGAGAGCCAGGCCGCGATCACCGCGCCGCCGACGATAAAGAGGCCGTACCATTGAAGCGCAAATGGCCCGATACGAAAGATGACAGGATCCATAAAGGGATTTCTCCTGCGAAGAAGTTCGACTTTTTGGAAAAAGTCGAACTTCAGGCTGGTATGAAGCCGATGTGCAATGAGTATAGACCGAAAGAGGCCAGATCACAAAGGGCATGACCCGTCAAAAAAAAGAGGTAGACCAACAACTTATTTTTTAGGCCGCCAGGGTGTCTGACACCGTTTTGTAAAGTTCTTCCAGCGAAAAAGGTTTTTTGAGCAGAGCGGCGGCGCGGGCTTGGGCCACTTGCTTGACAACCGCGGGTGTCGAATGGGCTGTGAGTACGATCACGGGAACTTCAGGGCAATTTTCACCGATCCAGCGCAACAGATCGAAGCCCGTCTCATCGGGCATGACCAGATCAGTCATAACCAACGACCAACGCTCTGTTGGCAAGAGTTCCCGCGCTTCGTCTACCGAACGGCAGGTAGTTGTATGATAACCAACTCGATTTAAGCAGATGCTGACAAAACGGCTCAAGCGTTCTTCATCGTCAACGATCAATACGTTGCGTTTTGCAGCGGCGGGATCAAGCGAGGGTATCATCGGGTCGCCTTTTTCCGGGTCAGGCATACCGGGATTTTGTAGTTGTCTTTTTGTGTGGAAACGACTACGTGTCGTCAGGTATATTCATACCATTGGGCAACGACAAAGGGGAATAGGCATAAAGTACCAAAACGAATGGCGACGATCAATTGCCCTTTGTATAGGGTGCGCCCCGCTCCAGCCAGACCTCCAATGTGCGCCCGATGCGGGCCAGACTCTCAGCGCTTACCTTGTCCAGCGTATCCTCCACTGTATGCCAATAGGGGTAGTCGAAATCAATCATATCAACTGCCGGAATGTTGGCTTCGAGAAAGGGTGTATGGTCATCGAGCATTGCGAAGCGCGGCTCGTTGATGATCCATTCGCTGTACCCAAGCTCGGCAGCCGTGGACCAAATCGCATCCACAATGAACTGCGTGCTGTTCTTCTCGCGATAGACCTGCTGATCCGCATCTCCGATCATATCTACGATGACTACGAACTCCGGGTTGCTGCACTTGGGCAGGCCATCCAAACGGGAGACAAAGAAACGGCTGCCCAAAATCCAATCCCAGCCAGGGATGCGTCCGTTGTCTTCTGCATCAAAGAAGACGAGACAGATTGTCTTGCCCGACGCTGCCACGTTCAAGCTGCGCGCCAGCTCCATCAATACGGCTACACCAGACGCGCCGTCATTGCCACCCGGCACTGGCTTGGAGTGGTTGGCCGAATCAGGATCCGCGTCAGCAAGGATGCGGCTGTCGTAATGCGCACCGATAATGACCTCTGGTCCGCTGCCACTGACGGCCAGGATATTGCGCGCCTCGACCGTTTCCAACGGCTCAAAAGGCTGGATAAAGACTTCCCAGCCCCCTTCGCTCAACCCGCGAATCACCCAATCGCCCATCGCCTTATGGGGTTCTGTGCCTGTGATGCGCGGCCCAAAGTCCAATTGGGTCTTGACGTGGGCCAGCGCTTCCTCGCCCGAGAAGGTGATGGTGTCCGGTGTGGGTTGGACCAGCCCATAGCCAAGATAGCCAAAAAAACCGACCGAGGCGGCCAGGGTTAACATTAAGATAATTTCGTTCAGGTATTTTTGTATGGAATGGATAAGCGATTCCATTTCCTTTTCCTATGCAGGGTATTCGTTCATATTAGTGGCTGCGCGGGCGCAGGAGTATACGGATCGGCGTGCCCTCGTAAGGATAGTGGATACGCAGTTGGTTTTCCAGATAGCGCACATAGCTGAAGTGGGCCAGGTCTGGCTCGTTGCAGAAAAGCACGAAAGTGGGTGGTTTGACGCCAGACTGGGTGGCGTAATAGATGCGCAATGGCCGTCCGTTGCGGTTGGGCGGCGGTGTCTTGTCATACGCTTCCTGGATCACCCGGTTCAGTTGGCTGGTGGGGATGCGGTATGTGGTTTCGTCGGCTACGGCCAGCGCAGTGGGCAGCACTTTGTGTACCCGCTGCTTTGTCAGCGCGCTGATAAAGAGAACCGGCACGTAATCCATAAATTTTAGTTCTTCGCGCACCTTGCGCGTGTATTCCACCATTGTATCGGTGTCTTTGTCAACTGCGTCCCATTTGTTCACCACCACAACGATGCCTTTGTTGCGTTCCAGCACATGGCCGGCCACATGGGTATCCTGGGCTGTCACCCCATCCTCGGCGTCAATCAACAGGAGCGCCACATCGGCCCGGTCAATACTGCGCATACTGCGCAGCACGCTGTACTTCTCGATTCCCTGCTCCACTTTGCCCCGTCTGCGAATGCCCGCGGTATCAATAAGGGTAATCGAGCGTCCCTCAAAGACCAATTCGGTATCAATCGGGTCGCGGGTTGTCCCGGCAATTTCGCTGACAATGGAGCGCTCCTGGCCGAGCAACGCGTTGAGCAGACTGCTCTTGCCCACGTTAGGCCGTCCAATAATCGCGATGCCGATGCTTTCGTCCTCCTCACCGTCGCTGGGTGCCATCTCTGGAAAGAGTGCGACCAATATATCCAGCAGATCACCCACACCGATGCCGTGATAGGCGCTGATGGGAATCGGTTCACCAATGCCAAGTGCCCAAAATTCGGCTGCGTTCAACTGGCGTTCCTGGCTCTCGGCTTTGTTGACCGCCACCACCAGCGGTTTTGTGGTCTGGCGCAGAAAGACAGCCAACTCCTCGTCCGCCGCGGTCAAGCCGTCTTTGCCGTCCACCACAAAGACGATGACATCGGCTTCTTCGATCGCGATCTGGGCCTGGTTTTGGATTTCGGTGACAAAGCGGGCCGAATCCTCGGCCAGCGTAGGTGCGTCAGGACGGTTGGCACGGAAATCGGCTGTGGTCTGGGCTTCCAGGCCGCCTGTGTCAATCACGACAAAATCCCGCCCGTTCCAATCGGATTCGCCATAGAGCCGGTCGCGGGTAGTGCCGGGCAGGTCTTCTACAATCGCGGTGCGCGCGCCAACCAGCCGGTTAAAGAGCGTTGATTTGCCCACATTGGGCCGGCCAACCAGTGCGATCACGGGTTTACGTTTTTTCATCGGAAGCGGTCCATTCAGTTCTAGGAAGCGGACCACAGCGGTCAGCAGTTCATCGGCAGGTTGCTGCCCCGTCACAGAGCCGCAAATAAGCAATCTTACCACAGCAAGACCCAGGAACGAAGTCAGACAGTGAATCAGTGGGACAGTGAATCAGTGAGGTCAGCCACTGTCCTCCCGTCCTCCCGTCCTCCCTTCCTCCCTTCCTCCTGTCCTACTTCAACGGAGTCGGTGTAGGGATAGGCTCACCCGCTGGAGCCGGTGTCGGCGTCCCCGGCGTGGCTTCGACTGTCGGCAGCAGTGATGCGATCACCACTTCGACCGCCTGGGGGATCACATCCTGCACCAGAATCCCCTCCGGCGCGACGACGCTGGGCACAACCACATGGCTGCCCGGCACCAGACCGGTGAGGTCCAGTGTCACCCGCACGTCGTCCGGAGCAAGAGCGTCCAGCCGGGGCAATGCGCCGCTGAGAAGCACATCCACGCGGGCCAAAGAGACAGTCGCCGTGAGCAGTTCGCTCAGACCAACGACTACTGGTTGACGGCTTACGGTTGCGCTGCTCTCGATGGCTGAAATGCCCACAGTGACAAGGACACCGGCCTCTTCCAGAACAGAGACGTTTTCCGGCAAGTTCAGGGGTAGCCGCTCACGAACTTCGCCGGTAGCCCCTTCAATGGAAAGGGGGGCGGTTTCCACATAGCCGGGCACGTTGCGCAAGGCATCCGCGCTGCCCAGCAGAATGACAGTCGCTGGTTCGGGTTTGATACTGGTAATGCGGTAGCTGGGCGCGGGCTGACCCTGTACCAACACAAGCACAGCGACTTCCTTGCGCCCCGGTCGTTGCACCACCGGCACGACAATACGCACGCTAGCGGGTGACATACTTACGCGGTCCACAGGCTGGTTCTGTCCATCCCGCGCCACCAGGGGCTGGTTGCGCTCGACTTGGTTTTTGGTGCCGAGCAGACGAACTTCGGCATGCACAGCCCGCACCTGATTGACTTGGGTCTCTGGGCCAGAGATTTCCACTGTTTCCGGTTCTGTGATGGCGGTCTGCCAGTCGTAGCCAAAAGCAGCGCTGTCGGCAATATCCACCTGAATCGGCACGGTTTTGGTGATGACGTTCTCGATCTGCACCCGAAGCTGGCGCGGCTCTCGCTCCAAAATCTCCACATCCGGGTTGACCCCTGTGACCGCCACAGCTACATCGTGGCTGCCTGGCTGCAAAGCGGTCAGATCGATGGTGGCGATAAAATCGCTGGCAGTCAGACTCTGCCAGGTACGTTGGGGCGCGCGCAGGTTTAGGGAAACGGTGCGCTGGGTCAAGTCTTGCAGCGTCTGCAAGCCGGGATTCAGCCCGCGCACACCAATCGGGATCGGCGTGCTGAAATCATCGCGTATCGAAGGATTTTCCTGATCGACCGCAAAAATCCAGACAATCAGCGCCAACGCCACTGACATCAGCAGCGTGACGAGAGTCTCTGGGATATTGAAACGATTGGTGGGGCGATTATTGCGCATGAGGGGCGTTTTCCACAGCATCAACGGTGGCCTGGTTGCGCGGATCGTAGAAGTCGGTCAGGATACGGCGCAGGCGGTTGTCATCCAGCCGGCGCACAATCCGCCCGTTGCGGGCAACGGAGATGACCCCCGTCTCTTCCGAGACAACAACCGACAGAGCGTCCGACTGTTCGGTGACACCGATGGCGGCCCGGTGGCGGGTGCCCAGTTGCGAGTCCAGCGTATCGCGGGAGGTGAGAGGCAGGACACAGCCCGCGGCCGCGATGCGTCCGTCGCGCACGATCAGCGCGCCGTCGTGCAGCGCCGTGTTGGGGAAAAAGATCGTCAACAGCATCTCCGCGGTCACTTCGCTGTCAACCGACACGCCCCGGTCAATGTATTCGCCCAGACCAGTTGTCCCTTCCAGCACAATCAGCGCGCCGTGCTGGTTGTCGGCCAGTTGGGTGCAGGCGCGCACAATCGCGCTGATCATCTCCTGGGTCAACGCGCCATCAACCCGGCGGTTGAGAAAGGGCATCCCCCGCCCTACCCGTTCCAGGGCGCGGCGCAATTCTGGCTGAAAGATGACAGGAATCGCAACGAGGAGGGCGGTTGAACTACTCTTGAGAAGCCAACTGAAGGCGGTCAGATCAAAGCTACGGGTGATGACAACGATGATCAGGCCGATAACCAGCAGGCCGCGCAGCAACTGTACGGCCTGTGTGCCCCGAAAGAGACGCAGGAGGAAGAAGAAGAAGATAGTGACCAGACCGACATCCAGCAGATTCTGCCAATCGGTCAAGCGGCTGAGGATCGAAAGATAATCTGGCATAGACATCCGTTGTCCAAAAGACAGTCGGACAGTAGGACAGTCGGACAGTGCCCACTGTCTTACTGATTTACCGTCCTACTGCCTCACTGTCCTACTCCAGCGCTACACCACCCAGCAGATGGGCCAGGATCGCTTTTTGCGCGTGCAGACGGTTATGGGCCTGGGGAAAGAGCAGACTGGCCGGACCGTCGGCCACGGCGTCTGTGATCTCTTCGCCGCGGTGGGCAGGCAGACAGTGCATGACGAGCGTGCGGGCGTTGCCAGTGCGTTTGACCAGCGCCTCGTTGATCTGGTAGGGCGGGAAGACGACCAGCCGCTCCTCCCGTTCGGCCTCCTGGCCCATACTTGTCCACACATCTGTGTAGAGAAGATCGACCCCCTCTACACCGTCCAGGTCATCGGTGACGCTGACTTCAGCGCCGCTGCTCTCCACCACTGCCGGGTCGGGCATATAGCCCACCGGGGAGATGATGCGCACATTCATACCCACTTTGCCCGCGGCCATCATCAAACTGGTCGCCACATTGTTGGCACCGTCGCCCACATAAGCAATCGTGCGATCTTCCAGATCGCCCAACACTTCCCAGGCTGTAAAGATGTCGGTGAGCGCCTGGCAGGGGTGGCTGAAGTCGCTGAGACCGTTGATGACGGGCACGCTGCCCCACCGCGCCAGCTCTACCACGTCCTGATGGCCGAAGACGCGCGCCATAATGCCGTCCACATAGCCGCTGAGAACGCGGGCCACATCGGCCGCGCTCTCGCGCGTGCCCAGCCCCACCTCGGCGGGGCTGAGATAGAAGGCGTAGCCGCCCAGATGCTGCATACCCATTTCAAAGCTGACGCGGGTGCGCAGGGAAGGTTTCTGAAAGAGCAGGGCCAGGGATTTGCCCGCCAGAAGCGGAAGGTTCGCGCCCCGCTCGGCGCGTTCGTCTTTCAGCCGCTTGGCCAGACGCAGCAGCCCCCAAAATTGCGCACTGGAGAGATCGGCCAGATCGAGAAAGTGGTTGATCGCTGGAATTGTCACAGGAAAAATCTCCCGTTGTTGGAAGTAGTAGGATAAATCAACCAATCAACTGTTGATTGGTTGATTGGTTTCATACGCCTGCGATGACCGGGTTGCTCAGGCTGCCCAGCCCTTCGATCTCCACCGTCATCACATCCCCCGGCTGCACCGCGCTGACACCCGAAGGCGTGCCGGTCAGGACCAGATCGCCCGGCTCCAACGTCATAAAGGTGGAGACGTAGGCCAAAATGACGCCGACGCTGTGGATCATCAGCGCCGTGTTGCTCTCCTGCTTCACAGCGCCGTTGACCAGACAGCGGATCGCCTTGTTCGTCGGGTCGTAGGCCGTTTCCAGCCAGGGGCCAACCGGGCAGAAGGTGTCAAAATTCTTGCCGCGCGTCCACTGCACATCTTTGCGCTGCAAATCCCTGGCCGTCACATCATTGGCACAGGTGTAGCCGAGGATGACGTTGTGGGCGTCCTGGGCGTGCAGAAAGCGGCAACGCTTCCCGATCACCAGCGCCAGTTCGCCTTCGTGATCCACCCGCTCGCTGATCGATGGGCGAATCACTGCTTCATCCGGTCCAACAATCGTGTTGGGCGATTTCAGGAAGATGGCCGGTTCTTCTGGTACTGCGTTGCCAAACTCGGCCGCGTGTTCGGCGTAGTTGCGCCCCACGCAGATGATTTTGCGCGGTTCGCAGGGGGCCAGCAATTTCACTTTGTCCAACAAGAAGGGCGTCCCGCCGATCTCTGGCGCAAAATTCCCAGACAAGCGTGGGCTGTCGTAGGGCGCTCGTGCCAGGGGATAGACAAATTGTTCAAGAAGCAATCCCCAGGTTGGCTCGCTGTTTCGCCCATTTCCTTCTGCAGTGAAACGTACCAGTCGCATATGTCGTTCCGTTTCTTTGGTGTGGATAGATAGCTTTTCAGATAAAGATTTTCTCCGTGGGGGCGCTGCTGGCTACGCCCGGCGCACAGGAGACGGGCGCAGCAGGCAGCGCCCCCATAAATAATTATCTGAACAACTGTAGTTACGAGAGATAGACGTCGTTGATCAGCAGGCGGAACTCGCAGCCGAGGAAATTCACAGCCTGACGAACCATTGTCATTCGGCTTAAAAAAATCTCGAAATATTCGATCACTTTGGCAAATTGGGTGTCGATCTCCAACTCCAACGCGATGACCCGTTGCGCGGCGTCCACGCGCACAAAGCTGCGTGTGGCCGCGTAGTTCACCCGGTCGTGGATGTCAAAGGTGGCCCGATCCGGGTTCTGCACCCGGCTGCGATGCACGTCGGCCTTGTCGGCGATGATGACCGCCGCGGCCACAGGGGTGGTGGCCGTGCCCCGCTCCTCTTCGTGATTGCCGATGGCATTCATTACCAGCGCGATTTCGTGGGTGGGCATGCCCAGCCGCTTCAGGATCGGCCAGGCCATCAGCGCGCCGCTCTGTGCGTGGTGTTCCCGGTGCAGCAGATTGCCGATGTCGTGCAGATAGCCGGCCACCTGGGCCAGTTGCGCCTGCCGCTCGTCATAATCAAGGCGTGCCAGCACATTCCCGGCGATGTGGGCAACCAGCCCAGCGTGGCGCTGGCCGTGTTCGGTGTAGCCCAGCCCGCGCAGCGCCTCGTTGGCCTGTTGCACAAAGCCAATCACTTCGGGATCAGCCCGCACCTGTTCAAGGGTGACAAGTTCGTGCCCATTTTCAGACTGCATTTTTGTCGCTTTCATTTGCAGTAGACCGCAGCGTGTTGGGTTCTCCCGGCACAGACTGGTCGCGTAGATGACGCTCTCTTGCCGGTAGAACCCAACCTACGACTACCGCCCCGGTCGGTGGTCTGCTGTCTGCGGTCTATTGATTTTCTACACAAGACTCCCCAACGCCAGAGCGCTGGTCAGCATCCCCGCCATCCCCCAGAAGCGCACCCGCTCCAGCGGTTGGCCGTGGTAAAGCGCCAGCCAAGTGGGTAGGCAAAAAAGCGCCAGAAAGATCAACCAGAGGGGCAATTGCAGGAAGATGAGCAGTAGCGCCATGCCTATTTGGCTGATAGCCAGCGCGGCCACGCCCAACACACGCCGCGCCTCGTTTTTGTAGGTCTGCGTTCCCCATACGTGCAGACTCCACAGCCCAGCCAGCAGCAACGGGGACGTCTGGGTTGCCCCATCGCCCAGTACCAGCACAACCAGCAGCCAGGGCAAAAAGACGGTCACAAGCACATAGAGCGCCTGG
Organism: Litorilinea aerophila; assembly: GCA_945897075.1. Taxonomy (GTDB): domain Bacteria; phylum Chloroflexota; class Anaerolineae; order Caldilineales; family Caldilineaceae; genus JACQGT01. Next base: position 9,997 of record CAMDEX010000148.1, read on the forward strand.
AGCGGCACCGACTCGACCTGTCTATGCAGCCAGCCGGCAGTGCTGAGAAGAATGACGATAACTGTCAGCCAGAGAGCCGCGGGGTGCAGGATATAGGAAACCAGCAGCGCCAACAAGATAGCGGGCAGAGCCACCCGGTAGATCAGGGCCAGAATGCTCGGCCCGTCCATCCCGAAAAGACGGGCGGCGGGCGACCCGGAACGCAGATAGGGTAGCCAGACACGGCTGCGCGCCAGTGAGCGTTGCAGGGCGGGCAGACTCTCTGGCGTGGACATCAACCCCCAAATGCTGCCCCAGAGTGGGTCAGCCAACAGAAAGATCAGCAGAAGCGTCGGCGCATGGGCAAGAGCAAACGTCACTGTTGCGCCGGAGGCCAGCAGGCCAGCCAGAACAGCCCAACCCGCGGCAATACGCCAGGGGGATTCTTCAAACCACATACGCACATCAATAAGCGAACTGCCGGCCGCGGCCGATACGCTATCGGCTTCACGCATCTGATTGCTGATCCTCCGCTTGCTGTCAGATTCGTAGGGGCGCTGCTGGCTGCGCCCGTCTGTGTCACCAGATTCGTAGGGGCGCTTGCGACACACAGTAAAAGTATACCAGAGAGTCAGACCATTCGGAAAACAATTCGGGTAACCATTCAGGCCGGGATCAGTGAGCGCTGATTGAGCGGTGTCCTGAGCCTGTCGAAGGGTAGCCGAGTCTGCGAGGCGTATCGAAATCAAGCGAACGGGTGTGCCGATTAAGCCTATCTACCCGCTTGGTTTCGATACGGCCCAAATGCGGCCTACTCAACCGGCGCTAGTCTACAGGTTAAACAATAACCGTCAGTCGCCCCGGCTGGACAGTGGCCGACATTGCCCTGGCTGCCACACTGACAATCTCGCCGTCTGTATGCACCGGAACTGGCGCTTGGGTGGTGATGCAGACCGACGAACAGCGCACAAAGCGCATAGCCGGGTGGTTGCGGTGGCTGCCCGCCATCACTTGGGGCAAGAGGGCCAGAATGCGGGGTGTGGTCAAAGAGCGGGCGATCCCCATATCCAGCAGGCCGTCGTCCAACACAGCATCCGGCGTCATATAAAAACCGCCCCCTGTGCGCCGGCTGTTGCCCAGCGTCACCAGCAGCGAGCGCTGATTCACCTGGTGTACGGTTTGCGTCTTATCCGTCCAGGCCACCTCGAACTGGGGCTGGTCGTAGGCGCGCAGGGCACGGATGACAGCCCACAAGTAGATGGCGAAGCCGCGCAATTTTGTGATCTTGCGGCTCTCCACAGTCACCTGGGCCTCGAAGCCAGCCCCCATATTGTTGTCGAAATAGCGGGTAATATCCCGTCCCTCTTCGTGGATTGTCGCCAGACAGAGATCGATCTGCCGGGTACGCCCAGTCTGGATGTTCCGGATCGCCATTGCCAGATCACGCGGTGCATCCAGCATATCGGAAAAATCGTTGCCGCTGCCCATCGGCAGCACAGCCAACGGGCCGACTCTTTCTCCGGCAGGGGTGGCCTGGGCGATGCCGTTGACCACTTCGTTGACTGTGCCATCGCCCCCGGCCGCGGCAATCACAGCGTAGCCCTCCAATTTGGCCTGGCGGGCCAGCTCAATGCCGTCGCCTACTTTGCCTGTCAGCGCGATATCCGCGGCCAGATCAGCCGCCGAGAGCGCCGCGCGCAGAGCGTCTACACTCTGCCCCGCGCCGCCCCGGTTGGAATAGGGATTGAGAATGATTTTGATGTTTTTTGGCATAGAGAGTAACCCCTTATGAAATGATCGGTAGGGGCGCCCCTACCTACCCGTTGCGTGCCGGGCGCAGCAAGCAGCGCCCGTACGGTATTTCTGGCTGACAGGAGAGCGGACGGAATGGCATTCCGTCCTACAATTGATCTACTCGGCGCAGGACAAGCGCATCGCGGGCGGGAATCGTAACCCGGTGGAGAACGCCCGCCTGGGCAGAATAACTCCCCCGCTGCCAGACAGCTTCGAAATGCCCTTCCTTGCCAGTACTCAGTCCCAGATGCAGATCGATGTGGGCGGTCTGTTTGCCCGCATTGAAAAGAACGATCAGCGCTGCGCCGTTCAGCTCGCGCGCAAAGCCGTAGACATTCTTCTGTGCGTACAGACGCTCGAAGCTACCTATGCGCAGGGCGGGGAAGCGCTGGCGCAAATCAATGGCCCGGCGATAAAAGTCGCGCAGAGGTTCGTTCCATTCGTCCTGCTCTTCCCAGGGAAAGGCTGCCCGGCATTCGGGATCGTGACCGCCGGTCATGCCGATTTCGCTGCCGTAGTAGATGCAGGGCGCGCCGGGCAGCGTCATTTGCAGCAGCACGGCCAGACGCAGCGCGCTCTCGTCGCCCTGGGCAATCCACAGCACGCGGGCCGTGTCGTGGCTGTCCAGCAGATTGAGCTGCGCCAGGTTGATCTCCCAGGGATGGGCAGCGAGCATCGCGTCTAGCTGGGCAGCAAAGGCGGGTGCATCCAACGCTTCCAGGGCAAAGCCGCCGGGCCGGTAGCCGGGATGGAGCGTCTCGCGGGCAAAGAAGCCCAGCGCAGCCCGGCTGAAGACGTAATTCATCACGCCGTCAAAGCGATCCCCTTGCAGCCATTCGGTGGCTTTGTGCCAGATCTCACCGGTGAGATAGGCATCCGGGTTGGCGGCTTTGGTCACTGTGCGGAAACTCTGCCAAAAGGCGGCGTCGGCGATCTCCTCCGGCACATCCAGCCGCCAGCCATCCGCACCGAATTCGATCCAATAGCGGGCAACGTCCAACAAATACTGGCGCACGCCGGGGTTGTTGATGTTGAATTTGGGCAGAGCCGGGATGTCCCACCAGGCCGCGTAGTTGATGGGCTGCTCGGCGTCGGGCGGGTAGGGGCGCAGCGGCCAGCCGTGGACGATAAACCAGTCGAGATAGGGAGAGTTGCCGCCCGTTTCCAGGATGTGGTGAAAGGCCCAAAAGCCTCGGCTGGCGTGGTTGAAAACGCCGTCAATCACCACGCGCATCTGGCGGGCGTGGGCGGCGTCCAACAATTCACGAAAGGCTGCGTTGCCGCCCAGTAGAGGATCGACCTCAAGATAATCGTAGGTGTGGTAACGGTGGTTGGCTGCCGAGGAGAAGATCGGGTTGAGGTAGAGGGCGTTGACGCCCAGTTCCTGCAAATAGTCCAATTTGTCCACAACCCCGCGCAGATCGCCGCCCTGAAAGCCCTGTTCCGCGGGTGGCGTACCCCAGGGCTTGAACTGGATTCCGGGAAGCGGGCGCGCGCGCGGGCTGCGCGCAAAGCGGTCGGGGAAAATCTGGTAGAAAACGGCGTGTTTCACCCATTCGGGTGTTGAGATCGGCATACGGAAAGCTCCACGGGCGGAAAAAAGGGAAGTGGGGAAAACGTCCATTTGGATTGTGGCATAGCCCGCGCGAGATGTCAATCCCAATTCTCCCGCGCAGGCGCAGAGACGCAGAGGAAGAAAAAGACGTTTTTCTCTCTGCGTCTCTGCGCCTCCGCGGGAGATGCCTTTATGGAGACAACTCGCGTCATCGTAGGTTGGGTTCTCCCGGCAAGAGATCACTGCCTACGCTCCAACGCAGGCCGGGAGAACCCAACAGCGCCAGTGCGCTTCTCCGTTGTCTACTCTTTGGCTTTTTGCAGTGGAGCCAAAAGTGTGAGTTACAATAGAGGGCAGACGCGTCCATCCATTTTCACCCGCAGGGATTCCCAATGGCTCTTTCCCACATCTTCTCCCAATTGCGCAGCGAAGCCGCCAAAGTCATCGTCGGCCAGGAAGCGGTCTTTGAGCAGGTGGTCATCGCCTTTTTGGCTGGCGGCCACGTCCTGCTGGAAGGTGTGCCCGGCACGGCCAAGACCCTTCTCGCCAAAACGCTGGCCCGGCTCATCGCCGCCCAGTACGGGCGCATCCAATTCACCGCGGATCTGATGCCCAGCGATGTGGTGGGCACGCAAGTCTACGACCTGAACAGCGGTCGCTTCAACCTGCGCCAGGGGCCGATCTTCACCCAAATTCTCCTGGCCGACGAGATCAACCGCGCCCCGGCCAAGACCCAATCCGCGCTGTTGGAAGCGATGGAGGAGCGCCAGGTGACGATTGACGGGGTAAGTTACCCATTAGGTGATCCATTTATGGTGCTGGCAACCCAAAACCCAGTGGAGTACGAGGGCACCTATCCCTTGCCCGAAGCCCAACTCGACCGCTTTCTCTTCAAAGTGCGGGTGGACTATCCCCCGGCAGCCGCAGAGGAAGAGGTGTTGCGCCGCTACCACACGGGCTTTGACGCGCACAAACTGGATGCGATTGGCATTCAACCGGTGGTGCGTCTCGCTGATCTGGCCGCGTTGCGCGCCGAAATCCAATCTGTCACAGTGGAGCCGGGCATCCTCGCCTACATCACCCGTCTGGTGGGGGCTACCCGGCGCAGCCCAGACCTGCTCCTGGGCGGCAGCCCCCGCGCTTCCATCGCCCTGCTACAAACGGCCAAAGTCCACGCCGCCCTGCAAGGCCGGGATTACGTGACCCCCGACGACGTAAAACCGCTGGCCGCGCCCGTCCTGCGCCACCGCATTATCCTGCGCCCAGAAGCCGAGATCGAAGGGATCGACGCCGATGGCGCGGTGCGTCGCGTGCTGGCCGGGGTGGAGGTGCCGCGGTGAAGATGATGGGATGATGATACTCGTTCCCATCGCTCTGCGTGGGAACGCAGAGCTGACGCTCCGCGTCCTAAAGAGTTTGTACAGTACAGAAGTAAGACTCGTTCCCATCGCTCTGCGTGGGAACGCAAGGCGGACGCTCCGCGTCCCCGTCAGCACAGAAGGAGTTAGATAAAATGCAGATCAAATTTTTCGGCCTGGTGACTCTCGTTTTCCTCATAACTGCCGCGCTGGCTGTCAGCGGCTGCGCAGCCGCCGAAGCGCAAGAAATTATCCATCTGCCGGTTGTAGACAGGGGCAACGCTGCCACGACCACACCTACACCGTCGCCTACCGCGACGACAACGACCCCCGCGACGGAACCGCCGACTGCGACGCCTACAACGACGCCCACAACAACCGTCACACCCACAGCGACGCCAGTCACCCTCATCTGGCCGACGATTGTCCTGACAACCACAGCCAGCGGCTTGAATTCCCCCGTAGACCTGGCCGATCCGAATGACGGCAGCGGACGGCTCTTTGTGGTGGAGCAGGCGGGCCTGGTGCGTATTGTCCGCAACGGGCAAGTGCAGCCAACGCCCTTTCTTGACATTACCGATCGGGTGACTTGTTGTTGGGAAGAGGGGTTATTGGGTATCGCGCTACCTTCCAACTATACGCAAAAGGGCTACTTCTACCTCAACTACACGACCGAAGCACTGGGCAAATTGCAGACCCGCATCAGCCGCTTCCGCTTGACGACCGACACAGACATCGCCGATCCGGACAGCGAACAGATCGTCCTCGTCTATGACCAGCCCCACGGCAACCACAACGGCGGCGGTCTCGCCTTTGGGCCAGACGGCTTTCTCTACATTGGCAGCGGCGACGGCGGCAGCGGCGGCGATCCCGACAACCGGGGACAGAATCTGGGCGACATTCTGGGCAAAATGCTGCGCATCGACGTAGAAACAGGCAGCCCGCTTACCTACACTGTGCCCATCACCAACCCCTTTGTGGGCCAGGCGCGCAAGTTGCCCGAAATCTGGGCCTACGGCCTGCGTAACCCCTGGCGCTACTCCTTTGACCGACAGACCGGCGATCTCTTCATCGCCGATGTGGGCCAGAACGCCTACGAGGAGATTGACTTCCAGCTTGCGTCCAGCGCGGGCGGCGAAAATTATGGCTGGCGTATCACCGAAGGTAGCCACTGCTACGACCCCGACCCCTGCGACAAAACCGGGCTGACCCTGCCCATCTGGGAGTATGGCCGCAATGACGGACGCGCAGTCACGGGCGGTTTTGTTTACCGGGGCGCGGCCTGGCCCGCACTGCAAGGCGTCTATCTCTACGCCGATTACGCCAGCGGGCGCATCTGGGGTCTGCGTCCCAACGGCAGCAGATGGGAAAACCGGCTGCTCCTGGAAACTGGGCGCAACATCAGCAGCTTCGGCCAGGACGGGGCGGGGGAAATTTATGTGGTGGATCACGCGGGGGAGATTCTGCGCGTGACAGTGCCGTAGGGGCAGGGGAGGGGTGAAGAAGCGCCCAATTTGGGCGCTT
>CAMDEX010000149.1 GCA_945897075.1 Litorilinea aerophila
GCATATGCTGTTGATTGGCTACAAACATGCCGTTTCTCGCTTTGATAGGAATCAAGGATTCTATTTCTCTTGCCTTCCTATTTTACCCCGCCCGCGATTTTTTCGCGAGTTTTCACCATCCCCGTTACCCTTTTTTCACTGGAGTCATAAATGGCTCTGGCGGATTTTGGGGATTTTTCTGGTCGTGCTGGTTATCGGCGCGGCAGGCGGCTGGCTCTATCTATGCACAAGTCTGCCCCAAACGGCTGGAAGCCTCTCTGCCCAGTCTGTCAGGCCGGGTAGAGATTGTGCGGGACACGGACGACATACTTCACATCTTTGCGATGAAAGACGCGGATGCCTTCTTTGTCCTGGGCTATGTCCACGCCCACTACGACGACCTGCTGGAACGTCTTCAGGCTGTGGAATATCTGTCCATGGCTTTTGGCCGAGAAAATGTAACGAGGGATGCGCTGACGCTACAACCGAAATAGCAACTGTTCAATTGCGGAGTACATCTGATGCCCTCTCTCCCCGACCCCTACTTGTGGAACGACTCCCTCTTGGGCGATTTCCTGTGGACCAAAACCAACTTTGGCGAGGCTGTGCCCGATGTGATGACGCCCGCCACCCGCTCGATCTTCGCCATCTACGACGAAGAGGTGATGCCCTTTCACCTGTCCGGTGACTACCCGGCGATTGGAAACGTCGGCGGACGTCTCTACTTTAATATAGGGTTGATTGGTTGTATCGGCCGCGCGCTCGGTTTTTCAGCCCAACGCATAGCCGAGGAGAGCGCAGGTATATGGGGCAGCCTGCCTGTGGGGGCGGAGTTCCCACCCATCCCCCTTTCTCGCTGGTCAATTCTGCGCCAAATCCTCTACCCTGCCTTGCGCATCCGTCTACGCATCAACCGGGAAAGGAAGGAGATCGACGGCTTTCTGACCGATGCCCCCGCGCTCTACGACCGCATCGTTGGGGAAATCAATGGGCTGGCGTCAGCGGCGGGGTTGGCTGCCTATTGGGACGCAACGCTGGACCCAACCCTGCGTCGGGTCTGCCGGATGCTACAAATCGCCACGGCTGCGGGGACTGATCCCGCGGTTTTCCTGAAACGGAAGTTGACAAAATCGCTGGGTGCCACCGACGCGGCCGCGCTGATCAGCGATTTCAGCACAGAGAGCGAGACCCTCGCCAGTCTGCAACCCCTGTTGGGGCTGGCGCGGGTGGCCCAGGGCACACTGAGCCGAGAGGCGTACAGCCATCGCTTCGGCCACCGCGGCCCCCACGAGATCGAGCTTTCCTTTCCCCGCCCGGTTGACGATCCCCATTGGCTGGAGAGCCAATTGGCCCAATTGCAAGAACACGACCCCCTGGCGCTGATGGCCGAGCAGCGTAGCCGCCGGGACAACGCATTGACCGATCTGCGCCGCCGCCTGCCCAAAGAAGCACCCTCCATCGAAAAGGAACTGGCAGCCGTGGCCGCAGGCAGTCGTCTGCGTGAGCAGACCCGCAGCGAAGTTGTGCGGCTCTTTGGCGTAGCCCGCCCTTTTGTGTTGAAGGCTGGCAGGCTCACCGGTCTGGGCGACGACGCCTTTCACCTGACGCTGCTGGAACTGCCCCGTCTTTTGGCAGGGGAGCACGCTCTGGCCGATTTTATCCCGGCGCGCAAAGCGATGTACAGACGGCTGGCCGCGCTGCCGCCCTATCCCGCCGTCATTCGCGGCCCATTCGACCCATTCACCTGGGCCGCCAATCCCCAGCGCCGGCTGGATTTCTTTGACGGCACCCAGCCTGCCGCCTCCCCAGCGGACGCGGGCAGTGTGTTAAGCGGGACGGCTGGTTCTGCGGGTGTCGCCGAAGGCATCGTGCGTGTCCTGGCAAGCCCGGAAGAGGGCGCGACCTTCCAGCGCGGCGAAGTTCTCGTCGCCCACATCACAAATGTGGGCTGGACGCCCCTCTTCCCCAGAGCCGCCGCGGTGGTGACAGATGTGGGCGCGGTTCTTTCCCACGCCGCGATTGTGGCGCGCGAGTTGGGTATCCCCGCGGTGGTGGGCACGGGGGATGCGACGGTGCGCCTGAAAACCGGCGATTGGGTACGCGTGGATGGGCTGGCGGGGACGGTGAAAAAATTGAGATGAGGAAGGGAGGACAGGAGGAAGGGAGGACAAGAGGAAGGGAGGACAAGAGGAAGGGAGGACAGGAGGAAGGGAGGACAGGAGGAAGGGAGGACAGGAGGAAGGGAGGACAGGAGGAAGGGAGGACAAGAGGAAGGGAGGAAGGGAGAGCAATCCGTCAATTCTGTAATCCGTGTTCTCAACGACGAAAAGAGCGACGATGACAATTTCGATTGATGCGATTATTTTTGATTTGGACGGCACAGTCTATCTGGGCGACGCTGCGCTGCCGGGCGCAGTGGAGGCGATTGCTGAGTTGCGGCGGCGCGGCAAGCGCACACTTTTTGTCAGCAACAAACCCCTCTCTCCGCCGGCGGTCTATGCGGCCAAACTGACCCGGCTGGGGATTCCCACCGATGAAGCGGAGGTCATCACATCAGCCTACGTTCTGGGCCGCCATCTGGCGAGCAGCGCGCCCCATCTGCGTCTCTACGTCATCGGCGAGGAGAATCTGCGCAGCGAACTGCGCGGTTTCGGGTTGACGGTTGTGGACGAACTGCTGGCCCAGAACCCACAGGAGGTCATCAACCCGGCGGGCATCGACGCGGTGGTGGTGGCGCTGGACCGCACGCTGGACTATCGCAAGCTCAATACCGCCTATCAGGCATTGAAAGCGGGCGCTCAATTCTTCGCCACCAACCCGGACAGCACCTGCCCCATGCCCGGCGGGGACATTCCCGACGCCGGCGCGACGATTGCTGCGTTGGAACATCTGACCGGGCGTAGAGTGGAGCTGCTGGCGGGCAAGCCATCGCCGCTGATGGTGCAGGTGGCAATGGCCGAATTGCAGGTAGAGCCGTCGCGCTGTCTGATAGTGGGTGACAGGCTGGAGACAGATATACGTATGGGCCAGGCGGCCGGGATGGTGACAGCCGTTGTGCTGACCGGAGTCAGCAGCCGGGCCGACGCACTGCGTTCGCCACAGCCGCCGGACTGGATCATCGAGGGGCTGGCAGAGTTGCTGGCATTGATAACATAAGACAATTTTCAGGCTGTAAGGCGAAAATCCAAGATTTCACCGGTTCTTTCCCATAGAGCGCAATGGTATAGTGGACACCGAAGCATAGACTCTGCTATGGTGTAGCTACCTTCTGGCAAGGGGGCCACAGAGTCAAGACCAGACAGAAGCAATTCTGGCTGCTTATCGGAAGGTTGTCAACAACGGATGAAAGAATCTATGGAAAGCGCTAAGCGATTGTCCGATCAGTCAGTCGTTTCTATGCAAAGCCCCGAGGAAGAGGGCCGTCTGCTCCAGCGTCAACTGACGCTGGTCGCATTGCGCTGTCTGGCTGGAATCGCCCTGCTGGGGAGCGTGACAACGGGCTGGCTTTGGCAGATCGCGCTGCTTTCGTCATTCCCTTTTCTGGTTTCCCTGCTTCTCTTGGCTGGGTCCGTGTTGGCCCACGCACTGATCAGCCGGAATCATTGGGCCATAGGCATCCAGACGATTCTGCTGGCGCTTCTGACCGGCCAGACTCTGCTCACCTGGCACGCGGGCCTCTCGGCGCCGGGTCTTCTGATCCTCGCCTTTGTCGTCATCGTCGTCGCGCTGACGTCCAACCGCGTTTTGACCTTTCTCTATCTCTCAGTAGCTATTGGACTGGTTGTTACCACTTTTCAGCCGACAATCAGCGATAATGCCACGATTCTGTCCGTTCTGGAATCCGTCCTTGCCCTGACACTCATTTGTCTCCTGATTTATTTCATATTCAGGGCCATCAACCAGACATTGCAGCGGGAGCGGCTGCTGATTGCCCAGTTGGAAGAACGCGCCGCTTCTTTGGAAGAGCAGGTGGCCGAACGCACACAGGCGTTGACCGTTGCCAACAGGCTGATCGGTGACAGCGAGAGCCGTTATCGCAGCCTGATCGAACTCTCACCCGAGGGTATCTGTGTGCAGGACGGGCGCACAATTCTCTTTATGAACCAGACTGGTCGGCGGATGTTGGGGGGAAGCCATCCGTCCGAGTTTGTCGGTACACCAGTACTGGATCTCATCCCTCCAGAACAGAGAGAACGGGCAGCCAATCGGATCGATGCCATTCTCAGGGGCGATACACTCGTTCACACCGAAGGCGCACTGATCCGCCGTGATGGCTCACTTCTGCAAGTCAGCATCAGCGCTGGACCAGTCCAATACGGCGAGATGCCCACAGTGCAATTTCTCTTCCGCGACATTTCCGAGCAGAAGAGAGCGGAAGCGGAAATCCGCCAACGGGAAGCCAAAGAGCAGGCGATGCTCAATGCCCTGCCCGACCTGATGTTCCTCATCGATCCCAACTTCATCTATCTGGAGTGTAAGGCCGAAAACTCGGAACTGCTGCTTGCTCCACGCGAGGCCATTCTGGGCCACTCGTTCTATGAATTTCTGCCCACGCCCCTGGCCGATCGGATGGCCGACGCCATCCGCGACGCGCTGGCCAGCGGGGAGATGCGCAAAGTGGATTACAGCCTGGCCCTGCCGATGGGCCTGCATTTCTTCGAGGCGCGCATTTCGCCCATCGCCGATCCTTTGGCGGTATTGCTTCTGGCCCAGGATATTACTGAGCAAGTCCAGGCCCAGAACGCACTGCTGGAAACCGAGCGCATCTATCGCCAGGCCATCGCGGCCGCGGGCGGCGTTCCCTATGCCGTGGATACACGCAGCCGCCGCTATACATTTATGGGCGACGATATCAAAACGCTCACCGGCTATAGCGCAGCCGAGATGGATCAGAAGCTCTGGTCGCATCTGACCGAAGAACACATCTTGAGCGGCCCATTGACAGGCATGACCCACGCCGAGGCTGTGCGCGCCGTGCAATCCGGTGCGATTGCCACATGGACCGAAGATGTGCGCATCCGCACCCGGGATGATCAATCACGCTGGGTTTCCGATGTCTCTGTCGAACTGCGCGACGAGCAAGGCCATTCCACCGGCTCCATCGGCTTTCTGCTAGACATCACCGAGCGCAAACGCATTGAAATGGCGCTGCAAGAGAGCGAAATCCTTTTCCGCACCCTCTTTGAACAGTCGCCCGACGCCATCTTCCTGCTCGATCCCGCTGCGCCGAATGGCGATAGCCGCATTGTAGACTGTAACGCAGTCGCCTGTGCTATGAACGGCTACAGCCGGGCAGAACTGATCGGTCAGCCGATTTCAATGCTGAACGTTGATGAACACCACCGGCTCGAATATCTCCAGTCCATACGCGCGCACGGTTCCATACACCTGGACGTAATGCACAGGCGCAAAGATGGCGTTGTTTTCCCCATCGAAGTTTCCAGCACGATTGTCTCCGTAAACGGGCGGGAACTGGTTCTCGGCTTTGATCGGGACATCACCCACCGCAAAAGGATGGAAAACGAGTTACGCCGGGCCAAAGAAGCCGCCGAAGCAGCCAGCCGGGCCAAATCTGACTTCCTGGCCAATATGAGCCACGAAATCCGCACACCGATGAACGCTGTCGTAGGCATGACCAGCCTGCTGCTGGACACACCTCTCTCTGCTGAACAGTTGGATTGCGTCAGCACCATCCGCTCCAGCGGCGAGCATCTCTTAGCGGTAATCAACGATATTCTCGACTTTTCCAAGATTGAGTCTGGCAAATTGCAATTGGAATCCGTTTCGTTCAATCTCCGCGAATGTGTAGAAACGTCGGTAGACCTCTTTGTTGGCGAGGCCGCGCGCAAGGGCGTGGCATTGGGCAGTAGTATCGCCAGCGACGTACCGGGAACAGTCATCGGCGATCCGACACGCCTGCGCCAGATTCTGACCAATCTCATCGGCAATGCCATCAAATTCACCCAGACAGGCGAAGTGGTAGTGGGAACGACCAGCGCAGCCGTTGCCAGTGGTCACGCCCGGCTGCACTTTACCGTGCGCGACACGGGTATCGGGATTCCGCAAGAAAGCCAGGAACGGCTCTTCAAATCTTTCTCGCAGGTGGATGCTTCGACGACGCGCAAATACGGAGGCAGTGGGCTGGGGCTTGCCATCAGCTACCGCCTCTGCGCGGAGATGGGGGGTAGGATGTGGGTGGAGAGTGTGGCGGGCGTTGGTTCGACCTTCCACTTCGATATGACGCTGCCCGTGGCAGACGAACCGACCCTGGCGTCCGCTGCCTATCTGTCCAAGAGTACTGACGTGCGCCAGGGCACCCGGCAAACGGATAGCAGCGGCATGTTGGCCGCACGAATTCCCCTGCGCGTTCTGCTGGCCGAAGACAATCTGATCAACCAAAAGGTGGCTATCCGCCTCTTGGCAAAACTCGGCTATCAGGCGGACCTGGCCGCCAACGGCGTCGAAGTATTGGCGGCGTTGCGGCGTCAAACCTACGATCTGATTTTGATGGATGTCCAGATGCCCGAAATGGACGGCCTGGAAGCCACCAGGCGCATCCAGGCGGAGTGGCCGGCGGCGGAGCGACCGCGCATCGTGGCGCTGACAGCCCACGCCCACGACGAGGCGCGCAAGCTATGCGAAGAAGCCGGCATGGACGATTATGTGACCAAACCCGTGCGCCCAGACGATCTGATCCAGATGCTGGAACGGGCTGGGGCGAATTTGGGGATTGGGGAGTGGGGGAGTGGGGATTAGGGAGTGGGGAGTGGGGATTGGAGATTGGGGATTAGGGATTGGAGATTGGGCCATCCGATCCCCAGTCTCCGATCCCCAGTCCCCAACTCCCCACTCCCCCCTACGCCTGTCGCAGCAGGAGATCGTCGGCCAGCACCCCCAGCGGTGAGCAAAGCGCAGCGGCACCCAACGCTTCCTGCAATGCTGTCAACCCCTGCTGGTGATGGGTGCGCACCGCATCCTCTGCAAACGCCTGGGCATTGGCCGCGGCCAAGAGGTTGAGAAGACCCGGCAAATCACTCTCGGCCAACGGTTCGCCCAGGCGACGCATCAACTGCTGGCTGACTGTCGGCTCTTCCAGGGCGTAGAGCAGGGGCAGGCTCTTTTTGCGGCGCAGAATGTCGTTGCCCGCTGCTTTGCCCGTCACAGCCGGATCGCCCCAAATCCCCAAAATGTCGTCTCGAATCTGAAAAGCCAGACCGATGTGCAGACCAAAGCGGTAGAGGGCGTTGTCGCACTCGCGCGATGCCCCGCCCAGCAGCGCGCCGATGGAGAGAGAGGCCGCCACGAGGGAGGCGGTTTTGCCCTCGATCATGCGCAGGTAGTCGGCCACAGAGACGCTCTCCTCCTGCTCGAAGCGCAAGTCCAAGTGCTGGCCTTCGGTCAAAGCCGCGCAACAGGCCGCAAAACGCGTCAACGCGGCCACAAGTGCCCCCTCTGCTACGCCCCAGCCGCGGCTGCTCAGCAGAGCGGCAAAGGCGAGGGCAAACATCCCGTCCCCGGCGTTGATCGCCTGGGGCACGCCCCAAACTTTCCAAACCGTTGGCCGGTGGCGGCGGGTCTCGTCGCCGTCTTCGATGTCGTCGTGGATGAGGGAAAAATTGTGCAAAATCTCCACCGCGCTTGCGGCGGGCAAGGCCAGTGCCGGATCGCCGCCCACGGCCGCGCACGCCAGCAGACAGAGCAGTGGCCGAATGCGCTTGCCTGTGCCAAACGCGCCAGGCCGAAACGATTCATCCACCCAGCCCATGTGGTAGTGCATCATCTGGTAGTGCTGGGCCACGACGGCATCGGGGTGGGCAAGCTGCGAGCGCATTTCGGCTTCCAGAAGGGGTAGCCATTGGCGGGCGAAACGGTCGAAGCTATTTGGTTCAGACATAAAGTTCTCCTATGGAATCGCGATTCAACAACTCGACAACCTTCCGGGAAGCGGCCACAAAATTAAGGGCATAATGGAGTTGTTCTGGCCGCTTCCCGGAAGGTCGCAATCGTCAACTTATTGGATCGACGATTCTGTGGGGGCAAGCACGCCGGGCCGACGCAGAGAGTGAATATCCCCCGCGCCGGCGGCGAACATTGCAATGCGCATCTCGGCTTCCAGAATCTCCATTTCGTCCACCACCGCCTGGTTGGACTCCATCACGCGCTTCAAAAAGGGGGCTGCCAGCCCGACCAGATCAGCGCCCAGAGCCACAGCTTTGGCAATCTCCTGGCCGTTGCGGATGCCCCCGCTGGCAAAGACAGGCAAGCCATACAAACCCCGACCATCAGGGAAGGACGCTGCATATTCATCCCGCACAGCCACTACCTGCGCCAGGGAGACGGCGGTGGGGATGCCCCATTCACGAAAGGCCGCGGCCAGACGACGCAGTCGTTCGTTCGGGGCGCGGTGTTTCTCCACTTCGCTCCAGGAGGTGCCCCCCGCGCCGGCCACGTCAATAGCGCTGATACCGGCCTCGAGCAGCCGCCGCGCCGTCGCGCCACTAATACCCCAGCCCACTTCTTTGGCGATCACCGGCACGTCCAGTCTACGGCAGACCTCGCCAATTTTGGGCAGGAGTCCTTTCCAATTCGTGTCACCCTCTGGCTGCAAAACCTCCTGCAGGGGGTTCAAATGCAGGATCAGCGCGTCGGCCTCCACCATCTCCACCGCCCGCCGGCATTCGTCTACGCCGTAGCCGTAGTTGAGTTGCACCGCGCCCAGATTGGCAAAGATCAGCGCGTCCGGTGCGTAGCGGCGCACAACAAAGGAGGCCGCGGCCGCGGTGTCTTCCAGTGCAGCCCGCTGGCTGCCGACACCCAACGCCAGTTTGCGTTCCTGCGCAGATTCAGCCAGCCGTTGATTGATCAGAGCAGCCCGTGCGGTACCGCCAGTCATCGAGCTGACCAGAATAGGAGCGGCCAGCCGCTTGCCAAAGACCGTTATGTCTGTCTTCACTGCGTTCAGATCCAATTCAGGCAGTGCCTGGTGGATGAAGTGATAGCGCTCGAAACCGTTGGTCAGACGGTGAAAATCAACGTCTTCTTCCAAGTTGATGCGGATGTGATCGGCTTTGCGGTCGCTGTGGGACACGGGCTGCTCCGGGGAGTGCGGGATGCGGAGTGCAGAATAGCACCAATTCGGCCTGGTGTGCGTAACTCTCACCCGCTTTGCGTGTTACAAATGGGGAAAGCAGAAGATTGCCAAGCCAACTCCTATTGTAGCCCTGACCGTAAGAAAGCTCAAGATTGGAAGCGAATTTGTCAATGATGGAACTTTCCCGCTGTCTGGTTTGACAGGCTATAGGCCAATCGCTACAATGGAAGCCGCCTTTGGCTGGTTTGATTGCGAGGATCGGCTACAACTTCTCGCGAACTTCCTGTCATCATCTGGCCGATTTCCAGAATCGTGCCCACGAACGCCGAGTACAATCCATATCTAATTATGCAAAGGGGAAAACCAATGGCAGACAAGAGCACTTTTGAGCGCGTGCGCGACATTATCGTCGATCAACTCGACGTTGACCCGGAAGATGTCACGATGGCGGCCAGTTTCAAGGACGACTTGGACGCTGACAGCCTGGACCTGGTAGAGTTGATTATGGCCTTCGAAGAAGAGTTCGGCGGCGAGATTAACGACGAGAAAGCCCAGGAGATGGTCACTGTCGGCGATGTTGTCAACCACCTGGACAGCTAAACAACTGTCCGTTATGAATTGGTTAGCAGTCAGCGGTTTGCAGCGGCCGGGAATGGGTCAGGGTGTCACATACCAGTAGGACGATCTTGTGACCCCTTCCCGGAAGGTCGGAATTGCCTGAATCAGATTGATCTGCCCAAAAGAGCGAGCTGTCATGCGGTTCGCTCTTTTTCGTTGGGAAGCGTGTAGACGATGTCTCCGACACTTTTGATCAATGCGGGCGGGGTCAGCCGGCGCATGGGTCGGCCCAAAGCGCTGTTGCCAGCGCCCGGCAGCGGTGAGCCGTTGATCCGCCACATCGCCGCCCTTTTGCGTCCTCTGGCGGACGATCTGCTGGTGATCGCCAACGATCCGGCCATCGTTGCGGCGCTGAACGATCTCCAGGCCCGCTCTCTGGCCGACGCCTTCCCTGGCACAGGTCCGCTGGGCGGGCTGGCAACCGGGCTGGCCGCGCTGGATGGCTGGTGCATTTGTGTGGCCTGCGATCTGCCTTTTGCGCAGCCAGACGTCTTTCGTTATCTCATCGCCCAGAGCAATGAGAGTTGGGATGCGGTTGTGCCGCTGGTGGCTGGCCGCCCCCAACCGCTCCACGCGCTCTATCACCGGCGCTCTCTGCCCGCGCTGGAAGCACTCCTGCAGGCAGGCGGGCGGCGGATGGATGGTTTTCTTCCACAGGTACGCACCCGCTTTGTGCAGGAAGAAGAGGTGCGCCCCCTCGATCCAGACCTGCGCTCTTTCGTCAACGTCAACACACCGGAAGAATGGGCCGCATTGGCAGGTCGGACTGATAACCCGCCCCGCGGAACTTCCCGCCAGGGAGCAGCGTTTTCTGGGGTGAAATGACAAACTCTTCCAAGACCAAACCCATTCCTATCATCCGCCACCTGTTTGTTGTCGGTCTGACAACCGTTTTTGTTTCTGGCATAATCGGAATGTCCGCTCTCTTCTGGCTGGCCTGGCAGATTGACGGGGCGGGGCTGGGCGACCCAATCCAGCCAACCGATGCGATTGTTGTCCTGGGTGCGTTGGTCCGGGCTGATGGCGAGCCGGGCCGCGACCTTTCCGCGCGCACCCGCTGGGCTGTCGAGCTCTATCACGAACGGGTAGCGTTGGGCGAAAAGCCAGTGCTGATCACCACTGGCGGTTATACCAACGACCGTCTCAGCGCAGCCGCAGTGGCCCGACGCAAAGCCATCGAATGGGGCGTACCCGCCGAGCGTATCTTCCTGGCCGACGGCGGGCAGACCACTGGCGAAGATGCCCAGGCCACCGCCGCTGTGCTGGTCGCCAATGGCTGGCGCAGCGTCACCCTCGTCAGCCATCCGTTGCATCTCTACCGCAGCCGCTGGCACTTCCAGCGGGCAGGCATCCCCGAAATCCACACCTACGCCGCGGGCAACAGAGAACGGCTGCCCAACGCCGCCCGCGTCTTCCTCAGCAGCCGGGAAGCAGCCGGCATCGTATGGGCCGCAGTAGATGGGTGGGAGCGTTTCGCTCCTCTCGGTCACTTTTTGGAAGGGATTGTCTACGGCAGGCGGAGATTGTAGGGATTGGAGATTGGCGACTGGCGACTGGGGACTGGGAGAAACTGGCGTTTCACGGCCTAATCCCCAATCCCCAATCCCCAATCCCCGATCCCCAATCCCCGATCCCCAACCCCTTTGTGATACAATAGGCGCATGGCAAAACGACAGCACAATCACACACAAAGACATTTCCGACGTGGTGCCCAAGCAGGGCGGATGGAAGCGCGCCCGACACCCAACGAAGAGGGCGCAATCGTCAAGGATTGGGGCGGCAGACTCCCCATCGCCCTCTCTTTCCCCAACACCTACTACGTGGGGATGAGCAGTCTGGCCTTCCAGCTTCTCTACAGCCGCTTCAACGCCGAGGAAGATATCGTCTGCGAGCGCATCTTCTGGGAGAAAGGGGGCGAGGCCGCGGGCAAGCAGTTGCTCTCGTTGGAAAACGAGCGCGCCGCCGAAGAATTCGACATCTGGGCCTTCACCATCTCCTACGAGATGGACTATTTCAACGTCGTCGAGATGCTGCGCCAGGCCAACCTGCCGCCGCTGGCCGTCGACCGCCACGCATCTACGCGCTGGGACGGCGCAGAGTGGCCGCTGTTGATCGCGGGCGGGCCGGGCATTACAATGAACCCGGAGCCGATGGCCCCCTTTTTCGATGTGATTCTGATCGGCGAGGGGGAAGATGCCATCCCCCAATTTCTCGACCTCTGCCGGGAAGGGCTATACGAAGACCGCGCCGCTCTGCTGGCCGCGCTGGATCGGCTGCCCGGTTTCTATGTGCCCAGCCTGCGCCCCTCCAACCGCAGCCACGTAGACTTTCGCCCGGTGGAACGGCTCTGGGTGCGCGAACTATACAAACACCCCACCCACTCCACCCTCTACACACCGGAGACCGAATTCAGCGGGATGCACCTGATGGAGATTGCGCGCGGCTGTGGACGGGGCTGCCGCTTCTGTCTGGCCGGCTACGTCTACCGCCCGCCGCGCGAGCAGCCGCTGGATGTCCTCCTCGGCTGGGCCAGGGATGCAATGGCGCACGGCCACAAGCGGGTGGGGCTGGTCAGCGCCGCGGTGAGCGACCACACGCAGATTGACGAGCTGGCGACGGAGCTGCACGCGATGGGCGCATCAATCAGCGCCAGCTCGATGCGCATGGACCCGATCTCCGTGCCGCTGATCCGGGCGATGGCCGCGGGCGGGGCGCAGACGCTGACGGTTGCGCCGGAAGCGGGCAGTCAACGGCTGCGCAACGTCATCAACAAAACCCAGACCGAAGATCAGATGATGCACGCGGTCAGCCTGGCCAGCGAACTCAACTTCCCCCAATTGAAGCTCTATTTTATGGTGGGCCACCCCTCCGAAAGCGACGACGACATCCAGGCGATTGTCGATTTTACGCTGGCGGCCAAAGCGCGCTTCAACCGGCGCATCGCCATCAACGCCACACCCTTTGTGCCCAAAGCCCACACGCCTTTCCAGTGGGAGGCGATGGCCGACCCAGCCACCATCAAAGATCGCCAGCGGGCCATCAACAAAGGGCTGGCGCGCCACGGGGTGGCTGTGCGCGCCGATTCGCCGGATTGGGCCGAAGTCCAGGCTGTCCTCAGCCGGGGCGATCGGGAGCTGGCAAAAGTGCTGCTGGCGATCCCGTCGGGCGAACTGAACGTGCGCACTTTCTTCCGCACGCTGGAAGAGGTGGGTTTGGACCGGGAACACTACGTGGGCAAGTGGACTGTGGGCGATCCCCTACCCTGGGACATTGTGCAGAGCGGCGTGAGCGAAAACTATTTCCACTACGAGTTGCGCCTGGCGGCCCAGGACAAGACCGGTCTCAGTTGCCCGCCGGACAGCGCGGGCTGTCTCACCTGCCAGGCCTGCGACCCCGACTGGGCTTTCCGTTACGGCGACAACGCCAACCGTCCGATCCCCGCGGCCAAAGGCGGCGCGTGGCGGGCCGAGGATTGGCAGCCGTGGACGCGGCTGAAGGCGGAGAAGCACCAGACGGTCTTCGGGAATGTGACGGTGGCGGAGATTCCGTTGCATATGAGGAGTTGACCCGTGCAGAAAGTCTATCTTGACACGTGCTGTCTAAACAGACCGTTTGATGATCATTCACAGACTCGAATCCGACTTGAATCTGAATCGATCCTCCAAATCATTGGGCAGTGTACAAGCGGGATACTATCGTGGATAGCAAGCGATGTATTGGATTTCGAGATCGCACAGATATCGAATACAGAGCGCAGAAAGCGTGTAAATACATTGCGTTCTTTTGCACAAGATATGTTGGTGAGTAGTGATTCAGTGTTGCAGCGCTCCCTGGAGATACGGACCTTTGGCATAGGGGAGATGGACGCACTGCATATTGCGTGCGCAGAAGAGGCACAAGTCGATGTTTTTCTGACAACGGATGATCGCTTGCTGAAATCAGCCGGTCGATTTCAATCCCGTTTACATATTTTCGTAAGTAATCCGACGGTATGGGTTTTGAAGAAAGAGGATAAATAGTATGAGAACTGATATTGCAGAAATGACAGTAGATGAAATTCGGACAGTAGGCTTACAAGCAATTGCCAATGAATTGGGGCCGGTCGGATTGGTTCGTTTTTTACAGTTGTTTGAAACTGGTAAAGGTGACTATTCCAAAGAGCGCCATCAGTGGATAGACAAGCTGACTGTTGAGGAAATTTATCAATCGATCCAAGAAGCAAAAACGCATTGATCTGTATGTTTGGGAAATAGATGGTGGCGGAGATGCTGTTGCGGGAAAGGGAGAAACGATGAACGGAAAGAACCAGAACGGCTTCAATTTGCATCGTTTGTCGCCGGAATTGCAGGAGCAACTCAAGCCACTCTACGCCCAGCAGAATGCAAATTGCAACCACTTGGAGACCGACGAAATCCATCAGGGCGATGCGCTGGAACTGTTGCCCCGGATCGAACCGAACAGCATCGCACTGAGTGTCTGGTCGCCCCCCTATTTTGTCGGCAAAGAGTACGAGGCCCATTTGGATTTTGGCGGCTGGCAGGCGTTGCTCTCCGCTGTGGTTGCGCGCCATTTTCCGATTGTCAAACCGGGCGGCTTTCTGGCTATCAACATTGCCGATATTCTTGTCTTTCGTGACCCCGCAATGCCGCGCATCCAGGCGGATGTGGTAGGGCGCAAGCGTTCTTCTATCGCCCGCGAGGATGTTTTGCGCGCAATGGAACGCCATCCCGATTACAACCGCTACCAGCTTGCCAAATTGCTCGAATGCAGCGAGCAGACGATTGACCGCCGTCTCAACGGCAATAATATCCGCGGCGGCAAATCCGAAGCGCAGACGCGGGTGAAAATTGTCGGCGGTCTGGTGGAGCAGTGGGCGCTGGATGCGGGCTTTTATCCGTATGACCGGCGCGTTTGGGTGAAGGACCCGGCCTGGGAAAACTCGCGCTGGGCCAGCCTCTCCTACCGGGCGGTGGATGAATTTGAGTATCTGTACATCTTCTGGAAACCGGGGATCACAAAAATTGATCGCAGCCGTCTGAGCGCGGACGAGTGGAAGGAGTGGGGGTCGCGTGGCGTCTGGAATTTTCCTTCTGTGCGGGCAAACGACGATCACGAAGCCAAATTTCCGCTGGAACTGCCGACCAGAGCCATCCGTCTGCTGACTGACCCCGGCGATCTGGTACTCGACTGCTTTATGGGCAGCGGAACGACCGCAGCCGCGGCCATCCAGGAGGGTCGGCATTTTATTGGCATCGAATTGAACGCAGAGTATGTAGAACTGGCGCGCAAAGCGATTGCCCAACAGACACTTCTGTTGAAGGCCAAAGCCAAGATGATGGAAACGCTGATTGACCAAAAGATATCCGAATGGATCACTGATCCCGATGCCGGTCTGGAATTACGCCCTGAGATTATCGCCAGCATTGAGCGCCAACGCAGGGAATACGCGGCTGGCAAGCGTGGCAAATCACTACCTACGCCTTTGACAGCCTGACCCCTACCCTGTGGCCTCCACGTGAGTTACCCGCCATTGAGGAAATTTCATGTCCACACACCCCTTAGCAGAAGTGTTCGGATTTCCTACTGACAATCTTTCTGCCACTGCCGAACGATACCGGACCAATCGTCTCTGCCCCTACAACAATCGGGTTCCATCCTGCACAAAGGACAAAGCAAACGATCCGCTCGGTGTTTGCAGCATCTTCGATGGCGAAGAGCCGGTGATTACCTGCCCAGTCCGTTTTCGCCAGGATTGGCTGATTGCTGAAGACGCAGCCCAATTCTTCTTCCCATCGGAAACCCGATGGACGTCACTAACCGAAGTTCGATTGAGTGATCGGCATGGACGTTCGGCAGGGAATATCGACGTCGTGATTGTCGCCCACGACCAAAATGGGAAAGTAATCGATTTTGGTACTTTGGAGGTCCAAGCGGTCTATATTTCTGGAAATGTTCGCCTGCCTTTTGCTGAATATATGGGGGATCGGCAGAGAAACTCGGCGATGGACTGGCGCGGCGAACAATACTGGCCTCGTCCAGATTATCTTTCGTCTTCTCGCAAACGGCTGATGCCTCAACTTATCTATAAAGGCGGCATCCTTGCGGGATGGGGGAAAAAGCAAGCAGTTGCCGTACAGCGGCCCTTCTTTGATACACTGCCGGAACTTCAGGAAGTTTCACCAGCACAAGCAGATTTGGCGTGGATGCTGTACGATCTCAAACTCGATCCAGTACAAAATCGCTATCAGCTCGTCCATTCTCGCACAGTCTACACCTCTTTTGATGCCGCAGTCCGTCGTATTACTACAGCAGAAGCAGGGCCGCTAGGCGCTAAGGGGATCGAGATCGACAAAGAATTGTCGATGTGACAGTGACGAAAAAGATCATAAAGCAAAACCTAACTGTCGAAACAACTGATGGAAGAGCAGTTGAATGGACTGGTAGAGTAGGTCAAGGGGGTTTTGGCTGTCGG
>CAMDEX010000150.1 GCA_945897075.1 Litorilinea aerophila
CTGCGCCTGACGCACAGACAGCGGGCGCAGCAAGCAGCGCCCCTACGCGGTCTGTCGCTCACAATCCCGGCAGATCAGCGCAAAACGCCCGGCCAACTCCGTCTGGTATTCCACGCGCACGGGGAGATCCCCCGCCGCGCAAAAATCGCACTTGCCCCGCTGCTGGTAGGGGGAGTGGGTGGCGCGCGCCATCTCCCGGCGTGCCCGCGCCAAACGGTTGGGCACGGCGAACATCTCTACAAAGCGGCGCACCTGCGCGTCGCTTTCCTTGTCCACCGCCCGGTCGAAGATGGGTTCCAGGGCCGGGTCGGTGGGGCAGCCGCCGTCTTCCAGCGTGTGCCAGGCGGCCCGACGCACACGCACATCGGGGTCTTCCATCATCCGGTAGAGAGCCTGCCAGGCATCCTCCACGCGCCGCCGCAGGTGACAGGGGCAGAGATTCTCGGCAGCTTCCAGGCGGTCGTCGGCGTCATCGCTGGCCGCCAGTGCGATCAGCCGTTCGATTTCGTCGCCGCGCACCCGCTGTTCGCCGGGGCGGAAGGCGGCTTTCTGGTGGTGGTTGAGGGTTTTTTTGGGCATTTTATGTCATCTTTGCGGGCGATTCACACGAAACAGAGAAGCAGTCAGAAGGAGGTAGCTTGACAGATGGGTGAGGGAGCGCTCACCCCCACTTTCGCTCGTCCACCATCCCCGGCACCGACGGCTCCAGCCCGCCCGCGCCCACAAATTCTACCCGATCCACGCGCAGGCGGCTGACCTGGCGCACGGCTTGGGCGATGGCTTCGCCGCTGCCTTTGTCGTCAGCGGCCACACGCACAACGAAGAAATCTTTGCCCTCCCCGTCGTGGGAGACCGCGCCCTGCACGGTGACGCCCGGCAGCAGTTGGCCGACGGCAAAACGCAGTTGGTTGGGGTGGACAAACATTCCCCGCACTTTTTTGGCTTCACCGCTGCGCCCGATGAGAATGATGGCCCGTCCCTCCTGGCGGCTGCTCCCCGGTTGCGGGTCGAGCAGAATCGCCATATCCCCTGTGCCGATGCGGATGAGGGGATAGGCGCGGTTGAAGTTGGTCACCACCACTTCGCCGGGTGTGCCGGGCGCAACTTCGCCGCCGTTCTCCGGGTCCACCACCTGGACAACCGGCTCCGGCAGCAGACGCATCTCCCGTCCGCCGTCGGTGTTGAGGGCCAGGAAGCCCAACTCCGCGGTAGCGTAGGCGTTGCCCACAGCAATCCCCCGCTCCACAATCTGCTGGCGGATGTGGGGAAAGAGCGGTTCGGCTGTACAAAGCGCCTTTGCCAGCTTCACCGCTGCGCCCATTTCCCCGCCCTTTTGCAGGAGTGTGAGCAGAAAGCTGGGCGTGCCCACATAGCCGGTGATCGGCAAATCGGCCAGCAGCTTCACCTGCAATTCGGTGTTGCCCACGCCGCCGGGTACAACTGTACAGCCCAGCCCGGTCAGCGCCTCGTCCAGCAGCGCCCCTGCGGGCACCAGATGATAGGAGAGGGTATTCAGCACCACATCCCCAGCAGCAAAACCGCTGCGCCGCAACGCCTCTTGCGCCATCGCCAGAATGGACGGGTCGTGGCCCGCGTCCGGCTCGTAGAGGGGGCCGGGGGAGAGAAAGATGTGGCGGATCTCAGCCAGGGGCACGGCCAGCAGCCCGCCAAAGGGTGGCGCGGCCTGTTGCAGCCCCACCAGCGCGTCTTTGGGCAGCACAGGAATCTGCGCCAGTTCTGCCACGCCCCGAATGGCGTCCGCCGCGACACCGGCTGCATCCAGACGGGCGCGGGTGGCCGGTGAATTGGCGTAGGCGTGGGCGATCTGGTCGTGGATGCGTTCGTCGAGGAATGTCGTCATCGGTTTCTCCGTTAGAAAGGCAAAAGGGGCAAGTTGCAGGTGGCAGGTGGCAGGTATGCAAGTAAGACCACCTGCCACCTGCCACCTTCTACCCCAGCCAGCGCTTTCTTCGTTTATAGTGCTTCACATCCCGATAGCTTTTGCGCTCGCCCACGGATGTTAGCCCCAGATAAAACTCTTTGATGTCGGCGTTCTCGGCCAACTGCTCCGACGCGCCGTCGAGAACGATGCGCCCGGTCTCCATCACGTAGGCGTGGGTGGAAGTGCGCAGGGCGACGTGGGCGTTCTGTTCCACCACCAGCATGGAGACGCCCGATTCAGCGTTGATGCGACGGATGACTTCAAAGATACTCTGCACCAGCAGGGGGGCCAGCCCAAGCGAGGGTTCGTCCAGCAGCATCAGCCGGGGCTTTGCCATCAGGGCGCGGCCGATGACGACCATCTGCTGCTCGCCGCCGGAGAGATAACCGCTCACCCGTTGGCGGAATTCGGCCAGACGGGGAAAGTAGCTGTAAACCTCGTCCAAATCCCGTTTCAGCGCACCGCCAGCGGCAGAACGAAAGAGCGCACCGGTGAGGAGATTCTCCTCCACCGTCAGATGGCGAAAGAGGGGGCGGCCTTCCAGCACCTGCACGATGCCCAGGCGCACGATCTCATCCGGCGTCATCTGGTCAATGCGCTGGCCGTCGAGCTCGATACTGCCCCGCGTCACCGCGCCCTGTTGGGTACGCAGCAGCCCGGAGATGGCTTTCAGTGTCGTTGATTTGCCCGCGCCGTTCCCACCCAGCAGGGAGACGATCTGCCCGTCTTCCACCTCCAGGGAGACCCCGCGCAGGACGAGGATCACATCGCTATAGACGACTTCGATGTTGTTGATTTTGAGCATAGGAGATTGGGAGATTGAGAGATTAGGAGATTAGGTGATCGGGCAGACAATCTCCCAATCTCTCAATCTCCTAATCTCGCTGCTATTACTGAGCGCTGGGCCGGGTGTCGGGCAGTTCTGTAAAGTCCTGCACCACCACAAAGTCCACTGTGCCGTCGGCCTGGGCTTGGGCCTGGCGAATCTGGGAGACTTGCGGGGCACGGTTGCCGTCGCGCACATCCAGCGCAAAGATGCCCAGGGCATCAATTGTGCCCATATCGAGCATCGCGTCGTAGAAGGCCTGGCCGTCTAGCGCGGCGAAGTCGCCGGTGGTATTGAGCGCGTGGCGGATGATCGACGCCACTGCATAGACCGCGCCGTAGCTGGTCAGATAGCTCACGGCTTTGTCGCTGGCGGGATAGCCGCCCGCTTCAAAGGCCGCCGCCGCCTGCTGCACACCGGGCACGTCGGTGTCATTCCACCAGCGGTAGGGCATCACACCGTAGAGTCCATCGGCCAGGGCCGCGTTTGCGCCCAGAATGTTGAGCACATCCGTATTCATTCCCCAGTTGTTGGTGCCGACAACGACCGAATCCCACATCCCCAACCCGCGTAGGGTGGCGATGGCCTGCACCGGGCCAAAGGAGAGGGACTGCAGGTAGATGACGTTGGCACCGCTCACCAGCAGATTTTGCAATTGGCCGGTCACATCTGTGGCCGGGTCAATGGGCTGCTGTTCCAGGGGCAGAACGGTAATGCCCAAACTCTCGGCGTAGGCCAGCGCTTCCGGTGTGGTTGCGCCCGCGCCATAGGCGTTGGCCCAGCCCAGCACACCCACGACAATATCGTCGCCCGCGCCTTCAGGTTTGATATCGGCCCAGTTGTCATGCACGAACTGGAGAAAACCGGCGAACTGGTCGGAGTAGATGGGCGCGATGCCGACAGTCCAGCCATTGGCCGGGTTGTAGAAGGCGTCGGCATTCAGCCCCGCGGCAAAGTTGACGATTTTGTCCTCCACCACCCGATCCTTCAGGGCGATGGTGGCACCGCTGCCATAGGTGAAGACCATCAGGGGCTTTGGCTCCTCGGCCCGGTAAGTTTCGTAGACCGCGACTTCCTGCTCCGGGTTGTACTGGGTGTCTTCCAAGCGGATGTCCAGCATCACACCACAGACGCCGCCCGCCGCGTTGATGGCGGCCACCGCGTCTTTGGTGCTGCCGATGAAGCCGCTGCCCAGAATCGTCGCCAGGGGGCCGGTCAGCCCGGCCTGCTGGTAGAGGGTGATGGTCTCGCCCTCGAAGGTGTTGGCGCACTCCTCCTCGGCCATTGCCGCAGGTTCCTCGGCAGGGGCGGCGGTGGGTTCGGGTTCGGGGGCTTTGGTTGGCTCGGCTTCGGGAGCTTTGGTTGGTTCAGCCTCCGGGGCTTTTGTGGCTTCAGCAGCCGGAGCGGCTTCCTGGGCAGGAGCAGCCGCGGGCGGGGCCGCAGGGCAAGCGGCCAGCACCAGCGCGGCCAGCAGCAGAAGGGTCAACAACAGTGTGCGTTTCATGCGGGATTCTCCTTTGAATGGGTGAAAAGTGGCACGTTGCAGGTTGCAAGTGGCAGGTTGCAGGTGTACGATACGGATAATTCAAGCAGCAGAACGCAGATTACGCCGATGACGCAGAAACCGCAGATTGAATCTCTACGGAAAATCTCTAACACGAATTGCTCGAATGACGACTTTTGCTTTCCCCTTTTGCCGTTTGCCTTTTCTATCTGGCAAACGGTCGCAGCCGCCAGCTCGCCTTCAACAACTGCCAGCGGTGGGCCAATCCTCGCGGCTCGAAGATCAGAAAGAGCATCAGCACCAGCCCGAAAAAGATGGGGCGGAAGGAGGTCAGCAGCCGGGCCGCTTCGCTGGGAAAGGCCGCGGCCAGTTGACCGCCCGCCAGCCCTGCGGCGTCTTCCAGCAGCAGCACTGTCGCCACGCCCAGGAAAGGGCCGAGATTTGTGCCCAGCCCGCCGATGACCAGCATCCCCAGAAAGAGGATCGACTCCTCCAGCCCATAGCCGAACTCTGTGCCCACGCCCCGCTGGCTGTGGGCTTTGAGTGCGCCAGCCGCGCCGGCCAGCAGCGCTGCAATGAAAAAAGCGCGCAGTTTGTAGGTAAAAAGATTCACCCCCAGCAACTCCGCGGCCAGGTCGTTGTCCCGCACACTGATAAAGGCGCGTCCCAGCCGGGTGCGGGAGATATTGAAGAGGAGTACCGTCGTAATCAGCAGGACGGTCAACGAAATGTAGAGATAGCTGCTCACTTCGTTGAAAAGAAAGTCGCCGATCTGCGGCACAGGTACGTCAATGCGCCCGGAGGAGCCGCCCAGATAGCCGGTGAAGGTATGCCGGGTGAGCCAGGGGACGATAAACTGGGCGGCCAGCGTAGCCATTGCCAGGTAAAAGCCCTTTACGCGCAGGGAGGGCAGGCCAAAGAGCAGCCCGGCCAGCCCCGTCCCCAACGCGGCCACGGGCAGGGCTATGAAAAAGGAGAGACCGGCGTGGATGACCAGCAGCGCCGAAAAGTAGCCGCCCAGGAGCATAAACGCGGCCTGGCCCAGGGAAATCTGCCCGGTGTAGCCCGTGAGCAGATTCAAGCCCTGCACGGCCACAATTGTGTAGGCGATGCGGTTGGCGGTGCTGATGACGTAGGCGCTGCCCCACAGGGGAATGGTATACGCGGCCAGCAGCGCCAACGCCACCAGCGCGTAGTGCCAGGGCCGGCGCAGCAGAGCCATATCCTGTCGGTAGGTGCGGTCAAAGTCCCCCGCGGGGCGTAGGATTGCCATCGGTCACCACTCAATCGTTTCAGGCTTCAGCCAGCAGGGGCTGGATATGCGTCAGTTCTTCGCGATTGACCTGCTCCGACTGCCATAGATCGAACGCCTGCTGCGCGTTGAGCCAGAAAGTCGCCGAGTTGCCAAACAGCCGGGCTAGACGCAGCGCCATCAGCGGCGTGACAGAGCGCTGCTCGCACAGAAGCTCGTGGATCATCTGACGGGAAACGCCGAGGGCTGTGGCAAGTCCGCTGGCAGTCAATTCGTAATCGGGCATGAAATCTTCCCGTAACATTGCGCCGGGATGGGTGGGGGCGATTTGTCGGGGTTGTGCGTTTGAGACAACCATACCCACCTCGGGTTTACGCGGCTGCCGGTTGTAAGACCAGCTTCGCTTGGAACGATTCCAGAACCGAATCCCGAATAAACCGGCTGGCGTTGAGTATCTCCACCCCAATCATCTCTCCAGCTTCGTTCACCTCTATAGTAATGTCTGGACTCAACTCAAAACTGCCCTGCTCTGGACCGTCTTGCAGCACCAGATGCAGCACGTCTTCTTTCTCAAAATAGAGCATTTTTGGATTATTCAACAGTCAACCTTCCACTCTGAAGACGAAATCGGATTTGCTGCCGACTCGTCGAATGTACTGTAACGGGCGTCATAACATTCACTTCAATCTCGTATGGAATCATAACCAATTGATTGCCGTGTCGTCCAATCACGACCAATCGGCCCGTTTCACTGTCTCGATACCGCTCCTCACTATAACGCAGAACTTCCTCCAACATAGTCAGAGAATAGCCTCGGGTGGTAGCCCTATGCTGCAAGTAGTCTGTCCATTCAATCCGGATTGGCGATGGCATAGCCTACACCCGCTCAATCCGCTTCTGCCCGAACAGCCCTTCCGGGCGCAGGACGAGAACGATCAGCAGCAGGACATACGGCGCGATCTCGGCAGAGTTGCGCACTTCGATCAGCTTGGAAGCCTGCACCAACGCCTGGATCAGCCCCACGGCCAGCCCGCCCAGAACCGCGCCGCCCAACGATTCCAGCCCGCCCAGCAGAATGGCCGGGAAGGCGATGAGTACAACCGTCGAGAGGCTCAGGCTGGCCCCGGTCAGCGTTGCCAGGAGTACGCCGCCCAGCGTCGCCACGACACCCGCAATCGCCCAGGAGAGGCCAAAGACCCGGCTCACATTAATGCCCACGCTGCGCGCCACTTCGTGATTTTCCGACGTGGCCCGCATAGCCAGCCCGGCCCGGGTTTTGTTGAAAAACCAGATGAAGAGCAGGGCCACGACAATCGCCACGACAAATGTCGCGACGAGCGTATATTTCAGCCGGATGGCGTCGCCAAACGCGCCGGGGAAGGGGATCACCAGCACGTCGCTGGGGGAAAAGGGCGCGGGGAAGTTGCTTTTGGGCTGCACGCCAAAGGTAATCGCCACCAGCCCTTCGATCAGTTGGGACAGCCCCAGCGTCATCAGCACAATCGAAAGCAGGGGTTGGCCGGTCATCGGGCGCAGGGCCAGCCGTTCGATGAGCAGGCCGATGAGCATCGAGACGATCAGCGCGGCGATGACCGCAGCCCACAGGGGCAGGTTGAAGAACTCGTCGCCTTTCCCTTCCCCGCCGGCAAACCACCAGGTCAGAAACGCGCCCAGCATCACCATATGGCCGTGGGCAAAGTTGAAAACCTCGGACGATTTGTAGATCAGCACAATCCCCAGCGCGATCAGACCAATCGTCCCGCCGTTGAGCAGGCCGGTGATGAATTGTTGGGGTACGAGTGACCAGTTCATCTATTCACTCCAGAAAGAATACGCCTGCTTCGTTTATCCCGAATCGTTGCTGGCGTGGTGCGTGGTGCGTGTACTGGTTGACGCACCACGCACTACGATAGCTCTATAGCGATACTACTTTCACATCGGTCTCAATGACCCCCTCGCGCCCGTCCTGGTAGCGGACCTGCGCGGCCACGTGGATTTTTTCTCTGCCGTCGTACATGGCCTCGATAATCTCGCCGTAGCGCTCGTAGAGAAAGCCCCGGCGCAGCTTGCGGGAACGGGTCATCTCCGCCTCGTCGGCGTCGAACTCCTTGTGCATCAGCACGAAACGACGCACCCGGCCCGCAGGGGGCAGGCTACCGTTCACTCCCTCCACCGCTTCCCGCACCAGTTCGATGACCGGCTCTCTCTGGGAGAGATCGGTAAAAGTGGTGTAGGCGATGGCCCGCCGCTCGGCCCAGTTGCTCACATTGTCGAAGTCGATAATCACCAGCGCGGTGACAAACGCCCGCTCCTCGCCGCCCACGGCCATCACATCCCGGATGTAGGGGCTGAACTTCAGCCGCCCTTCGATAAACTGGGGCGAAAAGCGCTCACCGTTGGCGAGGGTGAGCATATCCTTCACCCGGTCCAGATAGATGAGATGGCCGTCGTCGTCAATATAGCCGGCGTCACCGGTGCAGAACCAGTGCCCGCTCTCGTCTTCCAACAGGGCCGATGCAGTTGCCTCCGGGTTTTTGTAATAGCCGTGAAAAACGGTCGGCCCGCCGATCTGAATCTCCCCTTCCGCCGAGATGCGAATGGGAATACCCGGCGCAGGTTTGCCCACGCTGGCGAATTTGATGTCGCCTTGTCGGTGAACTGTTGCGCCGCCGGTGACTTCGGTGGAGCCGTAAATCTGTTTTAGATTGACCCCCAGCCCGTGAAAGAAGCGCACCGCGTCCGGGCTGAGAGCAGCGCCGCTGGTATAGGCTGCGCGCAGGCGGGTGAAGCCCAGTTTGTCGCGCAAGGGCTGAAAGACGAGAAGATCGCCCAAACGATAGGCCACACGCAACCCTGGGCCGGGTGTCTGCCCCTCTAACTTACAATCCGCCATCCCATAGCCCACGGGCAGAAACCAGCGGTAGAGCTGGCGGTTGAGCCAGTTGGCCTCGTTCATCCGTACCTGCACGCTGCCCACCAGCGCATCCCACAGGCGAGAGTTGTAGAGAATGCTCTGCGGGGCTATCTCCCGCACATTCTCCCGCACAGTCTCCGGCGCTTCGGGAAAGTTGATGACAAGCCCGTAGATCACGTGGGGGGCCACGCCCAGCACGTGTTCGGCAATCCAACCCAGGGGCAGCAGGCTGATGTGGTTGTCCGTGTCGAAGCGGGGATCCACCTGGGCGAAAATCTGGGCGCTTTGGGCCAGATTGGATTGGCTGATGATTGCCCCTTTGGGCAGGCCAGTCGTGCCGGAGGTGTAACAGAGCAGCGCCATCTCCTCGCCCCGGCCCGCCGCAATTTCGACTTCAAAGCGTTGGGATTCTTTCGCCAACAGCCCCCGGCCCAAAGCCTGCACCTCCGCATAGCTAATCAGCCAGGGGTCGTCGTAGTTCCACAGCCCCCGCTCGTCCCAGTAGATCACCCGCTCCACTTGGGGAATCCGCGCCCGAATCTCCAGGAGTTTGTCGCACTGTTCCTGATCCTGGGCCAGGACAAAACGGGAGTCGCTGTGGTCAATAATGTAGGCAGCTTCGCTGGCGTTGGCGTCGGTGAAGAGGCCCACCTGCACCCCGCCCAGAGAGAGAATGCCCAGATAACCCCACAGGTATTGGCGGTCGTTGTCTCCAATCGTCGCTACGTGGTCGCCCCGTTGAAAACCCAAGGCCAGCAGTCCCAGAGCAAAGTCCCGCACCTGTGTATACGATTCCTGCCAAGTGAATTCCCGCCAGATGCCGTACTCCTTCTGGCGCAGCGCGACTTTGCCGTCGCCGTATTGGGCGACGCGGGCCAAAAAGTGCTGGGGGAGGGTTTGGGGTGAAAGGGTCATTGGGTTACCCCCCCGCCCCCCAAATAGGCCTGAATCACCCGGCTGTCCGCCCGCACGGCATCCGGCGTGTCGTCGGCGATCTTCGTGCCGAAATCCAGCACCACTACCCGATCCGAGATGTCCATCACCAGCCCCATATCGTGCTCGATCAGAATAATCGTCGTCCCCTGCCGCTCGTGGATGTCCAGAATGAAGCGGGCCATATCCTCCTTTTCCTCCGCGTTCATCCCAGCCATCGGCTCGTCCAGCAGCAGCAGATTCGGCTCCAATGCCAGCGCCCGGCCCAATTCCACCCGTTTGCGCAGGCCATAGGGCAGGCTGCCCACCACTGCCTTGCGAATGTGGGCAATCTCCAGAAAATCAATGATCTCCTCCACCACCCGCCGGTGGGCCACCTCTTCCTGTAGCGCCGTTCCCCAGTAGAGCGCACCGGCCAGACCGCTCTGGCGCATGTGGATATGCCGGGCCGCCATCAGATTGTCCAGCGTGCTGAGGCCGGTGTAGAGGGCGATATTCTGAAAGGTGCGGGCCACGCCCAAGCGGGCGATGTGATGGGTAGGGGTGCGGGTCAGGTCGTGACCAGTGCTGTTGTTGCTGCCCTTTTTGTCGCTGCTGTAAAGTACAGCACCTTCTTGTGGCCGATAGAAGCCGCCGATGCAATTGAGCATAGACGTTTTACCCGCGCCGTTCGGCCCGATGATGGCCCGAATCTCCCCTGCGCATACGTCAAAGCTGACCTGATTGAGGACGGCTGTGCCGCCAAAACGAAGGGTGACGCCTTGCACCTGCAAAATCGTAGAGTTTGAGGTCATATCCGTTGCAACCGGAAGAAGCGATAGAGAGCCGAATTGGGAAGAATCCCCACCGCTCACATTGGGCCGCTGCGTGGGGGCAACTAGGGGGTAGAGGAAGACTAACACAAACCACAAATCTGTGCAAGTGGCATTAAATTGGCTGTAGCTGATAGGGTTTCGTCCAGATCGATGGCAAGAACTGAAATTACGGGGAGTCCGGGAATGGGGGATTGGGGAAGAGGGACTGGTGATTGGGGATTGGGTATTTCGTCATTTTCGTAGGTGCGGTGTTTCACCGCACAGTGGTGGTATATCCCAATGCAGCGGTCGGCGATCGGTCGTTTGCGGTCTATTGGGTGTACGCCTGATCCAGCAGTTGGATTGTGTGCAGAACGGGCAGGGGTTTGCCCAGGCGACCCAAATGGTTGCTGATCTGGGTCATACAGCCGATGTTGCCGGTGACGAGCAGATCGGCCCTGGTGGCGGCCACAGAATTGGCTTTGCGCTGGCCCAATTGCTGGGCCAGTTCCGGCTGTTCGATGTTGTACGTGCCCGCCGAGCCGCAGCAAATCTCGCCTTCGGCGATGGGGGCGAGGGTGACACCGGGGATGGCGTTCAGCAGGCGGCGGGGCGCGTCGCGCACGCCCTGGGCGTGGGCCAAGTGGCAGGCGTCGTGATAGGCCACTCGCAGCGGCGCGGACAGGGGCGGGGGCGTTTCAATGCCCAGTTTGTCCAGAAAGACGCTGATGTCCTGCACTTTTGCCGCAAACTGCTCGGCCCGCTTCTCGTCCCCACTGCCCGCAAAGAGCAGCGGATATTCGTGCATCCCCGAACCGCAGCCCGCCGCGTTGCTGATGATGGCGTCTACGTCGTCGGGATCGAAGATGCCCAGATTGCGCCGGGCCAATCTTCGCGCCTGGCCGGCCTCGCCGTTGTGCATAGAGAGCGCGCCACAGCAGCCCTGCCCCGGGGGGATGACAACCTCCACGCCGTTACGCGCCAGCACGCGCAGCGTCGCCCAGTTGATCTCCGGGGCCAGCACCTGCTGCGCACAGCCCGCCAGCAGGGCCACCCGCGCCCGCTGCCTGCCTGTGACCGGAATCAGGGAAGGCAGAGGCTGGCTGGCGGGCAGCTTCTCCGGCAGCAGACCGAGCATTGCGCGCATTGGGACAGGGAGAAAATTTTGCAGCGGGCGGGCCAGTTTGCCCAGTCTGGCCGCGGCGCGGAAGCGGCCCGGATAGGGCAGCGTCTGGTTTGCCAACAGCCGGGTGATGCGTTCGAGCAGCGGGCGGCTGCGCTGTTTCTCGGTCAGGGCGCGGAAGGGGGCGAGCAGTTCGCCGTACTCCACCCCGGAGGGGCAGGCGGTGACACAGCCCAGGCAGCCCAGACAGCGATCCACGTAGGGCAGGGCGTCGGCCAGCGCCAACTCGCCCTCCAACACCCCTTTCATCAGCAGAATGCGCCCGCGCGGGGAATCCATCTCCTCGCCCAGCGTCAGGTAGGTGGGGCAGGCGGGCAGACAGAAACCGCAGTGGACACAGGAGGCCACGGCCTGGGCCATAGCGTGGGCCTGGGGGCCGAGTTCTTCAACGGGGATGGCGTGGCGCAAGGGGAAAGCTCCTTTGCAAATAATCTCATAATCTCCCAATCTCCTAATCTCGGCTTTGCCTAAGAGATTAGGAGATTGGGAGATTGGAAGTAATTTCCTCAGCCGGGGAAAGGTACACCAAAGCGCTGGCCCACTTCCGCCAGTTCTGCGTACAGCCCTGGATCGATGGGGACGCCCGCGGCCCGGCGCTGCTGGCGGCGCAGACCCTCGATCTGTCCCGGATAGTATACGGCGTCAAAGCCGTCGGCCGGCGCTAGCTGGGTGAATTCTTCCAGCATTGCGCCCAGATGGCTCTTGAAAATCTCCAGGGGCATCAGCCGCCGCACATCAATTGCCATAATGAAATGGCCGAGCTTGCGCGGTTTGTCCATCTCGCCGTACATCTGGTTGATGTGGGGTCCCCAGGGCATACCGGCCAGAATGCTGCAAAAGATGTCAATGATCATCGCCAGACCGCTGCCTTTGGAGCCGCCAAAGGGGTGCAGACCGGCGATGGCCTTGGGGTCTGTGGTGGGTTTGCCCTCGGCGTCCATACCCCAATCGGCGGGGATCGGCTTGCCTTCGATACGGGCCAGGGCCACTTTGCCCCACGCCGCCAGCGTCGTCGCCATATCCAGCAGGACGGGGATGCCGTTGGTGGGAAAGCCGATAGCCAGGGGGTTTGTGCCAAAGAAGGCCTGCTTTGCCCCGAAGGGGATGAGCATCTTGTCGGTGGCGGTCATGGCGATACCGATGTAGCCTTCCTCGATCATGCGCAGGATGTAGTAGGCGGTCATGCCGTTGTGGCTGGAGTTGCAGACAGAGACGACGCCGGTGCCGTTCTCTGCGGCCATTTCCATGGCTTTGGTGCAGGCGTGATAGGTGACCACATGGCCCAGCCCGTGGCCGCCGTCCAGAATGCCCATAGACGGCGCGGTACGTTCGAATTTTATATCGGCGTGGGTTTTGATCGAGCCGTTCTCCAGGCGACGGATGTAGTGGGCCAGACGGACAATGCCGTGAGAATCCACGCCGGACAGGTTGGCCAACAGCAGACAGTCGGCCACAATCGCGGCCTCGTCGGCGGGAACACCCGCCCCGGCCAGGATATTGACAGTAAATTTGTTGAGTTTTTCTTCGGAAATCAGCGTCGGTCCTGTGTTCATCGTTTTCTCCCTGGAAATGGGGTTGCGTATATGCGAAGGTTGTGATTTTCTCTGCCGATAATGCGTGGTGCGTAGTGCGTAGTTCGTGAACTGGTAATGTCACTGAAAGCTCATTGCATTCAGATTTCGTCGGTACACGCGCAGTTTGAGGTGTGAATTGAACATCACTACTAATTTACGCACCACGCACTATGCCAGATTATGTCCGCCGGGCTATACTACCCCATATACATCCCGCCGTTGATATCGAGCACGACACCGGTGATGTAATTGGAGAGCGGCGAGGCCAAAAAGAGAACGACATTGGCGACGTCTTGGGGCTGGCCCAGACGCCGCAGCGGAATCTGCGCGGTGTAGGCATCTTCGTGGCCGCCCACCTGACGCTTGACCGGTTCGGTGAGGATAACGCCGGGGGCCACCGCGTTGACGGTAATCCCGAAGGGTCCGCCCTCTTTGGCCAATGTGCGCGTAAAGCCGATCAGCGCGGCTTTGGATGCTGCGTAGTGGATGCCCACTTCGATACCGCCCACGCGCGCCGCCAGGGAGGAAAAGGTGATGATCGAGCCGCCGCCCCGCTCTTTCATCCCATCCATAAATGCCTGGCAGACCAGAAATGTCCCGCGCAGATTGACGTCGAGGAGCAGGTCCCACTCGTCCAGCGAGACGGCGTTGATCCCCTTGCGGTAGGAGATCAGCCCGGCACAGTTGACGAGAATGTCCACGCCGCCGGTCTCAGCGACGACCCGATCGCGCATGGCGATCACACTGTCGGGCTGACGCAGATCGCAGGCCAGGGCCAGCCCGCGGCCGAGCAGGGCGACGGTCTCCTGCGCACCCGTTCCGTTGACATCCACAACGACGACGAAAGCGCCCGCCTCGCTCAATGTCTGGGCGCAGGCGCGGCCAATGCCGGAGGCCGCGCCGGTGATCAATGCGGTTTTGCCGGTGAGATCGATGCGCATCTTCTAAGCTCCAATCGGTGGGCCGGGGCGTGACTCGTGAGATGTGAAACGTGAGATCACCCGGCTTATCTCACATTTCACTTTTCATTCGTTTGGGAAGAAAAATTCGTGGGTTGTCGGGTCGCTATAGCCTTCCACCCAGACCGATGGGATGCCAGGGGTTTCCAGGGCGGCGCGCACGATACGCCGGTTGAAGAGGCCGACAAACTCGCTTTCCAGATATTCGGCGATGGGCATCCATTTGCACTCTTCGATCTCGTGGGTGTCCATTATAATCTCTTCGCTGATGGGTGAGAGACGGCAGACAAAGTAGATGTCCGACTTGCCGTAGCGGTAGCCGTGCCAGTGGCGCAAACAGGCCAGCGCCTCGAATTTGGCTTCCACCCCCGTCTCCTCGCGCACCTCGCGGATCACCCCGTCCACCAGATGCTCGCCGGGATGGAGCGCGCCGCCGGGCAATTTGTAATGGATGCGGCTGCCGCGACGGAAACGTTCGCAGACGACGAGAATCTCCTGGCGGCTGTTGACCACCACCCCGCCCGCGCCGATGTAGTGGGTGGCGAAGTAGGGCACAAACGCGCCTTCTTGCAGGAGCAGCGTCAGCATCAGATAGCCCTCCTGGCTGTGGTGGAAGCCAAAGCCAGCGTCCACCGCCAGAGGGATGATGGCGGCCCGGTTGATGGGCGCTTCGATCCAGATCACCTGTCGTCCATCCGCCCGCCACTGGGCGATGGATGCGTCCAACCGGGCGCGAAACGCCACCGGGTCTGTGGGCAGTTGGGCGGGGTCAATCACAACGCCATTAAAATTGTTGACAGAATGCGCAAGTATTTCCACGCGGCCTCCCGGTTTTGGTTTGGTCAGGCATGTCGCCTGCCCTGAAAATAAGAACACGGATCCCAGAATTTACGGATTTGCTGTTTGATCCCCCGTGACGTTCGACAGTGCATGAAGAACTGAATTCCGATACTATAGCAAATTTCGGGCGATAGGGAAAACCGGAAGATTCGACCCGCAGCAGTTTTTGGGCACACCAGAAGTTCGACTTTGCGGAAAAAGTCGAACTTCTGCGCCCGGATGATTGAAAAGGTACTTTTTGGACATTATGCAAACGGGCTGATTGCGGGTATACTTCGCTATCTGTTCCCCCAGCGATCGCCAGATTCTTATCATCACATCATCACAGCGCGGGAGTGACCGGCCAGAATGACAACCGTACTCGTTATGACCGACGGGATGCGCCCGGACGCGCTGCCGCTGGTCAACACACCCCATCTCGACGGGCTGCAAGCGCGCGGCGCATCCACAATGACCGGCACATCGGTCATGCCCAGCGTGACGCTGCCCTGCCACACCTCCATTTTTCACAGCGTGCCGCCGCAGCGCCACGGCATTGTAACAAACATCTGGCAGCCGATGGCGCGCCCGCTGCCCGGTCTGGTTGACCAGGCGCGTGCCGCGGGGAAACGCTGCCACTTCTATCACAATTGGGAGCCGCTGCGCGATCTCAACCGCCCCGAGGCGCTGGATTTTTCCTACTACCGCAACAACTGTTACACCCCCGACGGCGATCTGGTGATTGCCCAGGTAGCCGCGGAAACCATCCGGGCTGATCGCCCCGACTTTGCCTTTGTCTATCTGGGCACGATTGACGTAGCGGGCCACGTCTTCGGCTGGATGGCGGACGCATATCTGCGCCAGATTGAAGCGGTGGACAGCGCGATCGGCTGCGTCATCGAGGCGTTGCAGCCAGAGGATACACTCCTGCTGCACAGCGATCACGGCGGCCACGAGCGCACCCACGGCACGGATATGCCCGAAGATATGACGATTCCCTGGATGATTGCGGGGCCGGGCATCCGCCAGGGCTACGCCATCCAAGGCCCCGTCTCCCTGCTCGACAGCGCGCCTACGCTGGCCCGGGTGTTGGGCGTGGCGGCCCATCCCCACTGGGACGGCCGCTGCATTGACGAAGCATTTCTCGCGTAATC